>DATBEM010000037.1:0-89708 GCA_036276115.1 Trebonia sp.
CCCCCCCCCCCCCCCACGACTCCAGCCGGCTGCTCCTGTCGGCCGTCGCGGCCCTGGCCGGGGCGAACGCGACCAAGTACGCGACCGGGATCTTCGACCCGGTGGTGATCGCGCTGGCAGTGGCGCTGTCGCCGCGCGGGCTGAAGGCCGGGCTGGGCCGGGCCGGGCTCATCTTGACCCAGGCGATCGGGATCATCGCCCTGCTGCTCGCGCTCGGCGGGCCCGACTACCTCGCGGGGCTGGAGTCGACCACCCTGGCCCGGGTGGCCGGCACGTCGTCCCCCCGGCTGATCCTGGCCGACTCGGTCGGCTGGATCGGCGTCGTCATGCTGCTGGCGTGCCTCGGGGCGGCGGTTGGCTGGTGGCGGCGCGACCGCGGCTGGGTGCTGCTCATCCTGGCCGCCGCGGGCCTGCTGGTCCCGGCCAACCAGGTGCGCATCCACACCACGGTCTCGCTGGTCAAGCACGTCGACTTCGGCGCGTGGTTCGCCTGCGTCGCGGGCGGCTACCTGCTGTCCCAGCTGAGCGCGCCCGTGCGGATCCCGCTACCGCGCCCGCGGTGCCCGCACCAGCAGGGCCCGCACCAGCAAGGCTGTCGCCCGCACTGCCCCCGGCCGCGGGGCTGGGGGCGGCTCGTGCCGTCGCGGATCGCGTGGGGCCAGCGGCCGGCGACCCGCGGCCTGCTGGCGGTCGCGCTCGCGGCCGCCATCGTCGGCCCGGGCGGCGTGGCCGGCCGGGCGCAGGCGGCCGGGTTCGAGGACTCCTGGCCGAACACCTCCAAGCTGGTCCCCGTCCTGCGCGGCCTGGCGGGCCAGTACCCGGGCACCTGGCTGGCCGAGGACCAGCAGGTGCTCGGCTACTACCTGGAAGACCAGGTGCCCTGGCAGTCCTGGTCGGACACCTGGTACCTCGGGTACCGGGCGCCGGGATCGGACACGTGCGTCCAGGGATCGACCTCGGGGCTGTCGATGGCGACCTTGCCGTCATCGAAGGTGGGGCAGGCCCTGGAGCAGGCGATCGCGCATGAGGCCTATGGCCTGATCATGCTCGACTACGGTGACACGCCCGACGTGGACCAGGTGATCACCGTGGCCATCCACAAGTTCCACACCTACCACGTGGTCGCGCAGCCGCCCATCAGCGACCGCTTCGGCAACACCAAGTACGTCATCTGGGCCGCCGATCCGGGTAAGGGCGAGCCCCGCGGCACGGCCTGCTAAGGACCGGGCTTGGAAATGACGATGGCACGGCTAGCTGCCGCTAGCCGTGCCATCAAGGTGGACCGGGCTGCTAAGAGCTACGCCTATGCCCCGGTCGGGGTGCCGCAGCCGGCGCAGAAGCGGGCGTTGCCGGGCAGCTCGGTCCCGCAGTTCGTGCAGTGCCGCACGGCGGGCGCCAGCGTCGTCCCGCAGCCCATGCAGAACTTCGCGCCGGCCGGGTTGCTGGTCGAGCAGGACGCGCAGGCCGGCCCGGCGGCCGCCGCGGGAGCGGCGGCGGGCGCCGGCGCGGGCGGCGCCGACTGCTGGGCGGGCGCCGCCTGGGGGGCGGACTGGGGCTGCTGGGCCTGCTGGGGCTGCTGGCCGATCCCGGCGAGCTGGCCGCCAAGGCCGAGGCCGACCCCGAGGAACGCGTTCTGCGCCCCGCCGCCGCCCTGGGCCAGGCCCTGGCCCGCGCCGAGGGCCATCTCGCCCGCCGCGTACTGCTGGAACCCGCCCGCCAGCTGCGAGTACCGGACGTCGTGGGCGAGCTTCTTCAGCTCGGCCTCGTCCTCCGGGGGCACGTTGACGTCGAAGTTGCCCATCCGGGTCACGGCCAGGCCGTAGGCCTCGAGCTGCCCGTTGGACGCCGTGATGGCGGCGGACTCGATGTCGGCCGAGTGCATGGACAGGCCGAGGATGTTCCAGCCCTCGCGGACGATCTGGGTCGTCACGTTGGTGCGCAGCACCTTCAGCAACTGCTCGCTGACCCAGCCGGCGATGCGGTCGTTGTCGGTGACGTCCACGGTGGAGGTCAGGTTGGTGATCAGCCGGACCGGGTCGATCACCCGCAGGGCGTACTCACCGAAGACCCGCAAGGTCACGATGAGGCCGCTGCGCGGGTCCTCGACGTTGTCGACGCGGCCGCCGAACCGGAAGCCGGTGTACTCGCGGGTGCCCACGAAGTACAGCTCGGCCCGGTAGGCGTTGCCGCCGGTAGCGTGATCGATGATCGCGCCAAGGCCGGGAAGCTCATCTGCGCTGATCTGGTGCCGCCCCGGCCCCATCGTCTGCACGACTTGGCCGGTGTTGACGAAGAACGCGACCTCGTCGGCGTTCACGATCGCATGCGTGAACTTACGGATGGTGACATCGGGCCACTTGAATACAATCTGGCCCTTGCGGTCATCGGGTACAGCGATGAACTCACGGCTGAACAGTGCCATGGCCAAACGATACCGGTTAAGGACTTGGTAGCACTACACGGGCGGCAAACCTGCCTGAACTGCTATCTTCCACTCGTGGAAGCTATCCAGTGCAGCTGGTGCCAGACTCAGAACCAGCTCGGAAGTACAACTTGCATGACGTGCGGCGCGCCGTTGAACGTCCAGGATAAGGTGAGCGACTCCGGCTGGCGCGAGGCCCCCAAGCTCCGGGACATGACTGAGTTCCGGTTCTCGGCCAGCACTTGCCAGGTAGAGGGCGAGCTCGTGCCCGTGGCCGAGATCAACCTGCATCCGCAGGACGGCGTCTACTTCGAGCATCACGTGATGCTGTGGAAGGACCAGTCGGTCCCGCTCTCCAGCTTGCGCACCGCCGGTGGCATGAAGCGTACGCTCGGCGGGATGCCGCACGTGGTCACGGTGGCGAACGGCGCCGGCCGGATCGCCTTCTCCCATAACAACCCGGGTGAGCTCGTGGTGCTGCCGCTGCACCCGGGCATGGAGCTCGACGTCCGCGAGCACGCCTTCCTGCTCGCGTCGCACAGCATCCAGTACTCGTTCGTGCGGATCAAGGGCCTCGCCAACGTGCTGCACGGCGGCAGCGGGATGTTCATGGACCGGTTCGTCACCGCCCAGTACCCGGGCCTGCTGATGCTGCACGGCAACGGCGACGTGCTTGAGCGCAACCTGAGGCCGGGCGAGCAGATCCTGGTCGAGCCGGGCGGCTTCCTGTACAAGGACTCCACCGTGCAGATGCAGGCGACCCAGCTCTCGGTCAAGATCGGCCTGATGCGCCACATCTACATGGCCGAGATGACCGGGCCGGGCCGGGTTGGCATCCAGTCCGCGTACGTCCACCATCACGCCGGCGAGTGACCGGGGCCATCCAGCGATGAACCAGTACATCTGCCAGTATTGCCGGCAGCCAAGCGACCCGTCCCAGCCGACCTGCCCGCTATGCGGCGCCCCGGTCGACATCAAGACCATCGTCAGCGACTCGGGCTGGGTCGAGCAGCCGGGCATCCGGGACATGGCCCGGATCCAGTTCGGCCAGTCGCACGTCCAGGTCACCGGCAACCGCATCCCGATAGCCGAGTTCTCGCTCGCGCCGCAGGACTGGATCTACTTCTCGCACCACGTGCTGCTGTGGGCCGATCCGCAGACCAGCTTGCAGGCGATGAAGCTCAAGGGCGGCTGGAACCGGGTGATGGCCGGCATGCCGCTGTACATGCTGCAGGCCCAGGGGCCGGGGCACCTGGCGCTGTCGGACAACCACGCCGGCGAGGTCGTCGCCCTGCCGCTGGCGCACGGCCAGTCCATGTGGGTCCGTGAGCACCGGTTCCTGGGCGCGACCGGCAACGTCGGCTACGACTGGGACTCCAACCACGTCTGGTTCACCACCGGCACGGGGGACGAGAAGGAGTGGCACTACCCGATGGGGCAGTACGGTGACACCTTCACCGCGAGCGGCGGCCCTGGCCTGCTGCTGCTGCACTCCCCGGGCAACACGTTCGTGCGGGACCTGGAGCCGGGCCAGCACCTGCTCGTTCAGCCGAGCTCGCTGCTGTACAAGGATGTCTCGGTGCGCATGCACCTGCACTTGGAGTACCCGCATAACCACGGGATATTTGCCTGGGGCAACCGGCTGGAGTACCGCCAGATCTGGCTGCGGCTCAACGGCCCTGGCCGCGTGGCCGTCCAGTCGGTCTTCCAGCCCGCGGAGGAGGCGGAGGCCATCACGGACTTCTCCTACAACACCACGCGTCACCAGTGGTAGCGCCGCCTGGTGCTGCCCGGCCCAAGCTGGGTAATCACCAGGTGTGGACCGGCTGGCGGACTATCGGGGCAAAAGGGATGCCGCGCGCACCCCTGAGCCCGTGCCGCCGGCCGGGGACACTGCTTCCGGGGACACTGCTTCCGGGGACACCGTCCCGGTTCGGCCGGGCGGCCTCGCCTTCGTCGTCCAGGAGCACCACGCGCGGCGGCTGCACTGGGACTTCCGGCTCGAGCGCGACGGCGTCCTGGTGTCCTGGGCCTTGCCGAAGGGCGTTCCCGGCGACCCGGCCGTCAACCACCTCGCGGTCCGCACCGAGGACCACCCCCTGCAATACGCGGGGTTCGCCGGGCAGATCCCGCGCGGTGAGTACGGCGCGGGCCACGTCGCGATCTGGGACCACGGCACCTACGAGGCCGTCAAGTGGACCGAGCGCGAGGTCAAGGTGATCCTGCACGGGACTCGGCTCGACGGCGGGTACGTGCTGTTCCGGACCAGCCGGGACACCGACAAGGACTGGATGATCCACCGCGAGCGGCTGGCGCTGCCGGCCGCGGTGCGCCCGATGCTGGCCGTCCCCGGCGCCTTCCCGTCCGGCGACCCGGACGCCTGGGCGGTGGAGATGAAGTGGGACGGGATCCGGGCGCTGGCGTTCATCGAGGCCGGCCGGGTGACCCTGCGCTCGCGGACCGGCAAGGACATCACCGCCACCTATCCTGAGCTGGCCGTCCTCGGCCGGGCGGTCGGCCACCGGCAGGCCCTGCTCGACGGCGAGATCGTGGCCCTCGGCGACACCGGGCAACCCGACTTCGAGGCGCTCCAGCACCGCATGCACGTCAGCGACCCCGGCTCGGCCCACCGCCTGGCCGCCCGCACCCCGGTCACCTACCTGGCCTTTGACGTCATCCAGCTCGACGGGCGCCCGCTCGGCGCCCTGCCCTACACCGCCCGCCGGGAGCTGCTGGAGCCGCTGGTGCCCGCCAGCGCGCGGATCAGCTGCCCGCCGTCCTTCCCCGGCCGCGACTTCGAGGCCGTCCGCGAGGTGTCGGCCGCGAGCGGCCTGGAAGGGGTGGTGGCCAAGCGACTGGAGTCCCGCTACGAGCCGGGAGAGCGCTCGGGGAACTGGCGGAAGGTCAAGAACTTCCAGCGCCAGGAGGTCGTCGTCGCGGGCTGGAAGCCGGGCCAGGGCAACCGGGAGGGAAAGATCGGCTCGCTGCTCGTCGGCGTCTACACGGCCGGCCAGCTCCTGTACTGCGGCCACGTCGGAACCGGCTTCACCGACGAGACGCTGCGCCTGCTCGGTGCCCGGCTGGCGCCGCTGCGCCGGGCCGCCAGCCCGTTCGACGGCCCGGTCCCGGCGCAGGACGCCCGCCCCGCGGTCTGGGTCGAGCCCCGCCTGGTGATCGACGTCGCGTTCGAGCGGTGGACCAGGGCAGGCCGGATGCGCGCCCCGGCCTACAAGGGCCTGCGCGACGACAAGGACCCGCGTGAGGTGGTGCGAGAGACGTGAATGACGCAGGTACCAAGGTCAGCGTTACCGTCGACGGCCGGACCCTGGCCCTGACCAACCTGGCCAAGGTGCTGTACCCCGAGGACGGGTTCACCAAGGCCGAGGTCCTCGACTACTACCAGCGGATTTCCCCGGTCCTGCTGCCGCACGTGGCCCGCCGCCCGATGACGCTCAAGCGCTACCCGGAAGGGGTGGACGGCGAGTCGTTCTTCCAGAAGCACGCCCCGGCCGGCACCCCGCCGTGGGTCCGCACCCAGGACGTGGACTCGCGCAGCACCCGTGGCCAGGGCGGGGTCGTCACGCATGTCGTCCTGGACGACCTGCCCGCCCTGATCTGGGCGGCCAACCTCGCCAGCCTGGAGCTCCACGTGCCGATGTGGGACCTCGGGCCGGGGCCGGAGGCCCGTAACGTGCACGGCGAGCCGCGCCCCGACCTGCTCGTCTTCGACCTGGATCCGGGCGCCCCGGCCACGATCGTGGAGTGCTGCCAGGTGGCCGGGCTGCTGCGCCCGCTGCTGGCGCAGGCGGGCCTCGACCCGCTGCCCAAGACCTCGGGCGGCAAGGGCCTGCAGCTGTACGCGAAGGTGAGCGGCATCACCAGCGAGGAGGCCAGCCGGCGGGCCAAGGGCCTTGCCCAGGACCTGGAGCGCGACCATCCCCGCCTGGTGACCTCCCGCATGACGAGGTCGCTGCGGCCGGGCAAGGTCCTCATCGACTGGAGCCAGAACAACGCCGCCAAGACCACCGTCGCGCCGTACTCGCTGCGCGCGCGGGCGCACCCCACCGTCTCGACGCCGGTCACCTGGGACGAGGTGGCGGCCTGCCGGCAGCCGGGCGACCTCGTGTTCACCGCCGCCGACGTCCCCGCCCGGGTCGCCGAGCTCGGCGACCTGTGGGAGCCACTGCTTTAACGGAGTACTGCCCTCGATCCGGGCCGTGCCCTGCCGCTCGGCCAGCAACAGCAGCCCGTACGCGGCCAGCGTGGAGTTGTCGACCACTCGCCCGTCGCGAATCATCTGCTCGAACTCGGCCCGGGTGACCCACGCCTGCCGCATGTCCTGCTCTTGCGCCTCGCGGTCGGTCGGCCCGGGCACCAGGCCGGTGGCGAGGAAGTAGTGCGCCCACTGGGTGGTCATCCCGTGCGCCGTCGTCAGGGTGCCCAGCGCCAGCATCGACGCGGCCCGCAGCCCGGTCTCCTGCGCCAGCTCCAGCACGGCGAGCTCGGCCGGGGTGCCGGTCTCGCCCTGCGGGAACCCGCCCTGCGGGAACGACCACGAACGGCGCCCGACCGGGTAGCGGTACTCCTCCACGAGATGGAAGCCGCCATTCTCGGCCGGGATCACGAGCGCGAAGTCGTTCCGGACGACGACGGCGTAGGTCCCCGTGGTCCCGTCCCTGAACTCGATCTCGTCCCGCCGGAGCCTGATCCAGGGATCGGCGTACACGACGTTGCTGGTGAGCGTGCGGATATCCGGGTCATCGGCCACGCCCCCATTGTCGCGCGGGGCTCCGGCAGGCCCGCACAGGGCAGGCACCGCCGCCGGGCGATGCCCGGGCATGGCCGGAATGTCAGTGGGCGTCCCTAGCATCGGGACATGACCGAGCCGCAGCAGGCCGGGCCGGCGCGCCCCGGCGCCGCCCGCGCCTGCCCTGTTTGCCGGGGGCCGGGCAGCGGCGACGGCCGCTACCCCCGCTGCTACGGCTGCGAGGTTCACCGGCGGGTGGCGGGCGCCCTGCTGGCGGACGCCGTGGTCCCCGTCGCCTACGCGGTCAAGGGCGGTCCCCTGGCCCGGGACCTGTGGCGGTACAAGCACGACGACGACCGGGCCGCCGCGGGCCGCCTGGCCCGGCTGCTGGATGGCTTCCTGCGCGAGCACGGCCCCTGCGTGCAGTGGGCGGCTGGCGCTCCCGGGCCGGGCTGGGACCGGGTGGCGGTGGTGCCGAGCGGCTCCGGCCGGCCAGGGCGCCACCCGCTGGGCGCCATCGTCGCATCGTGCCTGACGCTGCCGGAGGTCCGGCTGGTCACGCCGTCCGTCGCCGGCGCGCTCGCCCGCGGCCGGTCGGTCAGCGCGACCTGGCCGCGGGTGGACGGCCCGCTGGCGGGCGAGCACGTGCTCGTCATCGACGACACCTGGGTCTCGGGCAGTAGCGCCCAGTCCTCCGCCGTGGCCCTCAAGCAGGCGGGCGCGGGCCGGGTCGCCGTCGTCGTCCTCGGCCGCCACCTGGACCCGGGCAACCGGCGCGCGGCGGCCATCGTCGCCGCGCTCGCGAGCGGCGCCCGGCGGCCGGGCCACGACTGCGCTCCCCGCCCTCATTCGCATTCTTTACCCATTTTTCGTTTACCGGGAATTATGCGGATCTACCAGACATCTGGTGTAATTGCAAGAAGCGCTTACCTGCGCATGCGCGGCGCTAATACCCTCGTCTGCAACGTGATGTGACACTAAGGGGGCATTATCTTGCGCATGCGCGCACTCGCCAGCGGGAGCCTGGCGGCAATTTCGGCCATGGCGCTCGCTAGCTGCACCAGCAGCACCGCGGCGATGTCGTCGGGACCGGAAATGACGTCCATCGTGGTGGACTCCGTCCCGGCCGCCGACGAGGCCGGGCTGTACGTCGCCCAGTACGAGGGCTACTTCAAGCAGGAGGGCCTGAACGTCACGATCAAGCCGGTCGCCGGG
Organism: Trebonia sp.; assembly: GCA_036276115.1. GTDB lineage: Bacteria > Actinomycetota > Actinomycetes > Streptosporangiales > Streptosporangiaceae > Trebonia. The sequence goes on from DATBEM010000037.1 coordinate 8,385, forward strand.
GGCGAGGCAGCCATTCCCGACCTCCAGTCCGGCGCCGCGCAATTCGTCGGCGGCAACTACGTCTCATTCATCCTCGCGCAGATCGACAAGTCCTTCGACGGCAAGCCGGCTGACTTCCGGATCGTGGCCGCCGGATCGCAAATGACGCCCGGAACTGAGCCGCTGTACGTGCGGAAGAACTCTCCCTACCAGACCATCGCCGACCTCGCCAAGCACCACGCGAGCGTCGGGCTGAATACCGGCAACGACGTCGGCCAGGTGCTATTCGGCGCCCTCTACCAGAGCGAGGGGTACTCCTTCTTCAAGAACGCGCGGCAGGTCACCCCGGCCCAGGGCTTCCCGGCCCTGCTCCAGATGCTGAAGAACGGGCAGGTCGACGCGAGCTGGCTGCCGACGCCGTTCGGGACGATGGCCGAGCAGCAGTACGGGGCCGAGGAGATCGCTGACTTCGACTCGGGGGCCACCAAGGACTTCCCCTTCACCGGCTACATCGGTTCCACGCCCTGGGTGAAGTCGCACCCGCAGACGGTCGCCGCGTTCGTGCGCGCCATCCTCAAGGGGCAGCAGGCCGCCGACGCCCAGCAGGGCATCGCGGAGACCGCGATGGCCAAGTACACCAACCTGCCGCCCCTGATCGCCCACGCGATGGCGTTCGATGACTACCCGCTGTCGCTGGACATCCCTCAGCTTCAGCGCGTGCCGGACGAGATGTTCCAGTTCGGCCTCACCGACGGCCTGAAGAAGCCGTTCCAGATCTCGGGCATGGTCTTGCAGCCTCAGTAGCCATCGCCCGGGGCAGCGGGCCAGGGCGCGCGGACCGCCCTGGCCCGCTGCCCGCTTGACGCCGTCCGGCAACGGCGCGACGGCGGCGGACGTACCCTAAGACCCATGGCAGCAGGGGTGGTGGCAGGAGCGCGCAAGGCCGAAACGCGCACCGCGCTAGTGCGGCGGGCGCGGAAGATCAACCGGGTGCTGGCCCAGACGTACCCCGACGCGCATTGCGAGCTGGACTTCGCCAGCCCGTATGAGCTCCTCGTGGCGACCGTCTTGTCGGCCCAGACCACCGACAAGCGGGTGAACCTGACGACGCCGCTGCTGTTCGCCAAGTACCCGGCCGCGGAGGACCTTGCCGCCGCCAACCCCGAGGACGTGGCCGAGATCCTGAAGCCGACTGGCTTCTTCAACGCCAAGACCAAGTCCGTCATGGGCCTGGCGGCGGCGCTGCGCGACCGGTTCGACGGCGAGGTGCCCAAGACGCTGGCGGAGCTCGACTCGCTGCCCGGAGTCGGCCGCAAGACCGCGAACGTCGTGCTCGGCAACGCCTTCGGCATCCCCGGCATTACCGTCGACACGCACTTCGGCCGGCTGTCCCGGCGCTTCGGCTGGACCGACAGCGACGACCCGGTCAAGGTGGAGCAGGAGGTCGGCGAGCTGATCCCCCGGCCGGAGTGGACGATCTTGTCGCACCGGCTCATCTGGCACGGCCGCCGCATCTGCCATTCCCGCAAGCCCGCCTGCGGCGCGTGCCCGGTCGCCGCCCTGTGCCCGTCGTTCGGCCTGGGGCCCACTGACGCGGTCACCGCGGCGAAGCTGGTCAAGGCCGGCCCCTTCTCATGAGCGAGGTCCCCGGCTGGCTCGCGGGCCTCGCCGCCGCGGCCGCCACCATCCGGGTGCCCGCCGTCCTCCGGCCGCCCGCGGCCGGGGGACGGCGCTCGGCGGTCCTGGTCCTGTTCGGCGAAGGGCCGGCCGGGCCCGACCTGCTCTACATCCAGCGCTCGGCGGGCCTGCGGCGGCACGCCGGCCAGCCCGCCTTCCCCGGCGGGGCACTGGAGCCGGCCGAGCTCGCGGATCCCGGCGGCGGGACCGTCGCGGCCGCCCTGCGCGAGGCGCAGGAGGAAGTCGGGGTGGACCCGGCCGGGGTGGACGTGCTCGCGACGATGCCAGAGATGTTCATCTCCCGCAGCGGGTTCCGCGTCGCCCCCGTCCTTGCCTGGTGGCGGGAGCCGTCGGCGGTGCGGCCGGTGGACGTGGGCGAGGTGGCCGCCGTCGAGCGCATCCCCGTCGTGGACCTGGCCGACCCCCGTCACCGGCTCATGCTCCGCGTCCCCAGCGGGCACCTGTCGCCCGCCTTCCGGGTCGGCTCCATGCTCATCTGGGGCTTCACCGCCGCCCTGACCGACCGCCTGCTGTCCCTGGCCGGCTGGGAGCGCCCCTGGGACTCCACCCACGTCCGCGAGCTTCCCGAAGGCGCATAGCCCTTACGCCCTGCTGTTCTCGCCTTCGTTACTCGTCGGCACCGGATACCGTGATCTAGTGCGCGGTGCTCTGCTGGCCCCGGGGGGACGACCCCCCTGTCGACCCCCCGGATCACCGCGCGGTCTTACGCCCCGCCGTTCCCGCCTTCGTCACTCGCCGGCACCGGATACCGTGATCTAGTGCGCGGTGATTTGCTTGACCTGGCGCTGGTCGTGGTGGCCGCCGCCTTTGCCGTCTCTGGCTACCGGCAGGGGTTCATCGTCGGCTCGCTGAGCTTCATCGGCTTCGTGGGCGGGGCGGTGCTCGGGGCGGAGTTCGGGCCGGCCATATCGCGGGCGATCGTCGGCGGACAGACCCAGCAGGACATCGTGGCGGTCGTGCTGCTCGTCACCGGGGCGATCCTGGGGCAGTTCATCGCCTCGTCCATCGGGACGACCGTCCGCTCGGCGATGCGGAGCAACACATCGACCACGATCGACGCCATCGGCGGGTCCGGCGTCAGCATCCTGTCGATGCTGCTGATCGCGTGGGCCATCGGCTCGGTCCTCACCGCGTCGCCGTTTCCCGGCGTCGTCAACCAGGTGAACAACTCGGCCGTGCTGCACACGATGGACGACGTGATGCCGTCGCCGGCCAAGACGATGTTCTCCGACTTCCGCCGGATGCTCGCCAGCGGGCCGTTCCCGCAGGTGTTCAGCGGCATCGGGGCCACCCACCTGGTGTCCATCCCCGCCCCTGACCCCGCCGTCCTGCAAAGCCCGGCCGTCGCGGCCGACCGCGACCGCGTCGTCAAGGTCCAGGGGACCGCGCCGAGTTGCGACCGCAGCATCGAGGGCTCCGGCTTCGTCTACGCGCCCGACCACGTGCTGACCAACGCGCACGTGGTGGCGGGCGTCCAGCCGGGTCCCCGGGTCAGCCTCCCGGACGGGACCAGCTACCAGGCCCAGGTGGTCCTCTACGACCCGCAGATCGACATCGCCGTCCTCTACGTGCCCGGCCTCAATGAGAGCCCGCTGCACTTCGCGACGAGCCAGGGTGTCGGCAGCAACGCGGTGGTGGCCGGCTACCCGCTGAACCACCCGTTCACCGCCGTCCCTGCCCGGATCGGCGAGGTCCAGGAGGCACAGGGGCCCGACATCTACCAGACGGGCACGGTGAACCGGCAGATCTACGAGATAAAGGCCCTGGTGGAGCCGGGTAACTCGGGTGGCCCGCTCATCGCCTCGGACGGCTCGGTCTACGGGGTCGTCTTCGCCGCCGCCGTCGGGGTCTCCGACACCGGCTTCGCGCTGACGGCAGCCGAGGTCGAAGGCGACGCGAAGGCGGGCGCCACCTCCTCCCTGCCCGTCTCCACTCAGGGCTGCGACTAGCCCCGCCGCTCTTTGCTAGGGGCGCAGGCGAAGGAGGAAGGCGTCCGGCGAGACGTGTTCCAGTCCCTCTCGCTCGATCTGGTCCGCTAGCCCGCCCGCTCGCGCCGCCACGTAGCCGGTGTCGATGCTGTAGGGGCGCGCGGTCGCCCCCGGCTCCCCGGACGCGTAGCCGGCGAGACTGGCGGCGCCCCGGCGCAGCAGGGTGACCGCGCCCCGCGGGTTGCCGCGCCGCGCGTGGGTCAGCCCCACGGCGACCTGCGCGAGCGCGCGCCACAGGCCGCGCTCGGCACCGTCGGCGGCCTTCCACGTGTCCTCGAAGACCTCGTGGGCCTCGAACGGGCGCCCCTCCAGCAGCAGCGCCCCGCCCACCGCGACCGCCTCCCCGGGGGATCCCGGGGCCGGGCGGCCAGTACCTGGCTCAGCGCCCGCCGCGGGACCGCCGTCAGCCACGACCGGGCCGACCGGACGGGAGCCGCCCGCGGGCCTTGCCAGCGGGCGGCCCAGGCCATCGCGCGGGCGGGCGTTGCGGGGACGGCCGGACTGGTCGCGGTCTCGGCCGCCAGCGGGCGCGCTGCCAGGGGGCGGCCCGGCGGGCGGCGGTGGGGTCACCGGTCGGGCCCGGGGTCGGCCAGCCAGCCGAGCAGCTCGGCGTTGAAGGCCGCGGGGTTTTCCTCGTGCGGGTAGTGGCCCAGGCCGTCGAGGACCTTCCACCGGTAGGGCGCGTCCACGTGGCGGCCCGCGCCCCGGGCGAGCTGGGTCTGCACGCACGGGTCAGCCGCGCCGTGCAGGTGCAGGGTCGGCGCCTGGACGGGCGACTTCATCTGCCGGGCGAAGCGCGCCCCGTCCGGCCGGAAGCTGCTGCGGACGAACCACCGGTGGTACTCCAGCGACGTGTGCGCCACCGGGGGGATGCGCATGGCCCGGCGGTAGATGCGCGTCGCCTCCTCGTCCGGCCAGCCGGGGCCGGACCAGGCGGCCAGCAGCTCGCCGACCTTGACCGCGCCGTCGCGCACCAGCTGCCGCTCGGGAAACATCGGGATCTGGAAGGTCAGCGGCAGGCCGCTGCGGCGGCCGAGGCCGAACGGGCCGCCGATGACCGAGGCGCGCAGTTGCAGGGGGTGCGCCATCGAGGCCACCGCGAGCCGCCGTACCGACTTGGGAAAGTAGGTGGCGAGCGTCCACGCCACCAGGCCGCCCCAGTCGTGGCCGACGACGATCGCGTTCGCCTCGCCGAGCGCCCGGATTAGCCCGGCGGCGTCGGCGGCGGCGGTGATCAGGTCATAGCCCCGCGGGGGCTTGTCGCTGCCGCCATAGCCGCGCAGGTCCGGCGCGACCGCCCGGTAGCCGGCGGCCTGCAGCGCGGTGAGCTGGTGCCGCCACGTCCACCAGAACTCGGGGAACCCGTGCAGCAGGAGGACCAGCGGGCCGTCGCCACTGGCCGCCACGTGAAAACGGGTCCCGTTGGCGCTCACCGTGCGGTGCGTCCACGGCCCGCTGATCTGGATGGCGGAATCGGCCTGCTTGGCCATTGGTTCACCTCATCGCGTTCCTAGCGGCCGTCGGTGACCGCCGCGGCCTTGTCGCCCGGGGCGCCCGGCAGGGACGCGGCCTTGCCGCCCGGGTCCCGGCGGCGCAGCATCACCAGGTCCTCGGTCACCGTCTTGCGAGTCTGCTGCATCTTGGAGAACCGGCGCAGGCCCAAGATCGCCACGGCGACCAGCACGCCGGCGAAAACGATCAGCATGGCCGCCGCGATGATGAAGTCCAGCCACAGCCACCCCAGGCCATCGCCCGGGATGCCCGCCGTGTTCAGGCCATAGGCCAGCGCGAACGTGAGCAGCACGAGGACGAGGCAGCCGATGAACGCCGCGAACCCGAACAGCGCCCCGGCGATGCCGGCCCGCTTGGCGTCCGCCTTCAGCTCGCTCTTGGCCAGGTCCAGCTCATAGCGGACCAGTTGCGAGACGTCCTTAGCGGCCAGGGCCACCAGGTCGCCCAGCGAGTCCTGCTCGCCGGCCGGCGCCACGCGGGGGTCGCTCCCCGGCGCCCGCGTTCCCGAAATGCGCATCCCTGCGATGCGGACCATGTCCGACTCCCCTCGTGCGGTCGCCTTGGCGTGCACTGCCTTAGCGTGCACTAAGGCTATCGGCCATCGTCGGCGCCCCTGCGGACAACCCGCCAACCGCGAACGGCGCCCCCGCACGGGGGGCGCCGCCGCCGAATGCACGTCTCGCCTGGCTATCAAAGCGTGCACCTGGTGTCTGCCAGGCAGCTAGCCGGCCGCCAGTGCGGCCCGCTACCTGCGCTGACACGCCTCCCGCGGCTGGTCGCGCGTGGGTACCAGGCAGCCGTGCCCGGACGTTCAGCCGGTCCGTACGCACCTTTCTACGACGAAACCGCGGGCGACGGAAGCCCTCGTCGAGACCGATTCGTTATCTCAATCGGTATCCCCCTTCTCATGGCCCGCCGCGCTGGTTTCAGGCTGGCAGGCGAGCCGGGGGACCCGGCCCGGGCTACGGGCGGTCCCGGGCGACGGCCGGTGCTCGGGCGTGGTCCGGTGGGCTCGGGGACCCTCGGGGGGCGCGAGATTATCGCCACTTGCGGGCAATCGCGGCCGGCACCTGTTCACGGGGTGCCCCTTTATGGTGTAATTCCAGTCAACGGGTACCGCTGTGTTCCGGTCGATGGCGTAACAACGTCACGAATGGGGATAAGCTTTCCTGTAGAACGCGGTTCCGGCCTACCCCCCCAGGGCCGGACCGTGATGCGCCCCCTGCTCTCCCCCCCGGCAGGGGGCGCCCTAATTTTCCGGCTCCGGCTGCGCCAGGACCGGCTCTGCTTGCCCCCGGAGCAATGCTTGCCCCGGAGGCGGTGCCACCCCGGCCAGCAGGCCCGCGAGCAGGGCGGTCGCGCCGGCCTTGGACAACGGGGAGTTGCCGGTCCCGCACCGGGCCGACTGCACGCACCCCGGGCAGCCCGCCTCGCAGGGGCACGAGCCGATCGCCTGCGCGCACGCGCCGAGCCAGTCCCGGGCGGCCTGGAACCCCCGCTCCGCGAAGCCCGCCCCGCCCGGCTGCACGTCGTACACGTACACGCTGCTCGCCCCGGCCGGGGTCACCAGCGTGGTGCCGGCCACGTCGCGCGGGTCACAGGCCGCGTAGAGCGGCAGGATGCCGATCGCGGCGTGCTCCACCGCGTGGGCCGCGGCGTGCGCCGCCAGGGCGCGGGCGCCCGCGCCGTCCGCCGGGCGGCCGTGATCCTCCTCGCCGCCGTCCCCGGGGACCTCCAGCCAGAACGCCCGCGTGGTCACCTCACGGGCCGGTAGGCTCAGTGGCGTCTGCGGGCCGCGGAATGCGCTCAATGGGGCATCCGACCGGACTTTGCCGTAGGACACTACCTGGCGGCTCACCCGCACCTCGCCGAAGGCCACTCGGGCGTCGCCCCATGAAACGCTTCGAAGCGCATTTATAACTTTGATATCTGCGATATCTCGTGCCCTTGTGATATATCCCGGGTCTTCGCATTCCACCAGCGCCACCCGCTCGGCCAGGTCCAGCGCGCTGACTAGGTAGGTGTCGCCCTGGTGGACGTAGACGGCGCCGTCGTGGACCAGGTGGTGGGCTGACGGCTCGTCCATCGTGCCGACGAGCCGCCCCGTCGACTCCTCCACGATCTTGACCGGCCGCGTGTCGCCGCTCCCGCGCAGGCTGACCCGCCAGGCGGGACGGCCCCGGCCGGCCCAGTGCCAGCCGGAGGCGCGGCGCCGCAGGTCCCCGGCGCCGACGAGGTCGCTGACGACGGCCGCGTCCGGGCCGGTCCGGTACAGGTGGTTCAGGTCGTGCTCGGTCAGGGGCAGCTCGGCCGCCGCGGCGGCCAGGTGGGGCGCGAGGACGTACGGGTTCGCCGGGTCGAGCACGACGGGCTCGGGCGAGTGCCGGAGCAGGGCCTGGGGATGGCGGACGAGGTAGCTGTCCAGCGGGTCGTCCCGGGCGATGAAGACCGCCGTGGCGGCCCGCCCGGCCCGCCCGGCCCGGCCCGCCTGCTGCCAGAGCGAGGCCCAGGTTCCCGGCCAGCCCGCGATCAGCACCGCGTCCAGCCCGGCCACGTTGATCCCGAGCTCCAGCGCGGTGGTGGCGGCGAGGCCCGCGATGCGCCCGTCTCGCAGCCCGGCCTCCAGGTCCCGGCGGTCGTCGGCCAGGTACCCCGACCGGTAGGCGGCGATCCGCGGGCCTGCCCCCGCGGTGGCGGCGGCGCTGAGCGCCACCGACTCGGCTCCCTGGCGCGAGCGGACGAACGCGATCGAGGGAACGTCCGCGCTGACCAGCTCGGCCAGCAGGTCCGAGGCCTCGGACGCGGCCGCCCGCCGCGCCCGCGCCCCCGGGCGGGTGTACAGCAGCGGGGGCTCCCACAAGACGAAGGTGAGCGGGGCGCGAGGCGCCCCGTCGGCCGTCACCGGGACGGCGTCGAGGCCGGTCAGCAGCTGCGCGCAGCGCCGCGGGTCGGCGACCGTGGCCGAGGCGAGGACGAACACCAGGCCCGGCTGGCCGGGCGCCGCGTAGTGCGCGGCGACCCGGCGCAGGCGGCGCAGCACGTGCGCTACGTGCGAGCCGAACACGCCCCGGTAGGCATGGCACTCGTCGATGATGACCACGCGCAGCTTCTTGAAGAACCCGCGCCAGCGGGCGTGCGCCGGGAGCATCGAGCCATGAACCATGTCGGGGTTGGTCAGCAGGTAGTTCGCGTGCGACTGGGCCCAGGCGCGCTCGGACCCGGTCGAGTCGCCGTCGTAGCAGGTGGCCCGCACCCCCGGGAGCGCGAGGGCGCGCACCACCCGGAGCTGGTCGGCCGCCAGGGCCTTGGTCGGGGAGATGTACAGCGCGGTCCCGCCGTCCAGGACCGCCGACAGCGCGGCGGCCAGGTAGCCGCCCGACTTGCCGGACGCGGCCCGGGTGGCGATGATCACGTTTAGCCCGTCGCGGGCGAGGCCGGCTGCTTCCGCCTGATGCGTCCACGGGCGGGGGATGCCGTGGGCGGCCAGCGCCGCCGCCACTTCCGGCCGGACGGAATCGGGCCAGTTCGCGATAGTTCCGCCCTGGCCGGGTATGTGCTCTACATGGACGACTTCCCCGGCTCGGGCAGTGGCCTGCACTACCGCGAGGGCAGTCGTGACCTGCGCGGCGGCGGCCGCGCCGCCATCCGCGGCGCCGCGCGCGGCCGACGAGGGCGTCGGCATGGTCGGCTGCGTCGCCCCGGGCTGGGAGACTGGAGTATCGACAGGCATCAGGCTCATAGTGTGTCATCCGCGAGCCGGATGCCTGATGCGAAGTTTTCGTATAGACATGACACCGGAGCGTGGTTGAATGCCGCAGTGGGCTCAAAGCCCGCAGCGGGCTCCCCGCGCTCCGGGGCGGGACGCTAGCTAGCCAGGACGCCGTCAGGGCGCAGGAGGATTTGTGGATCTGAAGCTGGGGCACTACAACAAGGACGGCATCGAGGTTGTCGACGTCGAAGGTGAGATCGACGTCTACACCGCGCCGCGCCTTCGCGAGCTGCTCATCGACCTTGTCAACAAGAAGAACTACCAGCTCGTGGTCAACATGGAGAAGGTCGAGTTCCTCGACTCCACAGGCCTGGGCGTCCTGGTGGGCGGCCTCAAGCGGGTGCGTGCGCACGACGGCTCGCTCGACCTCGTCTGCACCCAGGAGCGCATCCTGAAGATCTTCCGCATCACGGGCCTCACCAAGGTCTTCGGCATCCACAACTCGGTGGATGAGGCCATCGCGGAGCGGAAGGCGGAGAAGTAGTCCTGACGCGCGAGATGCCTACCGTCGAAGTCACCTTCACCCCGCTGCCCGCGCACGTGCGGACCGCGCGCCTTGTCGCGACCGCGGTCGCGCGCCGGAGCGGCGTGGATGAGTCCTTGCTGGACGAGGTTCGCCTCGCGGTCGGGGAGGCGTGCTCGCGGGCGGTTGAGTCGCACCGGCAGCACTGCCCGGCCGAGCCGATCCGGGTGACGCTCAACGGCGACGCGGATCGGTTCGAGGTCGTGGTGACCGATGCGGCTCCCGCCGAGGGCGCTGTGGCCGATATACCGGTCGCCGGGGCGCCCCTGGTGGTGGACGGCAAGGTGCAGCAGCTACCCGCGGGGGTGGGCCTGGCGGTCATCGCCGGGCTCGCGGACGACGTCCGGATCGCGCCTGCCGGGGACGGTACGAGCATCTCGATGAGCTGGAAGCGCAGGGCGCTATGAGGCCGTAAGGCCGCCGCCTGGACCTGTGCCGCTTACCGGAGGGGCGCCAGCAGCCTAATGAAGTTGCTGGCGCCCCTCCGGCGTTTCGCGGGCTCCCGCCGGGCCCTGCCCCCGTGCCCCGGCCACCATGGCCAGCCAACGGTTTCATGCCCGTTAAATAACGGGCAGAGTTCGTAAATGTTAGAAAGTTGGCGTTACTAGATACCCGGGAATGGTGTGCGTAGACTCCGGCACCTCCGCTCCCGGGACCCTCCGAGGGACTGCCGGAGCTGAGCTTTACCCGCCAAACGACTCACCTTAGGCGCCGGACGTCTCAAAGGAGATCGAATGTCTGCTGAGCTCAACCCCGCTCTCGCGGCGGGAGGACCGAGTGGCCCTAGTGTCACCGGCGGCAACCTCACGTGGGTCGTGATCGTTGGCGTGGTCGGGATCCTGGCGCTCGGCGTGGCCTACGTGCTCGTCCGCGAGGTCCTCGCGGCGAGCAAGGGCACGCAGCGAATGCAGGAAATCGCCACCGCGGTCCAGGAAGGCGCCGCCGCTTATCTCCGACGGCAGTTCCAGACCCTAGGGGTCTTCGTCTTCATCATCTTCTGGATCCTGCTCCTGCTGCCGGCCGACGGCGACGGCGTCCGCTGGGGACGGAGCCTGTTCTTCCTCGTCGGGGCGCTCTTCTCCGGCCTCACCGGCTTCACCGGGATGTCGCTCTGCGTCCGGGGGAACCTGCGGGTCGCGGCGGCGGCCCGCGATGGCGGCGAGCGGCCGGCGATGCGGATCGCGTTCCGCACCGGCGGCGTCGCGGGCATGTTCACGGTCGGCCTGGGCCTGTTCGGCGCGGCCCTCGTCGTCTTTATCTACAAGGCCAACGCGCCCGAGGTCCTAGAGGGCTTCGGCTTCGGCGCGGCCCTGCTCGCGATGTTCATGCGCGTCGGCGGCGGCATCTACACCAAGGCGGCCGACGTGGGCGCCGACCTCGTCGGCAAGGTCGAGCAGGGCATCCCCGAGGACGACCCCCGCAACGCCGCCACCATCGCCGACAACGTCGGGGACAACGTCGGCGACTGCGCCGGCATGGCGGCTGACCTTTTCGAGTCCTACTCGGTCATGCTGGTCGCCTCGCTCATCCTCGGCAAGGCGGCCTTCGGCAACTACGGCCTCATCTTCCCGCTCATCGTCCCGATGATCGGCGTCATCACCGCCGTGATCGGCATCTTCGTCGTGCGCCCCCGAAACGGCGACCGCAGCGGCATGTCCGCCATCAACCGCGGCTTCTTCATCTCGGCCGTGATCTCCGCCATCCTGGTGGCCGTCGCGACCTTCACCTACCTGCCGTCCCACTTCAGCCAGCTCACCGGCGTCACCGACAAGGGCATCCTCGGGCACGCGGGCTCCCCGCAGTGGCTCGCGATCGGCGCCGTGCTGATCGGCCTGGTCCTGGCCAGCGCGATCCAGCTGCTCACCGGTTACTTCACCGAGACCAGCCGGCGCCCGGTGCGGGACATCGGCGAGTCCTCCCGGACCGGCGCGGCGACCGTCATCTTGTCCGGCATCTCCTCGGGCATGGAGTCCGGGGTCTACTCGGCCCTGCTGATCGGCGCGGCGGTGTACGGCGGGTTCCTGCTCGGGACCGGCAACGCCACCCTCGCCCTGTTCGCCGTGGCCCTGGCGGGCACCGGCCTGCTGACCACGGTCGGCGTCATCGTCTCGATGGACTCCTTCGGCCCGGTCACCGACAACGCCCAGGGCATCGCCGAGATGTCCGGCGACGTCGAGGGCGAGGGCGCGCTCGCGCTGACGCACCTGGACGCCATCGGCAACACCACCAAGGCGATCACCAAGGGCATCGCGATCGCGACCGCCGTGCTGGCGGCGACGGCACTGTTCGGGTCGTTCCGGACCACGGTGGAAAGCGCCCTCGGCGCCTCGGCGGGGTCCTTCAGCCTGTCCGTCGACAAGCCCAACGTCCTGGTCGGCCTCATCGTCGGCGCCTCGGTCGTGTTCATGTTCTCCTCGCTGCTGATCATGGCGGTGGGGCGCGCGGCCCAGCGGGTGGTCGTCGAGGTGCGCAAGCAGTTCCGCGAGCACCCCGGCATCATGAACTACACCGAGAAGCCCGAGTACGGCCGGGTCGTGGACATCTGCACCGCCGACTCGCTGCGCGAGCTGGTCACGCCGGGCATCCTCGCGGTGCTCACCCCCATCGCGGTCGGCTTCGCGTTCGGGTACGCGCCGCTCGGCTCGTTCCTGGCCGGCGCCATCGCGGCGGGCGTCCTCATGGCGGTTTTCCTGTCCAACTCCGGCGGCGCCTGGGACAACGCCAAGAAGCTGGTCGAGGACGGCCACCACGGCGGCAAGGGCTCGCCGGCGCACGAGGCGACCATCATCGGCGACACCGTGGGCGACCCGTTCAAGGACACCGCCGGGCCGGCGATCAACCCGCTGCTCAAGGTGATGAACCTGGTCTCGCTGCTGATCGCCACGTCGGTCGTCAAGTACGCGTCCAACACCGGGCTGCGGACCGGGGTCGCGCTCGGCGCGGTCGTCATCATCGTCGCGGCGGTCGTCTACTCCAAGAAGCGCGGCAGCGGCCTCGGCGACGAGGTGCCGTCGTCGGCCCCGGCCGAGTCAGCGACGGCCGTGGCCCAGGAGACGCCGCAGGCGCAGGCAGTCGAGGCGGCCGTCCCCAGCCCGGTGAGCCCGGCCGATATCGCGCTCGGGGCCACGCCCCCGGCCGGTGAGGGCGGCTCGCTCAACGGCCACGCGGGCTCGCCCGCCGCCAGCCCGCCGTCGGCCGACCCGCCCGCCGAGGGCTAGCGCGCGCATGGCCGACGCCTCCGCGGGCACCCGCCACGGTGCCCGCGGAGGCTCGCGCGTTCCGGGGCCGGCTCGGGCCGCCGCCCGGCCGGGGCGGCGGCGCCTGGCTCAGGCGTCGGCCAGGTCAGCCTTCTGGACGGCGTCGCGGGAGATCCCGAGCAGGTAGAGGATCGCGTCCAGGTAAGGGACGTTCAGCGACGTGTCGGCCTGGTCGCGGACGATCGGCTTGGCGTTGAAGGCGACCCCGAGGCCCGCCGCGCCGAGCATGCCGAGGTCGTTGGCCCCGTCGCCGACGGCGACGGTCTGCGACAGGGGAACGCCGGCCAGGGCGGCGAACCGGCGCAGGGTCTCGGTCTTGCCGTCCTTGTCGATGACCGGGTCGACCACCCGGCCGGTCAGCTTGCCGCCCGCGATCTCCAGCGTGTTGGCCGCGATGTAGTCGATGCCGAGCTCGCGCGCGAGCGGCTCGATGACCGCGGTGAAGCCGCCGCTGACGATGCCGCACTTGTACCCGAGCCGCTTGAGCGTCCGGATCAGCGTGCGCGCGCCCGGCGTGAGCCGCAGGTCCGCCCGGACCGAGGCCAGGACCGACTCATCCAGCCCGGCCAGCAGGGACACCCGCTCTCGCAGGGAGCCACCGAAGTCGAGCTCGCCTCGCATCGCGGCGGCGGTCACCTTGGCGACCTCGTCGGCGCAGCCCGCCCGCGCCGCGAGCAGGTCGATGACCTCATCCTGGATCAGGGTCGAGTCGACGTCCATCACCAGCAGCCGCATCGCCCGCCGGTACAGGCCGCCCCGCTGGACGGCGACGTCCACCCCGCGCTGGGTCGCCTCGCGGGCGAGCTCGTCGCGCAGCGGCCCCGCCGCCGCGCCCGAGACCTCGAGCTCGATGCAGGTCACCGGGTCGCTGGCGAGCCGGGTGATCCGGTCGATGTTCGCCCCGTTGGCCGCGATCCGGCCAGTGATGGCCGCGAGGGCGTCCGGCCGCAGCGGGTTGCCGATCACCGTGACGTGTAGCCCCGGGTCGGCGGCGGAATGGACGGCCGGCCCGGTGGCCGAGCCGGTCGTGATCTCGGCCTCCAGCCCCAGCCCGCTGGCCAGGGCGGTCACCGAGCGGTGGATCGCGGTCAGGTCGAGCTCGGGGCCGGACGAGGCCTCCGGCCCGGCCGCCAGGACCCCTAGCACCAGCCGGCCGAGCATGACCACCTGCTCGATGTCCACCACCGTGAGCGGGAACTGCCCGAGTACCCCGAACAGGCGGGACGTCACGCCCGGGCGGTCCCGGCCGGTGAGCGTGATCAGCAGCGTGGTTCGTGGCGCAGTCATGGCGGCCCCAGGCTAGCGGAAAGCGTGATGTTGACGGTCACCTACCCAAGTGAGTGGGCGTAACGGGTCACCGTGGCATAGGTTCAGTGTCGGCGGCGGATTCTCCGGTTCCCGCCGGGCCGAGGAGACGGCTGAGAGGGGCAGTGGGTGTCTGACGAGGTGCTCAGGCTTCGTGGCGTGTCTGTGCGGCGGGAGACGTCCCTGCTGCTGCGGAACGTCGACTGGACGGCCGCTGAGCATGAGCGCTGGATCGTGATCGGGCCGAACGGAGCCGGCAAGACCACCCTCCTGCAGGTCGCCTCTACCCTGCTGTTCCCCACCGAGGGCACGGTCGAGGTACTGGGCGAGCGGCTCGGCGACGTGGACGTCTTCGACCTGCGGCCGCGGATCGGGCTGACCAGCGCCGCCCTGGCCGAGCGGGTGCCGGCCGGGGAGAAGGTCATTGACCTCGTGCTGACCGCGTCCTACGCGATCTTGGGCCGCTGGAAGGAAGAATACGACTCGGCCGACGTGACCCGGGCGGTGGAGCTGCTCGACGCGCTCGGCTGCGCGCACCTGATCCGGCGGCGGTTCTCCACCTTGTCCGAGGGCGAGCGCAAGCGGGTTCAGATCGCCCGCGCGATGATGCCCGACCCCGAGCTGCTGCTCCTTGACGAGCCGGCCGCGGGCCTTGACCTCGGCGGCCGGGAGGACCTGCTGCGGCGCCTGTCGGCCCTTGCCCGCGACCCCCAGGCGCCGAGCATGGTCCTGGTCACCCATCACGTCGAGGAAGTGCCGGACGGCTTCACCCACGCCATGCTGCTGCGCCGGGGCTCGGTGCTGGCGGCCGGCCCGATTGACGAGGTGTTCACCGCCCGTAACCTCTCGCGCTGCTTCGGCGTGCCGCTGGAGATCGAGTACCGCCAGGGCCGCTGGACCGCCTGGGCCGTCCGCTAGGGGCGCTTCCCGGTCGAGCGTGGTCGCACCTGAACCCAGCCCGAGCTGGTGACCTGGGACTCGAAGGTCGGCTGGCGCGCGGTGGCCGGCCCGTGGACGACGCTGCCGTCACTGACCCGGAATACCGAGCCGTGCCACGGGCAGGTAACGCAGGGCTCGCTAGCGCGGGCGTCCCCGGCCCGGGAGGGGCCGGAAGTCACCCGGCCCTGGTGCAGCGGGCCGCCGAGGTGCGCGCAATGGTCGGACAGGACGTGCACCACGTCGCCGCGGCGCAGCACGAACAGGCTCAGGTAGCCGAGCTGGCGGCGGGTCGGCCGCTCGTCGGGCAGGTCGGCCAGCTGGCACAGGTCCTGCCAGCCGAGCGCGGCCAGGTGCTCGATGGACTCGGCGTGGCTCGCCCCCGCCCCCAGCCGCAGGGCCAGGTGGCCGCCCAGGTACGCGCCGCCGGTAGCGGTGGCCAGCCCCGCCAGCGACAGGGCCTTGCCGTAGCGCTGCTGGCCGCTTAGCCGGGCCACCAGCGACGCGCCGAACAAGATGGTGGCGCCGCCTTGCGTGATCGCGTGCACGAGGCCGACCCGCTGCTGGTGGCGATGCAGGGCCGACCAGTCGGCCAGGCCCGCGGCCGCCGACGGGATCGAGGTGGCCAGCCCGGTGGCCAGCAGCGCCTGGGAGGCGGGCCCGGCCGAGCGCGGCGACCCCGGCAGCGGCAGTCGGCCCATGCCAGGCAGGCGGGTGCCGGCGGGCAGGAAGTCCAGCAGCACCGCCGACGTCCAGCAGCCGAGGGGCAGCCGGACCAGGGCGGGATGCGCGGGCTGGCCGAAGGGGACGCCGTGCAGGACGTCGTCCAGCCTGGTGCCCGGCTTCAGGACACGGGCGATGGCGTCCGACAGCGCGTGCACCGGGCCGTCCAGCGACGGCGCCCGCTCGACGCGCTCGGCGAAGGTGGCCAGCCGCGGGAAGGATGCCCGCCGGGCGGGCGGGGCCTTGGCGTCGTCGGCGCTGCCGGAGCCGGCGATCTCGCCGCGATCGTTACGCGCGGCCCGCAGGCGCTTGCTGAACTTACCGAGGGATTGCCTCACAATTCGTGCCTACCCACGGCCGCCGGCACCTATCCCTGCGCTCGCCGCGGGCGCCCGGCGATGCCGGCTTCGGGGGGCGGGGTCAGGAGGTGCCGGCGGCCTCGCCGGCGATGACGGCTTCCACCTCCTGGCGGCGGGCGCTGAGCTCGGCGGCGTGCTCGGCCTCCATCCGGTCGGCGATCTCCTCGTCGCTGCGCATGAGCACTTCCAGGTCGCCGTCGGCGGCGTCGATCACCCCGAGGTCAGCGTAGGCGTGCTGGACCTTCGGCCCCCACAGGCCGATGTCCTTCACGCAGGGGACGATCCGGCTGAACAGCAGGTTCCGGAAGGCGACCTGGGTCGGGGCCTTGTCGGTGAACTCCAGGCACTCGGCCACGTCGAAGCCCAGCTGCTCCCAGACTTCCCGCATGATGAACCGGTCGCGCATCAGGTAGCAGCCCTCGACCACGAACTCCTCGCGATCGGCCAGCTCGGCCGCCGTCAGCTGCCCGTAGTAGTCGCGCAGGGCCAGCCGCCCGAACGCGACGTGCCGGGCCTCGTCCTGCATGACGTAGGCCAGCAGCTGCTTGACCAGCGGGGTCGTGGCGATCTCGCGGTGCACGCCGAAGGCGGCCAGGGCCAGCCCCTCGATCAGCACCTGCATCCCGAGGTAGGGCATGTCCCACCGGGAGTCGCCCAGCGCGTCGGCCAGGAGCTTGGCCAGGTCGGGATTGACCGGGTAGAGCAGGCCGATCTTCTCATCGATGAAGCGGGCGAACAGCTCCACGTGCCGGGCCTCGTCCATCGTCTGGGTCGCGGCATAGAACTTGGAGTCCATGTCGGGCACTGACTCCACGATCCGCGCCGCCACCGTCAGCGCGCCCTGCTCGCCGTGCAGGAACTGGCTGAACAGCCAGGCGGAGATGTGCCGGCTGAGCTGGTCGCGCTCGGCGGAGTTGAGCTTGCCGTACTGCCGGGAGCCGAAGATCGGGTTGATCTCAGGCGGGGTCCCCATGACGCGGTCCGGGTTGACCGGCTGGTCCCAGTCGATGCGCTTGGCCGCGTCCCACTGCTTGTCCTTGCCTCGCTGGTACAGGTCCAGCAGCCGCTGGCGGCCGTCGTCGTACTCCCAGGAGAAGCGGGCTGCCCCGGTGGCCGGCACGTCCCAGCTCTCCCTCGACACCGGCGTGGTGTAGAGATCGAAACTGCTCATGTGCCTATGGAACACCTTTCGCCCGGCATCGCGCCATGGTGCGGGGCGAGGGCCTCTGCCTCAGGCCTGGAATCGGTACCCCATGCCGGGCTCGGTGAGCAGGTAGCGCGGGCGCGACGGCTCCGGCTCGAGCTTGCGCCGCAGCTGCGCGATGTAGACGCGCAGGTAGTTGCTTTCCGACTCGTACTGCGGTCCCCAGACCTCCTGCAGGAGCTGGCGCTGGGTGACGAGCCGGCCGGCCGCCCGGGCGAGCAGCTCCAGCAGCTGCCACTCGGTCGGGGTGAGCCGCACGTCGGCCCCTCGGCGGGTGACGCGCTTGGCCGCGAGGTCGATCGTGAAGTCCGGCGTGGTGACCACCGGCTCGTCGGGCGCGGGGGAGGCCCGCCGGACGGCCGCCCGCAGCCGGGCGAGGAGCTCATCCATGCCGAACGGCTTGGTCACGTAATCGTCGGCCCCGGCGTCGAGGGCGGCGACCTTCTGGCTCTCCGCGCCCCAGACCGACAGCACGATGATCGGGGTGCTCGTCCAGCCGCGCACCCCGTGGATCACGTCGGTGCCGTCCATGTCGGGCAGGCCCATGTCCAGGATGAGCACGTCCGGCCGGTCCCGGGCGACGGCCGCCAGCCCCGAGGTGCCGTCAATGGCGGTGGTCACCTCGTAGTTGCGCGCGGTCAGGTTGATCCGCAGCGCCCGCAAGATGGACGGCTCGTCATCAATCACCAGCACCCGGGTCACGAGCTGGCCTCGATGCCGGCCGGGACGCCGCTCGTGGCCGAGAGCAAGGTGATCCGCATCGTGAGGCCGCCGTGCGGGGTCCCGGCGGCCTCGATCGTGCCGCCCATCGCCTCGGTGAACCCGCGGGCGACCGACAGGCCCAGGCCCACGCCGCCCGAGCGCTCCTCCAGCCGCTGGAATGGCTCGAAGATCAGCTCCCGCTGTCCCTCCGGCACTCCTGGCCCGTGGTCGATCACCTCGATGACGACGCGGCCGGCCGCATCGCCGGCCCTCTGTTGCCGGCTCCCGGCCTCGCGGGCCACCAGGGCCGGGGGCTCACCCGGCGGGGAGTGCCGCAGGGCGTTGGAGAACAGGTTGGCGAGCACCCGCTCCAGCAGCCCCGGGTCGGCCTTCACCAGGGGCAGCCCGTCCGGGACGATGATCTGCAGCCGGTCGGCGTCATCCAGGCCGCGCAGCGCCACCGGCGCCACCTCGTCCACGGCCGTGGGGCGCAGGAACGGGGCGAGCGACCCGGTCTGCAGGCGGCTCATGTCGAGCAGGTTCCCGATGAGGGAGTCGAGCCGGTCGGCATTCTCCTCGACGGTGGCCAGCAGGTCCGCCTCGTCGGCCGGGGACCAGGCCACGTCGGTCTGCCGCAGGCTGCTCACGCTCGCCTTGATCGACGCGAGCGGGGTGCGCAGGTCATGGCTGACCGCCGCCAGCAGCGCGGTCCGCATCCGGTTGCCCTCGGCCAGGGCCTCGGCCTGGGCGGCCTGGGTGCGCAGCCGCGCCCGGTCGAGCGCGGCCACCGCCTGCGCGGTGAACCCGGCCAGCAGGGACGCGGTCGCCGAGGAGCGCTGCCCGCTGACCTCCAGCGCGAGGTCGGGCCGGACCTCGAAGCGGATCGCGGGGGCCCCCGGCGCGGCCGCGCCGGAGGAGGCCACCGGGATCCACCGGCCGCCGGAGCGCTCGAACAGCTCGGCCCGGCCCCCGTGCGTCGCGGTCAGGTGATCGAGCACGTCGGCCGGGGTGTCGGCCCCGCCGAGCACGGTCTGGGCGAGGCCGAGCAGGGACGCGGTCTCCTTGCCGCTGCGGGCAGCCTGGGCCTGGCGCCGGGCCGACAGGTGGACGAAGCTGCTGACCGCCACCGCCACGGTGACGAATAGCACCAGCGCGAGCAGGTTCTTCGGCTCGCCGATGGTGAAGGTATGCAGCGGCTCGGTGAAGTACCAGTTCAGGAGCAGGCACGCGGCCACCGCGGCGAGCACCGCGGGCCAGAACCCGCCCACGATGGTGACCGCCACCACCGCCACGAGGTACAGCAGCAGCTCATCGGACAGGTTGAGGTGCCCGCGCTGGGCAGTGAGCACGGCGGTGAGCGCCGGCAGGCCGGTGACGGCCACCACCGTCCCGGCCAGAATCCGCCGCGGGCCGATCCCCCCGGAAGCTAGCGCACGTTCGTCCACGACCTCCAGTGTGAACCGCGCTGACCAGTACCGCATCCCCAGGCCGGCCAGGGCGGCGACGACAACGGTGCCGCCGATCACGATCGCGGCCGACCCGGACGCGGAGCCGCCCGGGCGCAGCTGGGCGTAGGGCGGGCGGGAGAAGCCGATGACCGTGAGCCAGCCGATCACGCCGAGTGGCAGGGCCGCGAGGACTTCCGCGACCAGGCTGGCGGCGCCGGCGATGACGGCGGTGGCGATCAGCACCCCGGTCCCCGGCAGCCGCCCGTGCAGCCCGGCCGCCACCGTCCCGACCAGGAACAGGGCCGCGAAGGCGGCCGGCAGGACGTAGGGCGCCGGGTAGCCCCGCCGCGCGGGCCCGGCCAGCCGTACCAGCCGTAGCCGCGCGAGCCGTAGCCGCGGCGCCCCTCCACCAGTCATCGTGACTGCCATTCCAGCGCCCTTAAGCCGTCATTCCGGCGATCTTGACGGATCCCTAACGCCCAGGTGAGAACGCTTAACGCCGCCCTTGCAGCGCTCCCGGCCACCCCGCCCTAGCGTGAAGTCCGATGGCTACTGACCAGGCAGTACCCGAGACCCTCGGGTACGCCCTCAAGCGCAAGCTCCTCGGCCCGCCGCTGGTCAACGATGAGGCGCACGGGCAGCGGCTGTCCCGCGTGCTCGGGCTCGGCGTCCTGTCGTGTGACGGCATCTCGTCGGCCGCCTACGGCACCGAGGAAATGCTGATCGAGATGATCCAGGTCGTCGGCCTGGCCGCGTTCACCTTGATCTTGCCGATGACGCTGGTCATCTTGGCCGGCGTGGCGCTGGTGGTGCTGTCCTACCGCGAGGTCGTCTCGGTCTACACCCGCGCGGGCGGCTCGTACGTGGTGGCCCGGGAGAACTTCGGGCCGCGAGTGGCCCAGGTCGCGGCGGTCGCGCTGCTGATCGACTACACGGTGACGGTCGCGGTGCAGACGGCGGCGGGCAGCGCCGCCATCGTGAGCGCCTTCCCGCGGATGGCGAGGATCCCGTTCTTCGGGCCGGAGATCCTGGCCTGGCTGTCAGTGGCCTCCGTGCTCGTCATGTGCTACGGCAACCTGCGCGGCATCCGGGAGGCGGGCAAGGCCTTCGCGGCGCCGACTTACCTGTTCACCGGCATCATCGGGCTGATGATCATCGTCGGCCTGGTCCGTGAGGTGACCACCGGGCTGGGCCACGTCGGGCCCTACCCCGGCGCGACGTTCCCGGTCGGGCACAGCACCGAGGGACTGCTGAGCTTCGGCATGGTGTACATGCTGCTGCGGTCCTTCGCCAACGGCGGCTCCTCGCTTACTGGCATCGAGGCGGTCTCCAACGCCGTCAGCGCCCTGAAGCCGCCCGAGAGCCGCAACGCCCGGCAGATCCTGATCGCCCAGGGATCGATCGTCGCGTTCCTCATCGCCGGCATCTCCTGGCTCGCCCACGTGACGCACGCCATCCCCTATGAGGCGGGCTACCCGACGGTGCTCGCCCAGGAGGCCAACGTCGTCTTCGGCTCCTCGGCCCACTTCATGTACTTCGTGGTCCAGGCCACCACCGCGCTGATCCTCTACACCGGCGGCAACACCAGCTTCAGCGGCTTCCCGTTCCTGGCCAGCTTCGTCGCGAGTGACTCGTTCCTGCCCCGCTGGCTGACCAAGCGGGGCCACCGGCTGGCGCTGTCCAACGGCATCATCGTGCTCACGATCGTCTCGGTGGTCCTCCTGATCGCTACCCGCGCCCAGGTCAACGGGCTGATCCCGTTCTACGCGATCGGCGTGTTCACCGGGTTCGCGATGGCGGGCTTCGGCATGGCCATGCACCACAAGCGGGTCAGGGAACCGGGCTGGCGCCGCCGCCGGCTCATCAACGCCATCGCCGCCGTCTACGCCGCGCTCGTCGTGCTGGTCTTCGCGGTCGTGAAGTTCACCGAGGGCGCCTGGGTGATCGTCATCGTCTTCCCGGTGCTGGTGTTCGCGCTCATCCGGCTCAACCGGGTATACCGGATGGAAGCCGAGGTCCTGGAGAACCTGCAAGGACGCAGGAAGCTCGGCAAGGACCACAAGACGCCGAACTATACGCGGCGGGTGGTCTTGATCTTCGTCGATAGCATCGACCTGGCCACGTTCGCCGCGATCCGCTACGCCCGCGGGCTGCGCCCGACGAGCTTGCGCGCGGTCCACTTCGTGGTCGACGCCGCGCACGCGGACAAGCTGCGGGAGAAGTGGGCGCAGCATGGCGAGGACGTGCCGCTGGAGATGATCGACACCCCGGACCGCCGGGTCACCCGGGCGGCCGCCGAGCTGGCCGTCACCGAGGCGGAGCCGCCCGGCACGCACGTGACGGTGGTGCTGCCTCGCCGGTCCTTCTCCCCGCTGCTCGGCCGCCTGCTGCACGACCGGACCGCCGACCAGCTCTCGGCCGTGGTCAGCCGGGTCCGCGATTGCGCCGCGACGATCGTGCCCTTCGACGTCGACACCCGCGTAGCGGAATTGCACGCCCGGCACACGTCCGTGCTGAAAGGCGAGAAGGGCGAGCCGCTCATGGTGGCGACGGCGGCCAGTGGCGCCGCGGCCGGGCCGGCCCGGGCCGGCGGCCACGAGGCCGCCGGCCGGCGGGCGGTGGTGGAGGGGCGCGTCCGGTCGGTGGAGATCCGCCCGGTCGAGCGGAACTGCGTCTTCGAGTGCACCGTCGAGGACGGGGCGGGGCTGCTCACCGCGATGTTCTACGGCCGCACCGGGATCCCTGGCGTGGCGCCAGGGACCCGGCTGCGGCTGGAGGGGAAGGTCAGCGTCCGCGCCGGCGGGCGCGTGATGATCAACCCGGCCTACGAGCTGGTTGCCCGTTCGGCGGCCCAGGATTCCTTATTACCTCAAGGTGGTCGCTTAATCGCTTTCCGGAACGATCAGCTCGTACGCCGGGTTGATGAGCACTGGCTGGCCGTCCCGCAGGCCGGTGGGACCGGACAGCCGGACGCGGGCGCCGCATATCAGGCCGGGGATGTGGGACCGGCCGTAGAACATCGCGGTGAGGTTGCCGGTGGCGTCGCTGACCTCCATGGCGAGCACCGAGTTGCGCTCGACCGGGCGGATCTCGACGACCCGGATGCGGCCCTCGACCGTGACCTTGCCCTTCCCCTTGCCCGCCAGCGCCCCGATCGGGGTGACGCCCTTCCCGGGCTTGCCGTCGAGGCTGACCGCGGGCAGGTGGGCCGTGACGATGTCCGCCTCCTCCGACAGCAGGCGGTTGACGTCCCGCTCCGACTCGCCGGGCACGGCCACCGCGCTCGACTCGGGCGGGCCGCACGGGATTCCGTTGCCGGGGGCGATGGCCGAGGGCGGGACGGCGGCCGCCAGTCCGGGCGCGGCCGGCGGGGAGCCCGGGCCGGTGACCTTGGCCGACGCGGCCGCCTTGGCCGCCGCCTGCCGGGCCTGCAAGACGGCGACCCGGCTGGGGACGTCGTAGGGGACGATCGTCGCGGCCGACCGGGGCAGGCGGCTGACCACCACGGCGATCTTGTCGGCGGTGCGGTCGTGCAGGAGCCGGCCGAGCAGGGCCGAGTAAGTGCGCCGGGGGAGGATTACCGTCACGTGCGCGCCCGGGTCGGTGATCTCGCGCTCGACCAGGTCGCTGGCGGCCTTGGCGAGCCGCCGGTCGGGACAGTCGATGAAGTCCAGCGCGACTCCCCGGTCGGCCCGGGTCCACTTCTCTCGCAGCTTGTCGGCCTGCACGCTGTCGATCACGAAGTGCACCGCCCGGATCTGGCTGGGCCTCAGGCTGCGGGCGTAGCGCAGGCCGGCCAGGGTGGCGAGGTCGAATTGGTCCACGAAGACGAAGACGATCCGGCGCGTGTAGTGCGGGGCCGGCGGCGGCTGCGCGCCGGTCACCGTCTCCAGCACCTCGGCCTCGGCCGTGTACTGGCGGTTGAGCACGATCAGGGCCGGGACGAGGACGCCGAACAGGACCAGCACGACCCAGGCGCCCTCGGTGAACTTCACCACCGCGAAGACGATGACCACGAGGGTCGTCAAGATGCCGGCTGACAGGTTGACGATGAACTTGTAGCGCCAGCCCGCCTGCCGGTTGGTGTGGTGGTACTTGGCCATGCCGTAGCCGGCCATCGCGAACGCGGTGAACACCCCGATCGCGTACAGCGGGACCAGGTTGTTGACGTCCGCGTCCTTGATGACCAGCAGCGCCACCGCCGTGATCGCCAGCAAGATGATCGCGTTGGAGAACACCAGCCGGTGGCCGCGCTTGAGCAGCCACCGGGGCAGGAACGAGTCGCCCGCCACGTAGCTGGTCAGGAACGGGAAGCCGTTGAAGCTGGTATTGCCGCCGGTGTAGAGGATGAGCATGGTCGCCGCCTGTACCAGCAGGAACAGCGCCTGGCCGAAGAACGTGTGCCCGAAGACGATCTTCGCCTCCTGGGCGATCACCGTCGGGTACCCGCTCACGTAGGGGGTCGCGTGAGTCGCGTGGGCCAGCCAGGAGATCCCGGCGACCAGGATGCCCAGGATCGCGCCCTCGGTGACCAGCACCTGGCGGGCGTTCTTGCCCTCCGGGGGATTGAACGCGCCGACCGCGTCGGACACGGCCTCGATGCCGGTCAGCGACGCGCCGCCGTTGGCGAACGCCCGCAGCAGGGTGAAGATCATCGTGACGGTGAGGATGCCCTCGGTCCCCGCCCCGAGGGTGTAGGTGCCCTGCATCGTGTGCGGGTCGTAGACGGGGAGGTTGCCCAGCGCCTGGCGGATCAGGCCGACCACGATCATGAAGATGACCGACGCGGAGAACAGGTAGGTGGGGACGGCGAAGGCCTTGCCCGCCTCCTTGAGGCCGCGCAGGTTGCCGTAGCACATGACCAGCACCACGGCGACGCAGATCTCGAGCTTGTACGGGCCGACGGCGGGGATGGCGCTCGCGACCGCCGCCGTCCCGGCCGCGATCTGGACCGCGACCGTGACGACATAGTCGATGAGCAGGGCGACCGCGCAGATCTGGGCGACCTTCGGCCCGAAGTTCTCCCGGGCCACCACGTAGGAGCCGCCGGGCCTGATGTAGACCATGACGATCTCGCGGTAGGACAGCAGCACCAGGATCATGACGAAGAGGATGACCAGCGTCATCGGCAGCAGCAGCGCGAACGCCGCCATGCCCGCCGCCGGGATCAGGGCGATCAGGATCTCCTCGGTGCCGTAGGCCGAGGAGGAGATGCCATCGGGGGACAGCACGCCGAGGGCCAGCGGCTTGGACAGCCGCTGCTCGCCCAGTTGCTCGTTGACCAGCGGCGGTCCGAGCAGGCGGGTCTTCGCCGTGTACCAGAAGCTATCCGGCTGGCTCGTGCCATGGTCTCTGGCCGGGGGCGGGAATCCCGTCGACTGTGGTCCCTCCGCGGGTACGGACTTTACGTCCGTTTGGGGACCCGCTGCCTTGGGCATTACCTTTGTGCCTTTCATCCGCCGAAACATGCCGGGTGTCTTCATACCACCCGAAACTGGCTAGATGAACCACGGCAGGCCTGGCTAAGCCGTGTGTCCGGTTTCACTTGCGGGGGGTAGTGAAGCGCGATCCGCTGAGGGATACCCCAACGCGGAAGAGTTCACCCATGGGCGCGTTAGCGCTGGGCGGCTTGGGGTGCAGCCCGCAATGACGGCCGTGCGCGGCGTTCGCGGCGAGGGCGCCACGCCCGGGCCGGGCTCCGGGGGCACGCCGCGCCAGCTGCTACCGAAGTGTGCCGCAAATGTGCGCAAGGTTATACAAAATTTAGCCGTTCCGGCCTTGGGCCTGCTGCTATGTTGTCTCATCGGGTTCCCGGCCACGTGGGCGACTCGCCGGGTATCGACCCAGTGAGGTAGCGGCCGCTGATGGGTGGAGACGGCTAACATGCAGGACTCTGCGTCTTTCGACGTGCTTACGGCCAGGATCGACGAGCTGGCGCGGTTGTGCGATCACCTTAGCCGGGAGAACTCGGAACTTCACCATGAAGTGTCCCGGCTCGCCGGCGGCCCTCTTCCCGCCGTCGACGGAGCGGGCCGTCACGCCCTGCCCGCCGATGCCGCCCCCGGCCGGGCAGTGACCGGAAACACAGCGACCGGAAACGCAGCGACCCGGAACGCAGCGACCCGGAACGCAGCCACCCGGAACGCAGTGCCGGGCAAGCGGGTCCGGCCGACCCGCCGGGGCTTCGGCCTGGCGGCCATCGCGGGCGCCGCGGCGGCGGTGCTCGGCTCGGCCACCTACGTCGCCGGGCGCGGTTTCCGGCCATCGGGGGCCCGCGGCGCGGGCTCCGCGCTCAAGGACGTCGCCTTCGACACCACCGCCCGGCCCGACTACGTGCCCGTCACCAGCGCGCCCAGCCTGGTCAACGGGACCCTGGCGACCGCCAACTCGGTGATCGCGGGCACGAACACCGCCACTGGCGCGGGCGTCTACGGGAAGGCCGGCGGCGCTCCTGGCGTCTACGGGACGGCCAACTCCGGCTACGGCGTGGCCGGCCTGAGCGCGCTGAGCAACGGCGTCCAGGGCACGAGCTCGGGGTCGGCGGCGGGCGTCTACGGCACCTCCCACACTGGCCCCGGCGTCCAGGGGCAGACCGCCTCGGCCGGCCCGGGCGTCTACGCGGTGAACAGCTCCACCGGCCCGGGCCTGACCGCCATCAGCGGCCACGGCCGGGGCGCTGTCTTCACTGGCACTGGCGTGGCTCAGATCCAGCTCACCCCGGGCGGGAGCACCCACCCGGCGTCGGGTGCGGCCGGGGACTTCTACGTGGACCACAGCGCGCGCCTGTGGTTCTGCAAGGGCGGCACGACCTGGAAGCAGGTCGCCTAGCCCGGCATTACTAGCGCTACCAGGCACTACTAGCGTTAAAGGAGGCTTGCTCGATGGCCAATACCAACACCACGATCACCGCTGGCCAGGTTGCCCCCGCAGTGGTGAACCTGGGCTCGGGCTCCAGCATCCCGGTGGACGCCTCGGCCGGGAACGACTTCCGCGTGACCCTCGGCGCCGGGGCCACGGCGATCGCCAGCCCGATCAACAGCGTCGACGGCCAGCGGATCACGTTCCAGCTGACCCAGCCGTCCGGCGGGGCGGGCACCGTGAGCTGGGGCGCCGATTACGACTGGGGCGGTAAGACCACCGCGAACGCCGCCGGCAGCAGCGCCCCCGCCCTGTCAGCGGGCGGCGGGTTCGTGGACATCGTCGGCTTCGTCTACAACGCGCTGCACGGCAAGTGGTGCTACGTGGGCGCGGCCCTCGGCTTCTAGGACGAGCCCGGTCCCCGGCCAGGCCGGGCCCAGGTGAACGACATTATCCGCCAGCCCACTCCTGGCCACCGCCTTGAACAGCGCCGCCCTGGATAGCGCCGCCGTGGATGCTGTTGCCGAGGACGCGCCGAACGATGCCCGCGGTGGCGATGATCGTCGCCCCGAGGGCGACGATCATCGCCCCGAGCGCCGTTATCGGCGCGGGGAGGAACAAGGTCCCCAGGGCGCTCAGCGCCATCCCGAACGCGGTGAATGCCAGCCCGATGGCGATGACGACTGCCCCGGCCACCAGGGCCCGGCGGGAGGGAGACGCCGCCGCGATCGCGATGGCCGCCGCGCCGATCGCGATGATCGCCGCGCCGTCCGCCCGGCTGTAACCGGCGGCGAGCGCCACCCCGAGGGCGACGATCACCGCCCCGCTGGCCACGCCCGCGCCCCGGGCCAGCCGGGCGCGGCCGGTGATGAGCGCCACCCCGAACGTGACCGGCGACAGCCCGATCAGGAGGGGCGAGAGGCCGATTGCGGTGTCCCCCGCCCCGGGCAGCACGTTGTGGCTGGTAATGAGCGCGACCCCGTACACGAGGATGGGCGCCCCGACGGCGATGGCCACCGCCCCGAACGCCAGTCGGCCGGTGGATTGCAGTTCCCGCGTTATCCCGGCCGCGCCCACCACGAGTACCGCGGCCGCCGCCGCGAGGATGCTGACCGAAGCTCCCGAGCTGAACGCCGCGACAGCGCCCAGCCACCGCGCCAACAACCGCAGCCAGCCGACAATAAGGGAGTGCCCCGGGGTGGAAACGAGGGAGAGTCCGGGGTGGCGGTGCGTGCTCCAGCCACCGCGCCAACAACCGCAGCCAAGCCGACGGCGAGGGTGTGCCCGGATCGGTGGTGCGTGCTCCAGCCACCGCGCCAACAACCGCAACCAAGCGCAAAACAAAGGCGCACCGGGGGTTCCAGGGGGTCGCCCCCTGGGGTGCATGGCGAAGGCGCCCGTGGCCCTCAATCGAGGGCACAAGGCACCCAAGGCGAGCGGAGGATGAGGGATTTGAACCCTCGAAGAGTTTCCCCTTACACGACTTCCAATCGTGCGCCCTCGGCCACTAGGCGAATCCTCCGCTGGGAAGCTTACCGGAGATCGGAGTCGGTTGCTACGTGGCACGAGCGGTGCTGGAGGTGGCTAGACTAGGCGCAGCCCCTCGCGCGGCGCTTATCTTGCCAACCCCCCCAGGGCCGGAAGGCAGCAAGGGTACGCGAGCTCTGGCGGGTGCGCGGGGGGTCCTTTCTCGTTCTGGGGGAGAGCAGCGGACTGAGCCGGCGAGGATGGGTTCATGGCTGACGCAACGGGACAAGGTACTTCTCAGGCGGGGCTTGCCCTCTACCGCAAGTACCGGCCTGCCACCTTCGCCGAGGTTCGCGGCCAGGAGCATGTCACTGCCCCCTTGCGGCAGGCGCTCAAGAGCGGCCGGATCAACCACGCTTACCTGTTCAGCGGCCCGCGCGGCTGCGGCAAGACTTCCAGTGCCCGGATCCTGGCGCGCTCGCTGAACTGCGTTAACGGCCCCACCCCGGACCCGTGCGGGGTCTGCGACTCGTGTGAGGCGCTCGCGCCGTCCGGGCCGGGCTCGATCGACGTGATCGAGATCGACGCGGCCTCCCACGGTGGCGTGGACGATGCCCGCGACCTGCGCGAGCGGGCCTTCTACGCGCCGGTGTCGGGCCGCTTCAAGATCTACATCATCGACGAGGCCCACATGGTGACCTCGCAGGGCTTCAACGCCCTGCTCAAGCTGGTCGAGGAGCCGCCGTCGCACCTGAAGTTCATCTTCGCGACGACTGAGCCGGAGAAGGTCATCCCGACGATCCGGTCGCGGACGCACCATTACCCGTTCCGGCTAATGCCGCCATCGGTGATGCGGGAGCTGGCCGAGGAGATCCTCCGGTCGGAGAACGTCGGCTTCGACCCGGCAGTGCTCCCGCTGGTCGTCCGGGCGGGCGGCGGCTCGGCCCGGGACACGCTGTCCATCCTGGACCAGCTCCTAGCGGGCTCGGACGAGGGCGGCATCCAGTACGAGCGGGCGGTCGCCCTGCTCGGCTACACCGATGCCGCCCTGATCGATGAGATCGTGACCGCGTTCGCCACGGCCGACGGGGCAGCGGTCTTCCGCGCGGTGAACAAGGTCATCGAGGGCGGGCACGAGCCGCGCCGGTTCGCCAGCGACCTGCTCGACCGGTTCCGGGACCTGATCGTGATCGCCTCCGTGCCCGACGCGATGCGCAGCGGGCTGATCGAGGTGCCGCCGGACCGGGTGGAGGCCATGACGAACCAGGCCAGCCTCGGCCTGGCCCAGCTCACCCGGGCGGCGGAGATCGTCAACGCCGGCCTTGACCAGATGCGGGGCGCGACGTCACCCCGGCTGCTGCTGGAGCTGATGTGCGCCCAGGTGCTGCTGCCGGGGGCGGCCTCCGACGAGCGCTCGGTGCTCGCGCGGCTCGATCGCCTGGAGTCCGGCCCGGCCCGCGGGCCGTCCGGCGCGCAGCCCGCCATGGCCCCGGGCCCCCGGGTCCCGTCCCCGCCGGCCGCCCCGGACCAGGCGCCCGCCCGGCCCTCGCGCGGCCCGCAGCCGGACCCGGCGCCGCCCCAGAGCACAGCGCCGCCCCAGAACGCGATGCAGCCCCAGAACGCGATGCAGCCCCAGAACACGGCGCGGCCTCACGACACAGCGCCACCGCACAACACAGCGCCGCCCCAGAACGCGATGCAGCCTCAGAACACGGCGCGGCCTCACGACACAGCGCCGCCCCAGAACGCGATGCAGCCCCGCGGCACAGGGCAGCCCCAGGATCAGGACGCGGTTGCGTTCCCGCCTGCCCCGCAGGCTTCGCCAGGCGGCTACGCGGCTGGCTCCGCGCCCGGTGGCAGCCAGTACGACCAGGGCCCGTCCGGTTCGGGCGGGTCGTCGTACTCCGCTGGTCCGTCCAGCCACGCCGTGCCCGCGGGCGCGGCCGGGCCACGGGGCGGCGCGGCATACCCCGGTGCCCCTGGCAGCGCTTACGAGACAGCTGGGGCGCCTGCGGGCGGCCCGGCGGCCCCTGGCGGCCGGGTGACCACGCAAGTCCTCCAGCAGGGCTGGGACGGCGTCTTGCAGGCGCTGGCGGGGCGGCGGCGGGTCGCCTGGATGGTGGTGCGGACTGCCGCCGTCGTGTCGCTGGACGAGGCGGTGCTGACGCTGCGCTTCCCCCGGGCGGGGGAGGCGAAGGGGTTCAGCAGCAGCGGGTACGAGGCGCTGCTCAAGGAGGTCATCCACGAGCGCTTCGCCATCAACGTCGTGATCCGGACCGTGACCGGCGGTGACGCCGCCCCCGGAGAGGGGCGGCGCGGGAGCCCGGGGCCGGGCGGGCCGCCCGCCTCGCCGGCGGGACCAGGCTCCTCGGGGGGATACCAGGGCCAGTCCGCCGCCGTGCAGCCGACGGCCGCCCCGTCCGGGGAACTGCCGCCGGGGGCCGGACAAGCCGGAGCGACGCCGCCCAGGGCGTTGCCCTCCGGAACGGTCCAGTCCAGCGCCGTGCCCGGCCCGGCCGGCGCCGCCCAGTCCGGTGGTCTAGCCGGGCCCGGACAGGCCGGGGCCGCCGCTGGCGCCATGGGGCAGTACCCGGCCGGGGCGCGGCCGGGCCCGGGACAGCCCGGCGGGCACGACCCGGCCCGGGCGACACCGGCCGCCGCGCCGTCACCGGGTTCCGGAGCATCGGCGGCGATGCCACACAATGGGATCGGCAAGACGAGTAACCACGTTTCGTTCGAGGATGATGTTCCCTTCCCCCCCGACGACCCATACGGGGACGAGCTAGCCGGATCGGTGGACGTGGACGCCGCTAGCCAGCTCACCGGGATCAGCCTCATCCAGCGGGACCTAGGCGCCCAGATCATCGCCGAATACGAGGAATGAGAGACCAGACGTGGAACCCGGCTTCGACATGAACCAGATCCTCCAGGCCGCGCAGCAGATGCAGGCGCAGCTGGAGAGCGCTCAGCAGAACCTCGCGCACGCCGAGGTCACCGGCTCAGCCGGCGGCGGCCTCGTGGTGGCCAAGGTCAGCGGCCAGGGTGAGCTGCTCGACCTGACCATTGACCCGAAGGTCATCGACGCCTCAGACCCGGCCGAGACCGCGGAGACCATCGCCGACATGGTGCTGGCGGCAGTCCGTGACGCCACCAGCTCAGTCATGGCCCTCCAGCAGCAGCAGCTCGGCTTCGCGGACGCCCTCGGCAACCTCGACCTGTCCGGCCTCGGCCTTCCGGGCGGCCTCCCTGGCGGGCTGCCGGGTGGCGGCATCCCCGGCATGCCTGGCATCCCGGGCATGCCCGGGTTCGGCGCGCCCGCGGCCGCCGCCCACGGGCAAGCCGACGATGACGAAGACGACGATGAGGACTACGAGGACGAGGAAGACGGCGAGGACGCCGAAGACGAGCACAAGAAATAGGGCGCGATGTACGAGGGCGTTGTCCAGAACCTGATCGACGAGCTCGGCCGACTGCCAGGGGTGGGGCCGAAGGGCGCCCAGCGCATCGCGTTCCACCTGCTGTCGGCCGACCCGGTGGACGTCCGGCGGCTGGCCAACGCCCTGGTCGAGGTGACCGAGCGGGTTCGCTTCTGCGCGACGTGCGGGAACGTGGCCGAGGCGGAGCAGTGCCGGATCTGCCTCGACCCGCGGCGCGACCCCACGGTGATCTGCGTGGTGGAAGAGCCCAAGGACGTGGCCGTGGTGGAGAAGATCCGTGAGTTCCGCGGCCGGTACCACGTCCTCGGCGGCGCGATCAGCCCCATCGACGGCATCGGCCCCGAGGACCTGCGCGTCCGCGAGCTGATGGCCCGGCTAGGCGATGGCGCCGTCACCGAGCTGATCCTGGCCACCGACCCGAACCTGGAGGGCGAGGCCACCGCCACCTACCTTGCCCGGCTGGTGCGGCCCCTCGGCATCAAGGTGACCCGCCCGGCCAGCGGCCTGCCGGTCGGCGGCGACCTGGAGTACGCCGACGAGGTCACCCTCGGCCGGGCCTTCGCCGGCCGCCACGTCATGGACGGCTAGCGGCGGCTAGCGGCTGAGCGCCGCTAGCCACCGGTACTGCCCGGTCCGGGCCTGGTCAGGCCCGCGGGTCGTACCAGGACTCGCCCGGCGGCAGCAGGGCCGAGGAACCGGGTCCCCAGGACCCGCGCTCGTAGCGGACGACCGGGATCGCGCCCGCGCCGAGCACCGGGTCCACCACCCGCCAGGCCGCCTCGACCGCGTCCTGCTGCGCGAACAGCCAGCGCTCGCCGTTCAGGGCGGCGCCGATGAGCCGGTCGTACGGGCGCATGTCGGCCCCCGGGTGCTGGATGAAGGTCAGGTCCTGCACCTCCGGCTCCCAGCCGGCCCCGGGCCGCTTGCCGACGAGGGTCAAGACCGCCTGCGCCTCCGGGTAGATGCGGAACCGGAGGCCGTTGGCGGCCGCCCCCGAGCCGAGCCCGAACGCGTCGTGCGGCGGGCGGCGGAACTTGACTGACACCTCGGTCGCGGTGACCGGCAGGGCCTTGCCGACCCGGATCAAGATCGGCACCCCGTCCCACCGCCAGCTGTCGGCCTGCAGCCGGATCGCCGCGTAGGTCTCGGTCTTCGACCCGGGCGCGACCCCGGCCACGTCCAGGTAGCCCGAGTACTGCCCCTTCACCACGTCGGACGGGCCGAGCGGGCGCAGCGCCGAGATCACCGAGGCCTTGGAGGAGATCCACGAGTCGAGGCCCGCGCCGTCCGGCGGGTCAGCCAGGACCGTCGCCAGCACCTGCAGCATGTGGTTCTGGATGACGTCCTTGATCGCGCCGGTCCTGTCGTAGAACGCCCCCCGGTCGGCGACGTCGAACGCCTCCGCCATCGTGATCTGGATCGACTCCACGTACGTCCGGTTCAGCAGCGGCTCGATGATCGAGTTCGCGAACCGGGCGAACATCAGCGACTCGACCGGGTCGAGCCCGAGCCAGTGGTCGACCCGGTAGACCGAGTCCTCCGCGAAGTACTTGTGCATGGTGTCGTTCAGCGCGCGGGCGCTGGCGAAGTCATCGCCGAACGGCTTTTCCACCATCACCCGGTTGCCGGCCGCCCGGTCGACGGCCGAGATCCCCTCGGCGATCCGCCCGAACAGGAACGGCGGCACCTCCAGGTAGTACAGCACCCGGGCGCCGGCCGGCCCGATCGCGTCCGACATCGCCTGGTACGTCCCGTGGTCGGCGAGGTCGCCGTCGACGTACTTGAGCAGGCCGAGCATCTTCTTCGCGGCCGGGGAGCCGGGGTCCATGTCGTTGAGCTTCAGGGACGCGGTCGCGTAGTCGCGGAACTGCTCCACGCCCCACCCGCCGCTCTTGGCCACGCCGATGACCGGCACGTCGAGCACCCCGCGCTCGACCAGCCCGACCAGCGCGGGGAACGTCTCCAGCTTCGCCAGGTCCCCGGTTGCCCCGAAGATCACCAGCGCGTCAACCTGGCTGCCACTCATGGCGCCCATCCTGCCAGGCAACCATGGACGGCGCCTGAACCTGGGCCAATCGGGGACTTACGGCTTTGCCCAGAACCTCATGCGGTCGCGATCCATCCGCTTATCCGCCTCCGGGGGCCGCCCCGGTGCGATGATCATCACATGGAGCGGTACCCCAATATTAGTGACCATGGCCTGATCGGCGACCTGCAGACGGCCGCGCTGGTGTCGACTGACGGCACCATCGACTGGTTCTGCTGCCCGCGGTTCGACTCGCCGAGCGTGTTCGCGTCCCTGCTCGACGCGGACAAGGGCGGGTACTTCCGCCTCTCTCCCGACCGTCAGTGCGTGAGCCGCCAGCTCTACCTGCCGGACACGGCCGTGCTGATCACCCGGTTCATGACCCCCGATGGCGTCGGCGAGGTCTATGACTTCATGCCGATCGCGGGCAAGCGGGCCACTGACCGGCACCGGCTCGTCCGCCAGGCCCGCGTCGTCAAGGGCACGATGCGCTTCAACCTCGAGCTCCAGCCCGCCTTCAACTACGGGCGGGCCCCGCACCACGTGCTGGTGAACGAAGACGGTGCGAGCTTCCGCTGCGACGGGCACGTGGGCGTCACCATGCACCTGGCGACCTCCGACCACGGGCACCCGGTCGAGCTGAAGCAAGAGGGTGACGGGATCACCGCCTCCCGGGTGCTGACGGCCGGCCAGACCTGGGGCGTGGTGCTGGAGTCGGGAACCGACCGCGGGGCCATGCAGCCCCGCCGCCACCACAACGACGACATCCACCGGCTGCTGAACGAGACGGTCGCGTTCTGGCGGGGATGGCTCCACAAGTCCACCTACCGGGGCCGCTGGCGGGAGATGGTCAGCCGGTCGGCCATGACGCTGAAGCTCATGCAGTACGCCCCGAGCGGGGGCCTGGTCGCGGCCCCGACGGCCGGGCTGCCCGAGCAGGTCGGCGGCGAGCGGAACTGGGACTACCGCTACACGTGGATCCGCGACGGCTCGTTCTCGATCTACGCCCTGCTCGGCCTCGGGTTCACCGAGGAGGCCGAGAGCTTCGTGTCCTGGCTGCGGGCGCGGGCCAGCGAGCAGGCCGGGTCCGGCTCGGGCCCGCTGAAGATCATGTACCGGGTGGACGGGTCGAGCGACCTTGATGAGTTCACCCTGGACCACTTCGAGGGCTACCGCGGCTCCAGGCCGGTGCGCATCGGCAACGGCGCGGCCGACCAGCTCCAGCTGGACATCTACGGCGAGGCACTGGACGCGCTGTACCTCGCCCAGCGGCGCGGCGTGCAGGTCACTCACCAGAACTGGCTGGAGATCGCGCAGCTCATCGACTGGCTGTGCGAGCACTGGGACCAGCCCGACGAGGGGATCTGGGAGACGCGCGGCGGGCGCAAGGACTTCCTGTACGGGCGGGTCCAGAGCTGGATCGCATTCGACCGGGCGCTGAAGATGGCCAGCCGCAGCGGCCGCCCGGCCAACGTCAGCCGCTGGATGACCGAGCGGGACCAGGTCTACAACCAGGTCTTCCGTACTGGCTGGAACCCCAAGCAGCACGCGTTCACCCAGTCCTACGGCAGTAACGTGCTCGACTCGGCCCTGCTGATGATGCCGCTGCAGGGGTTCATCTCGCCGCGTGACCCGCTCTGGCTGGACACGCTGCGGGCCATCGACAAGACCCTGGTGTCGGACAGCCTCGTGTACCGGTACGACCCGGCCGCGTCGCCCGACGGGCTGGCGGGCGACGAGGGGACGTTCTCGCTGTGCACGTTCTGGTACGTGGAGGCCCTGGCCCGGGCCGGGCGGCTGGACGAGGCGCGGCTGACCTTCGAGAAGATGTTCACCTACGCCAACCACCTGGGCTTGTTCTCGGAGGAGATCGGCTCGACGGGGGAGCAGCTCGGCAACTTCCCGCAGGCGTTCTCGCACCTGGCGCTCATCACGGCCGCGGTCAACCTGGACTACCAGCTCGACCACGGGGCCGGGGTGCTGCCGCACCCCGATCTGTGAGGCTCGCGCCCCGGCCCGTCAGTCGCGGGCGCCGGTGAAGCGCTCGGTGCCCACGACCGACAGGAGCCGGAGCTTGCCGTAGGCCTCGGTCCGCGGGGCGGCGGTCAGGACCAGCAGCGCCTGGGACTGGTCCTCGGTGAACAGCACCTGGCAGTCAACCTCGATCGGGCCGAGCTCGGGGTGGACGATGACCTTGTGGTCGGCGAACCGCTGGGCGACCTCGTGCCGGTCCCACAGGGTCGCGAACTCGGGGCTCAGCCGGACCAGGGCGCGGACCAGCTCACCCGCCCGCGACTTGGGCCCCAGCTGGCCGTAGGCCACCCGCAGGGTCGCGACCTGGGCGCGGCTTTGCCGCAGCCGGTCGCCTTCGGGGTAGCGCAGCCGCTCGGCCGGGTTGGTGAACCAGCGGTAGACCTCGCTGCGGGCCAGGCCCGTGTAGCCGGACTTGTCGCCCAGCAGCGCGGCCGCCATCGCGTTCTGGACCAGCGCCTCGCCCAGGTTGGACAAGATCATGGCGGGCGTGTCGGCCAGCCGGTCCAGGACGCGCAGCAGGGCCGGGGCGACGTGGGCGCCGGCGGCCGCCAGCGGGCCGGGCGCGTTGTGCCCGGCCGTCCGGAACAGGTAGTCGCGCTCGGAGCCCGACAGCCGCAGCGCCCGGGCGAGGGAGGCGAGCATCTGCTCGCTCGGCTGCGGGCCGCGCTGCTGCTCCAGGCGGGTGTAGTAATCGGTGGACATGACCGCCAGGGCGGCGACCTCCTCCCGGCGCAGGCCCGCGGTCCGGCGGCGGGCGCCCTCGGGCAGGCCCACGTCGGACGGGCGCAGGGCCTCCCGCCGGTGCCGCAGGAAGTCGGCCAGTGCTGCTCGGTCCATGCCCTCAGTATCGGCCGCCGGCCGTGCCCGCAACCAGGGACCGCCAGTCCCCCGATAAGCGGTCTCTGCCCAGCCGGCGCCGGGCGGGGCAGGCTGGAGGCATGAACATCACCGGCAACACCATCTTCATTCCCGGCTCCACCAGCGGGATCGGCCTCGCGCTGGCGGTCGCCCTGCACGACCGGGGCAACCGGGT
The DNA here is from genome assembly GCA_036276115.1 of Trebonia sp. GTDB lineage: Bacteria > Actinomycetota > Actinomycetes > Streptosporangiales > Streptosporangiaceae > Trebonia. Next base: position 44,643 of record DATBEM010000037.1, read on the forward strand.
CATCGTCGGCGGGCGGCGGGCCGACCTGCTCGACCGGGTGGCGGCCGAGCACCCCGGGATCGACACGGTACGGATCGACACCGCCGACCCGGCCAGCATCGAGGCCGCCGCCAAGGACGTGATCGCCCGCCATCCCGAGCTGAACGTCCTGGTCACGATGGCCGGGATCATGCAGGCGGAGGACTGGCAGCAGCCGTCGACCTTCCTCGCGTCGGCCGAGCAGACCGTGACCACCAACCTGCTCGGGCCGATCCGCCTCATCGCCGCGTTCATCGAGCACCTGCGGTCCCGGCCGGACGCGACGATCGTTACCGTGTCCTCCGGGCTGGCGTTCACGCCGCTCGCGGTCACGCCCTCGTACAACGCCACCAAGGCGGCGATCCACATGCTGAGCGAGTCGCTGCGGCTGCAGCTGGCCGCCACGAGCGTCAAGGTCGTGGAGCTGGAGCCGCCGTCGGTCCGGACCGCGCTCATGCCCGGCCAGGAGGCCAGCGAGGTCGCGATGCCGCTGGCGGACTTCACCGCCGAGGTGATGGGCCTGCTGGAGTCGAGCCCGGACGCGACCGAGATCCAGGTCGAGCGAGTCAAGTTCCTCCGCTACGGCGAGGCCCGGGGCGACTACGACCAGGTCGTGGCGGTCCTCAACCAGCGCGACCCGCACGGCAAGTGAGTCGGCCAGGGGCCGGCCTCCCCGATAGCGGGCGGCTGGCGATCGTTCCCGGGGGCGGACGTTATTTCACGGGCCCTACCAGGGAACCGAGCCGAAGCGGTCGATGAAGCGGCCAGTTCCCGCGGCCGGGTCCTCGGTCGCGAGGGCGACGATCGCGTCGGTTCCCCCGGTCACGGTCTGGTGGCCGCTGTGGCCGTTGAGATCGGTGGCGGTGTAGCCGGGATCGGCCGCGTTGAAGCGCACGTCTGGCAGCGCCCGCGCGTACTGCGTGGTCAGCATCGTGACGGCCGCCCTGGAGGCGGTGTACAGCGGTGCCCGGACGGTGGACTCGGCCCGGTCCTGGTCACGGGTGAGGGCCTGGGAGCCCAGCCCGCTGCTGACGTTGATCACCGCCGGCGCGGGCGACTTGCGCAGCAGGGGAAGGAACGCGCTGGTGACCCGGACGACGCCGAGCACGTTGGTCCCGAACACCAGCTCCGCGTCGCGCCCGGTGATCTCGTCGGCGGGCGCCCGGCGGCCGGTGACGCCGGCGTTGTTGATCAGCGTGTCCACCCGTCCCTCGTGTGCCTCGATGTCGGCCGCGGCCCGGGCGACCGACTCCTCGTCGGCCACGTCGATCGGCACGAACCGCGCTCCCAGGCGGCTGGCCGCGGCCCGGCCGAGCTCGGGGTCGCGCGCCCCGGCGATCACGGCATGGCCGAGGGCGAGCAGGCGGCGGGCGGTGCAGGGCCGCGCGACGGCGCCGTCGCCCCAGGTTCTCGGCGCGCTCGCCCGCGCCCTGCAGCTGTCGCGGGCCGAGCGCGACCACCTGTACCGCCTCGCGGGCCTGCAGCCCCCGCACGACGGCGTGATCAACGACCACATCCCGCCGGGCATGCAGCGGGTCCTCGCCCGGCTCGGGGACGCGCCGGTGGCGGTGTTCGCGGCCGACTGGCAGCTGGCCGGGGTCGTGGGGGCCGGCCAGGGCACTCGGGCCCGTTAAGGATGCGGCCCGTTAAGGATGCCGTTTGACGGAAATTCTCTGGTCACGGCGCGGGGGCGGGCGCCGGTCATCCTGACTGGCCGCCCGGGAGCCGGCGATCGTCGCGTCGCGGCAGGCCACGCCAGCTATACCGTTGGGCAGCCGTCATGTGCCCCAAGTACAATCGGGGCTCGTGGCTCTTGTGGTGCAGAAATACGGCGGCTCCTCAGTCGCGGACGCAGACGGTATCAAGCGGGTTGCCCAGCGGATCGTCAAGACGCGCAAAGGCGGCGACCAGGTCGTCGTCGTCGTATCCGCCATGGGCGACACGACCGACGAGCTCATCGACCTGGCCAGCCAGATCTCGCCCGCGCCGCCGGCCCGCGAGCTGGACATGCTGCTGACGTCGGGCGAGCGGATCTCCATGGCCGTCCTCGCGATGGCGATCGCCACGCTGGGCTACGAGGCGCGCTCGTTCACCGGGTCGCAGGCCGGCGTGATCACCGACGCGACCCACGGCCGGGCCCGGATCATCGACGTGACCCCGGGCCGGATCCAGGCCGCCCTGCGTGACGGCGCGATCCCGATCGTGGCCGGCTTCCAGGGGGTGTCCCAGACGACCAAGGACATCACCACGCTCGGCCGGGGCGGCTCCGACACCACGGCGGTCGCCCTCGCGGCGGCGCTGAACGGCGACGTGTGCGAGATCTACACCGACGTGGACGGCGTCTTCACCGAGGACCCGCGCCTGGTGCGCGGCGCCCGCCGGATCCCGGCGATCAGCTACGAGGAAATGCTTGAGATGGCCGCCTGCGGCGCCAAGGTGCTGATCCCCCGGTGCGTGGAGTACGCGCGGCGATACGAGGTCCCGATCCACGTCCGGTCCTCGTTCAGCGACAAGGTAGGCACGTGGGTCAACAGGCACGCGGATAAGGCGGAGGAAGCCGGTATGGAGCAGGCCATTATCTCCGGGGTCGCGCACGACCGGAGCGAGGCGAAGATCACCGTGGTCGGGATCCCCGACCGGGTTGGCGAGGCGGCCCGGCTGTTCGGGAAGATCGCCGAGGGCGGCATCAACATCGACATGATCGTGCAGAACGTGTCGGCGCTGGCGACCGGGCTGACCGACATCTCCTTCACCCTCCCGGCCGCCGACGGGCAGAAGGCGCTGGACCTGCTGCGGGCGGCCAAGGAGGTCATCGGCTTCCAGGACGTGTTCTACGAGGACCGGATCGGGAAGGTCTCGCTGATCGGCGCGGGCATGCGCTCGCACCCGGGCGTCACCGCGAAGTTCTTCGGGGCGCTAGCCGAGGCGGGCGTCAACATCCAGATGATCACCACCTCGGAGATCCGCATCTCGGTGGTCGTGTCCTCCTCCGACGTGGATACCGCCGTGATCGCGACCCATAAGGCGTTCGACCTCGACGCCGAGGAAGTCGAGGCCGTCGTCTACGGAGGTACCGGGCGATGAGCAGTTCCCGTCCCACCCTGGCCGTCGTCGGGGCGACCGGCGCCGTCGGCACCGTCATGCTCGACCTGCTGTCCACCCGTGAGGACGTCTGGGGCGAGATCCGGCTGATCGCCTCGCCCCGCTCGGCCGGGCGGCGGCTGCCGGTCCGCGGCCGCGACGTCGAGGTCATCGCGCTGTCGGAGGAGGCCTTCGACGGGGTTGACGTGGCCATGTTCGACGTTCCGGACGAGGTCTCCGCCCAGTGGGTCCCCGTCGCCGCCGCCCGCGGCGCGGTCGCGGTGGACAACTCCGGGGCGTTCCGGATGGACCCCCTCGTCCCGCTCGTCGTGCCCGAGGTGAACCCGGCCGACGCGCGCAGCCGGCCCAAGGGCGTCATCGCCAACCCGAACTGCACCACCCTGTCGCTCATCGTGGCGGTCGGCGCGCTGAACCGGGCCTACGGCCTGGAGGAGCTCGTCGTCGCGTCCTACCAGGCCGCGTCGGGCGCTGGCCAGGCCGGGATCGACACCCTGTACGACCAGCTGGAGAAGGTCGCCGGGACGCGCACGCTCGGCCAGCGGGCCGGGGACATCCGCCCGGTCGTCGGCGACCTGGGGCCGTTCCCGGCGCCGCTGGCGATGAACGTCGTGCCGTGGGCCGGGTCGCTCAAGGAGGAGGGCTGGTCGTCGGAGGAGCTCAAGATCCGCAACGAGTCGCGCAAGATCCTCGGCCTGCCGGGCCTGCGCGTCTCCGCGACCTGCGTCCGGGTCCCGGTCGTGACGACCCACTCGGTGGCGGTGCACGCCCGGTTCTCGCGGCCGGTCACCCGCGACCAGGCCTGGGGGACCCTCGCGGCCGCGCCCGGGGTGGTACTCAGCGATGACCCGGCCAAGGGCGAGTTCCCGACCCCGGCCGACGCCGTGGGGACGGACCCGACCTGGGTGGGCCGGGTCCGCCAGTCGCTGGACGACCCGGCCGCGATCGACTTCTTCGCGTGCGGCGACAACCTGCGCAAGGGGGCGGCCCTGAATACCGCCCAGATCGCGGAGCTGCTCGCGGCCGAGCTCTAGACCGCACCGACCTCTAGACCGCCTCGTCGTTTCCGGCGGTTGCTTCCGGGACTCCGCTGACCGGCTGGTTCTCGTGTTACTGGTGAGAACCTCCGGGCCCGTTGCTCTGCGGGGGATCTGAAGCGTCGTTGATGATTTGACCGTCATCGCTGGGTTCGCGGCGGTATAACTGGCTGTGAACCGTCCGGGCGCGCCATGCCCGCCAGCGGCTCCCTCGAAATTGTTACCGAGGCAAATCCGCTGGCTGATAGGAAGAATCGAAAAAGATCTTACCTGTCGGCCGAATTTATACGTTTGTGTTCAAAAAGTTATCGCCGTTGATAGATTCGGACAGCCCGGCAGGCCGGGCGACCGGACGTGTTCGGGGCCACGAGCCGGAGTTACGCACGCACGAAGTTTTGTTGCGGAGACTCTGAGGAGGTAGCCCGTGGCAACGACTCGCAGCCGTCCTTCTCACGGCCGTGAGCGAGCTCACAACCGGGCCGGCGGCGCCGCTGCCGAGCACCGCGCGAAGATCTACGCCGTCGCCCTCGTCGGGGCGGCCGTCATCCTCGCGTTCTTGACCTTCACCAGCACCGGCCACGTCGTCGATGCGGCCGTGCAGCACTTCATGCTCTTCTACGCCGGGGTCTTCGCGCTGATCGCGCTGTGCGCGTCGGTCGGCCTCGGCTTCGTGGCGGGGATGCGCATCGTCCTCAGCCCGGGACACCGGATCTTCGTTCAGTCCGCGCACCGGGCGGCTTCCTTCGGCGCGCTGGCGTTCCTGGCCATCCACATCACGACCGAGATCCTGGCCCAGCGGTCCCACGCCCTCGACGCGTTCATCCCGTTCCTGTCCCCGTTCCGGACGTTCTACATCGGCCTCGGGACGCTCGCCTCGGACCTCATCATCCTGCTCGTTATAACGGGCATCTTCCGCAAGCGGTTCACCGTCAACGGCAAGGCCTGGCGGTGGCGGGCGATTCACTACTCCTCGTATGCCTGCCTCGTCTTCGGGGTCCTGCACGGGCTCCTCGGCGGGCGCGCGGCCGCGCCGTACGTGGACTGGAGCTACGGCTTCGTCGTCGCGCTGGTCGCGCTCGGCCTGGCCGTCCGCGCCATCACCGGCTCGATGCGGGCCAAGGAGACCCTGAGCGCACCGCCGGTCCCCGAGTCCGGCGTGAACGCGGGGTCGGCCCCGATGCGCGCGGCGGCCATGTTCGCGCAACTCGGGATCGCCCGCGCCGTCGTCTCAGGCGGCCCGGCGGTCGGCGCCGGGCCGATGCCGGCCGTCGGGGCCGGGCGGGCGGCTCTGCCGGGCGGCGCGGCGTGGCCGGAGGGCGGTGCGTGGCTCGACGGCCGCGCAAGCGCGGACATGCCGGCCGTGGCCGCCCTGGCCGCGCCGGTCCTGGCCGACATCATCAGCACCGGGTCGCTGGCGATCCCGGTGAATCCCGCCCAGCCGGGCGGTCCGCACAGCGGTGCCCAGCCGGTGTACGAGCCGGGGTACGTCGGCCCGCCACGCTACCGGGGGGCACCTCGTAACCCCTGGAGCGGCCCGCTGCCCCAGGTCACGACCGGCGCCATGCCCGCCCTGCCCAGCAGCGAGCCGCCCCGGGCCAGGACCGGCCCGATGCCGCGAGCTGGCACCGGCCCGATGCCGGCGGCCTTCGACGGGCAGTGGCCGAGGAGCGCCAACGGGCCGATGCCCCGGGCCGCTACCGGGCCGATGCCCCGGCCTGCCACTGGCCCCATGCCCGTGGTTCCGGGCGGGCAGCTTCCGCGAGCCGCCACTGGCCCGGTGCCGAGGGTAGCGACCGGCCCCATGCCCCGGGCTGCCACCGGGCCGATGCCCCGGGCTGCCACCGGCGCCATGCCCGTGGTTCCGGGCGGGCAGCTTCCGCGAGCCGCCACTGGCCCGGTGCCGAGGGCCGCTACCGGCCCCATGCCCCGGGCCGCTACCGGCCCCATGCCCACGATCGGCGAGGGAGCGATGCCACCGGGCGGGATCGGGCCGGTGCCGCCCTCCTGGCTGAGCTCAGTCCCCGGTGACCCTAGCGCGTCGTCCTTCGCGGCGCCCGGCCCGGGAACCTGGCCGGGGCCGGTGTCGCGGCCTGCGGCGATGCCCGCGGCTAGCGCGATGTACCCGGCGGGAGCGATGCCGCCGGCTGGCGTTCCCCGGCCGGGGCCGGTTCCCTCCACGGGGATGATGCCGCCCGGCGGGGTCGGACCGTACCCGCGGGCGTGGGCCGGATCGGGGTCGCGCGAGCAGGCGATGCCGGGTACCGCCCCCACCGGTTCGATGGCTCCGGTCGCACCGTCGTCCACGGGATCGATTCCGGCCGGACCGCTCGCTGGCGGTTCCTGGCCACCCGGGATGGTGCCGGGTGGCTTGTCGCGGCCCGCCCCGGCGGGCCACATGCCCTACCCGTCCGGCCGTGCGGCGGAGGATGGCGGCCCTGGCGGCCGAGCCAGGCCGCGTGCGACCGGTTCCCCTCCGCGGGCAGCGTCGGCGCCCGCCGGCCCCGAGCGGCCGGGATCATGGCCGACGGCCGGCGACCGGCCGGACTCAGGGGCCTGGGCGACGGCGGGTGACCCCCGCAGCGCCGGGCCGTGGCCGGCGGCGGGCGACCCGCGGAACTCGGGGTCGTGGCCGGCGGTCGGCCCTCAGGACTCAGGGTCGTGGCCGGCGGCTGGACGCGCGCCCGGCCGGCAGCAGGCCGGCTCCCCGGCCCCCGGGTACGGCGGCCCTGCTCACCGGCCCCTCGCCACTAACGTCCCCGCGTACGAGGACTCCCCGTCCAACCCCGCGTACGACGTTCGCGGCTACGGCGACCTCGCGTACGGCAACGTGGCGGACGCCGGCGCCGGGCGCGGCGGCGCGGCCCCGGCCGGGTCCTGGGACCACGGGATCCCGGGGGCGGACCCCCGGCTGCGCTACCGCTCGCCGGGGCCGGGAATGCCTGGCTACCAGGGCGGCACGCCCTCACGCGGGGCCGACCCGTACGCGCCCGGCCTTGACGCCACGGCCGGGTACGACGCCGCCAGCCTCGGGAACCACGCCGCCAGCCTCGGGTACGAGGCCGGCGCCCTCGGGCGGGACGGCCAGGACCCGTATGCGCGGGATCCGTACGGGGACGGCGTGTACGGCCGGGAAGGCTGGCGTTGAACCCGACCAACCCCGAAGAGCTTGACGTTCCCGCGATCATGCGGATTGGCGCGGCCCGCATGACGGCCGGGCTTGACCACATGGCGCGGATCGACCTCGAAGGGCACGCCCGCGTCTTCGGGGCATTGCCCCGCATGACCGCCGATCAGCTGGTGGAGGCGGCCACCCAGGTGGACCTGCGCGGCCAGGGCGGGGCCGCGTTCCCGTTCGCGCGCAAGCTGCGGGCCGTCATCGACGCTGCCCGCCGGGCGGATGAGCCGCCGGTCATCGTCGTCAACGCCGCCGAGGGCGAGCCGGGCTCGTTCAAGGACAAGATGCTCCTGATCAGGTCGCCGTACCTGGTCCTGAGCGGTGCCGCCCTCGTCGCCGAGGCGATCGGGGCGGAGGAGATCATCGTCGGGGTGACTGGCAACGAGCTCGCCAACCGCTCGCTGGAGGCCGCCATCAAGGCCGAGCCGGGGCTACGGAAGATGGTGCACGTCTTCCAGCAGCCCGAGCGGTTCATCTCCGGCGAGTCGGGCGCGCTGGTCCGCGGGATCAACGGGAAGAAGCCACTGCCCCCAGGCCGCAAGCAACTCGCCGCCGAGAAGGGCGTGGACGACGGTCCCACCCTGCTGTCCAACGCCTCGACGTTCGCCCAGGTATCGGTCCTGGCCCTGCTCGGGCCGCAGCGCTTCGCCTCCGTCGGCGCGCCCGAGGAGCCGGGGACGGTCTTGCTCTCCGTCAGCGGCTCGGCCCGGCGCCCGGCCGTCGTGGAGTGCCCGACCGGGGTGCCGCTCGGGCACGTCCTCGACGTCTGCGAGGCGCCAGCGGGCGACGGGGTGCTCGTCGGCGGCTACCACGGCCTGTGGCTGGATGCCGAGGTCGCCTACCAGGTGCCGGTCGGGCGGGAGGGCCTCGCGTCGGTGGCGGGCACGTTCGGCGCGGGCGTGGTCCTTCCCCTCGGCGAGGGCACCTGCCCCCTGGGCGAAGTCGCGCGGATCGCCAGCTACCTCGCGGGCGAGTCATCCGGCCAGTGCGGTCCGTGCAAGCTCGGCCTGCCCGCCATCGCGCGGGCGCTGAACGCCATCGTGGACGGGTCGGGCGGCATGGAGGCGATCGACGTCGCCCGCCGGGCCGCCGCCGCGACAATCCGGCGGGGCGCCTGCTCCCACCCGGACGGGACCATCCGCATGGTGATGTCCGCCCTCGAGGTCTTCACCGAGGACCTGGCCGCGCACGTCTTCCACACCACCTGCGGCCGGCCCGTGCGGGGCGTCCTGCCGCTGCCGGCTGGCCCCGAGACCGACAGCGACCGGCTGCTGACGGTTGACTGGGTCCGGTGCCAGGGCCACGGCCTGTGCGCTCACCTCGTGCCGGAGCTCATTCACCTAGACGCGAACGGCTTCCCGGTCATCATGAGCATCCCGGTGCCGCCCTGGCTGGAGAAGGACGCCCAGCAAGCCGTCGAGATGTGCCCCGCCCTGGCCCTGCGGCTGGCGGCCGACCCGCGCAAGCAGGGCGGCGGGCGCCCACCGGGCCCGGAGCAGGCGCTCCCGGTCCCGGTGCTGCGCAGGGGCCTGGTCGGTGGCGGCTCGGGGCGACCGGCGATCGGGCCGTCATCACGCGGCTAGACCGCCGGTCCCCGGCCTAGCGAGAGGCGGCCGGGGCGGCCACGGCCCACCCGGCCGACCGCCACAAGGACGGCCGGATCGCCTGGCAGCCGTCAATGAGCAGCCTGGCCCGGACCGCCGCCGCGGCGGCGGCCGGGTTGATCGCGGCGAACTCCGGCCAGGCGGTGCCGATGAGCACCGCGTCGGCCTCGTGGGCGGCTGCGAGGGCACTGTCGGCGAAGCCGAGGTGCGGGAAGCTGGCCACCGCGTTGCCAATGGCGACCGGGTCGTAGACGACGACCTCGGCGCCGAGGCGGGTGAGCCGGTCGGCCACGTCCAGGCTGGGGGAGTCCCGCACGTCGTCGGTCCCGGCCTTGAACGCCGCCCCCCACAGCGCGATCCGCTTGCCGTGCAGCGGGCCCGCGAACGCCTGCGCGAGGTCCACGATGTCCTGCCGCCGCTGCGTGTTGACGTCGTCAACCGCCGACAGCAGGGCCTGCGCGCCCGGGACGCCGGCTGCCGCCGCGAAGGCGGCCAGGCCCCGGACGTCCTTGGGCAGGCAGCCGCCCCCGTAGCCCAGGCCCGGCGTCAGGAAGCCCGGGCCGATCCGCGCGTCGAGGGCGACGGCCTCGGCGATCGCGGCCGTATCCCCGCCGGTCGCGGCAGCGAGGTCGCTGATCGCGTTGAGCAGGGTGAGCTTGGTGGCGAGGAACGCGTTGGCGGCCGCCTTGGCGAGCTCGGCGCTCACCGGGTCGGTGATGACGAGCGGGACGCCCCGGCGGGTCAGCGGCCGGTAGACCTCGCGGATCACCGTCTCGGCGGCGCTGCTGGGAACGCCCACGACGATCCGGTCGGGCATGAGGGAGTCGCTGATGGCGCTGCCGGTCCGCAGGAACTCGGGGTTCCACGCGACCTCGACCAGGGCGGGGCCCGGCCGGCCGGCGGTGGCCAGCTTGCTGAGCTCCAGGGCCAGCTGGGTGGCGGTGCCGGGCGGGACGGTCGACCGGCCGACGATGAGGGACGGGCGGGTCACGTGCGCGGCCAGGGCGCGGGCGGCGCTGAAGACCTGGGTCAGGTCGTGGCCGTCATCGTCGGGCAGGCTCGGGGTCGAAACGCTCAGCAGGTGGACGGTGGCGAAGGCGGCTGCCTCGGCGAAGCTCGTGGTGAATCGCAGCCGCCCGGCTCGCAGCTTGCGCGTGAGCAGTTCATCGAGGCCGGGCTCGTGGAACCAGGCCCGCCCGCTGCTCAGCAGCGCGATCCGCGCCTCATCGACGTCTACCCCGAGCACCTCGTGGCCGATCTCGGCCAGGCAGGCGGCCTGGGTAGCGCCCAGATGGCCACAGCCGATCACGGTAAGCCTCATAGTGGCAAGGTAGTGAGCTGGCCGCGCGGATGTGCGCGATTACGCCACTTCCGGCGCCGGGGCGACCTCGGTCAGCCCATCGTGCCCTCATGCCGCAAGATCGCCGCGAGCTCGCGGTCGAACTCCGCGAGCGCGCCCCGCAGCGCGCATTCCAGCCATGGGTCCGGCCGCGGCCGCAGGTGCCCGCTGACGCAGGCGACTGCCCGGCCAGCCACGTCGGCCAGGACGGCCAGCGCCTTCCGGGCGGCGACCAGCAACACCAGCACGGCCGGGAAGACCAGGTTGAATAGCAGCGGAACGCCGTGTGCGGCACTGTCCGGATCTCCGAACATCGCGAACACCTCCCCGAAGCTCCTGGCTAGCCAACGTTACGCTATGTAATGAGTCAAGCACAGTAAGTGCCCATCTCATCAAGGGGCGCTGTCCGATGTGCACCGGCGAATGCGTCATTCCCTCCTACAGTGGACGCCTCGCGGGCGCCTGCGGTGTACTTCCTTAACATTTTTTTTATTGTGCCTTGCTGTGTGCAACTGCGCGTTGCGTCGCTGGCCGGGCTTCCGGGCCACCATGGAAGGCCGGAGCGGCCACGGCAGTTCCCGGGGTGAAAGCTGATTTATCGCAACCAGGCGCCCCGCGTCGGCGTCTTGGATTTCGTTCGGCAAGCGCACAGATAGGGGACGTGAATGCTGCGCACGATACGCACGAGCACCGGGATGAGACTCGCCGCGACTGCAATTGCCACGATGGGGATTGCCGCTCCGGTAATGACCGGCGGGGCTGCGGCGAACGCCGCGGCAACGACGCTCGCGGTTGGACCGGATGGTCCCCGCTCCCAGGCGGGTACACCCTGGCCAGCGGTCCGGCGGCCATCCGAGAGGCCGGGAGCGGCGATATCGGGGTCTTCGGGGCCGGGCCAGACAAGGCCCTGCGGGTCGATACCTGGCAGGCGGGCATCGGCTGGTCGGGCCAGCAGAGCATCGGCGGCAGCGTGGCCGGCGCGCCGACCCCGGTGAACGACGAGGCGAGTGGCGGCCACCTCGAGGTGTACTCGGCCGCCGCGGACGGCTCGGCCCTCAGTTACGTTCGGTCGTCAACGATACCGAAAGCGGCCACATCGAGGTCTATGCCCAGGAGACCTCGGGCCTCCTGGAGGAAGACGCGCGCACACCAGCGGCTGGCTCGGGTTCGCCAGCACGCCCGGGACCCAGCCGGTCGGGCCGGACCCGGTCGTGATCTCGGGCTCGCGGCCGACACCGTTCGGGCTGAACATTTACGCCAACGTCGTCAATGGCGCCGCTCCGGCGCAGCCTGCCCTGCGAACCTGGGCCGGTGCCTGGAGTAACTGGTTCCTCTTCAGCTAACGGCCCGATTTGCCGCTCCCCGCGCCGCCCTATCAGGCGGCGCGGGAAGCGCTTCTCGAGGGCGGAGGAAAGCGGGGCGGCTATTTAGCCTGATGCTCTGCCGCTGAGCTACACTCCGGCTAACCGGAATGGCGGGACTCGAACCCGCGACCGTCAGATCCCGTTGAGAAGTAAGCGACCCCATGGCCTCCGGGCAAAAGGCTACGTTTCCCGGGCCGGGCCGCGCTACTGATTATCTGGTCACGGCCACGCGGCCGGCGTCCGGGCCTTCCGCTGCGCGCAGGTGCGGTCGCACGCGGTCGCATGGCTTCCTCGCCCGGCCCGCGCCCGGCTTCCGTCCGCAGCCCCGCCCGCGCAGCCAGGATCTTGTGGTGGAAGCGCTGCTCGCCTCGGGCGAGCTCAGCCGGGCGGAGCTGGTGCAGGCCACCGGCCTGTCGCGGGCGACCCTCAGCCGCCTGGCGGCCGAGTTGCTGGCAGCGGGAGTGCTGGTCGAGGCGCCCGGTCCCCCCGGGCCAGGTCGCGGGCGAGTGCCGCGGCGGCTGGGCCTGGCCGGCCGCGCCGGGCTGGTTGGCGCGCTCGCGTTCGGCGACGGCGAGCTGCGGGCCGCGCTGGGGGACGCGGGCGGCCGCGTCCTGGCCGAGCAGCGCGTGGACCTGCCTGTCGGCAACGATGCCGCCGCCGCGCTTGACGTGGCCGCCGGACTGCTCGGCGAGCTGCTCGCCAGCCGGGCGGACCGGTCCGAGGGCGCCCTGGCGCGCGTGGTCATGGGCCTGCCCTGCTCGATCGACGAGCGCACGGGGCGGGTGTCGTACAACGACATGCTGCCCGGCTGGCTGGGCCTGGCCCGGCGGCTGAGCTCGCCCGCCGGTGCGGGTGCCCGGTGGACCGCCACGTACTACCCGACCAGTGACTTCACCGGCACCCCGATCGGGACCGAGAACGTCACCAGCCTGGACGTGGCGACCAAGCCGGCCATCGTCGGCTCGGCCACCACCTGGTCGGTCACGTACACGGCCACGATGACCTTGCCGACCGCCGTCCAGGACCTGTTCGGCCTCACGGCCGGCGCCGTCGCGACCCTGAAGGTCGGCGGCCAGACCATCACCTCCTACACCCCGGGTACCGGCTCCAGCTTCAGCGGCCTGGCCAGCGTGCCCGCGGGCACCCCGACCCCGTTCGAGCTCGGCGCCTCGGGAAGGCCCTTCCTGGAAGGCTTGCGCGACTCCCTCGACCGCTACGCCCAGCCCGCGACCGCGGCCGCCGTGAACGTGACCAGCGCTCACCTGGGCCTGCGGGCCGAGGGCATGGGCGCCGTCGGCACCGCCATCAGCCATAGCGGCGAGCTGACCGTCACCGCGTCAATGGGATAGGGCCAGCGAGGCGATAGGCGCGGCCGGGATCAGGCGCAGTACGCCCGCAGCGCTTCGGCGTCGGACTTCCACCGGGCCAGGTCAGCCTCGGTCGGCCCGTTGCCGGCATAGTCGATGCCAAGGCTCAGGTCGTCAGTCGCCACCGCGTTCGACAGCACCGAGACCTTGCTCCCGTTCGGCGCCCCCAGCTTGGTGGCCTCCGTGCTCGCCTGCTGCTCGCTCGCTGGCGGCGAAGCAGGCAACGCCGCCAGCGCCTGCGCGCACCCAGCCGGCAACGACGAGCCCGCCGACGCCCCGCCGCTCCCCGTGGGCGCGCCCGTGGCAGTCCTCCCGGTCGCACTGGCACTGACGCCCGGGGCAGGGGACGCCGACGAGCAGGCGCCCACCCCAAGGCCGACCGCAATGACGCCAACGACGATGGTTACGGTAACAGAAGCGATTCGACCCATAACCGATTGAACGCGCCAAGTCGTGCCGATGACAGCACGCATGCCCGTTTCGTACCCACCTTGACATCAGAAAGATACCGATAGATAGCCCTAGGTAGCCTTGAGCATCTCCAGCCACGATAGGTGGCGAAGGGGTGGCGGTGGTGGTGTGGTGATGAGCGACGCCAGCCCGCACGCCCGCCGGAAGGCCCGGCAAAGAGAATCTCGCGGAACGCCGAGCAACCAGCCGTAAACAGAGGCGCACCGGGGGGTTCCGAGGGTCGCCCTCCCCGGGCCAGCACAACGCGAAAACCCCCATGCTCCGAAGGAGCATGGGGGTTCCCAATCGCGTCGGGGTGACAGGATTTGAACCTGCGGCCTCGTCGTCCCGAACGACGCGCGCTGCCAAGCTGCGCCACACCCCGGTGCATCCAGTGCCTGCCGGACGAACCGTGGTTAGTCTAGCGGATAACCGGAGCGGAGTGCGCACTGGTTTGCGGCGCTCCGGGTCAGGACGTGGCGACCAGGGTCAGGAGGGTGGCCTCCGGGCGGCAGGCGAAGCGGATAGGGGCGTAGGGCGAGGTGCCCAGGCCGGCCGAGACGTGCAGCCAGGCGGTCTTGCCGCCTTCGGTGGCGACCGGGGGGTGCATGCTCAGGCCGCTGGAGCGCGCCCGGTCGATGCCGCAGTTGGTCACCAGGGCGCCGTAGCCGGGCAGGCGGATCTGCCCGCCGTGGGTGTGGCCGGCCAGGATCAGGTCGTACCCGTCGGCGGCGAACCGGTCCAGCAGCCGTGGCTCCGGGGAGTGCAGGACGCCCAGCCGGAGGTCGGCGCTGGCGTCGGCCGGACCGGCGACCTGGTCGTAGCGGTCCCGGCTGCTGTGGGCGTCGTGGGTGCCGGCCAGGACGACGTCGAGCTGTCCCGCCTTGACCCGGCCTCGCTGGTTGTTGAGGTCCACCCAGCCGGACGCGGCCATCCCGGCCCCCAGCTCGCGCCAGGGAAGGTCGACGGGGTTCTTGTCGTGGTCGCCGGCCGAGGACCGCCACAGGTACCGTAGCGGGTTCGCCGGGCGCGGGGAGAACAGGTCGTTGGTGCCGTAGACGAAGGCGCCCGGGCGCTGCAGCAGCGGTCCGAGCGCGTCCAGGAGCGCCGGTACGGCCTGAGACGACGCGATCGAGTCGCCGGTGTTCACCACGAGGTCAGGGTTGAGCGAGTCCAGTGACCGGATGAACGACATCAGCCGGTGGCGCCCCGGGGTGAGGTGGGCGTCGGACAGGTGCAGCACCTTGAGCGGGGCGGCGCCCCGCGGGAGGACGGGGACCGTGACCTGGCGGAGCGTAAACAGGTTGCGCTCGATGACGGTGGCATAGCCCAGGGCCGCCGCGCCCCCGGCGGCGGCGAGTGTGAACAGGGTGCGTGCGCGCATGCACCCCATGGTGCCATGACCGGCAAACCGCTTAGACCCCGTGGGGTGCTTCGGGCAGGATAGATCACGTGACTGAACTCAAGGACCGGCTCCGAACAGACCTTAACGCCGCGATGCGCGCCCGCGATCAGGTCCGGCTGCGCACCATCCGGATGGCGCTCGCCGCGATCATGAACGAGGAGGTGGCGGGCAGCTCGGCCCGCGAGCTGTCGGACGACGAGGTGCTGAAGGTGCTGACCCGCGAGGCGAAGAAGCGCCGGGAGGCGGCCGAGGCGTTCGAGGCGGCAGGCCGGGCCGGGCAGGCGGCGGACGAGCGGGCCGAGGGCGAGGTGCTCGCCGGCTACCTGCCCCAGCAGCTGACCGACGAGGAGGTCACCGCGCTGGTGGCGGCCGCGATCGCCGATTCCGGCGCCGCCGGGATGTCCGCGATGGGCGGCGTCATGAAGGTCGTTACCCCGCAGGTCGCCGGCCGGGCGGAGGGCGGCCGGGTGGCGGCCGAGGTCCGCCGCCAGCTCGCCGCGCCCTGAGCGTGGCCGCGCCGGCGGCCAGGCCAGGGCCCCGGCCGGGCAGCGCCTGCTCGTAGAACGCCGAGGGTCCCCGCCGGGATGGCGGGGACCCTCGCAATGCAATGCCGGCGGCTCGTGGCCGGATGGGCTAGTAGCCAGGCCGGGTGCTACCGGGCAGGCGGCCCGCCGTTACCTCCGCCGCCGTTACCTCCGCCGCCGCCAGTGCCGCCAGTGCCGCCGGTACCCCCGCCGCCACCCCCGGTGCCGCCCGTGCCGCCGCCGTTACCGCCAGTACCGGTGGTGCCGGTACCGCCGCCGTTATTCCCGCCGTTGCCGCCGCCCTTGCCGTTCTTCTGGCCGGGCTTGGGGGGCTGGACGACATGCGTGCCGTCGCCCTGCGAGTAGAACGAGCTGGGCGGCGTTGGCCAGTACCGCGAGTGCCCGAGGTTGGCGTCCCGGAAGGTCTTGAGCCAGGTGTTGCCGGGGGCGTCCGCGCCGAACATTTCCGACGGGCAGTACGGCCCCTGGTAGACCACGCTGTGGTAGCAGGCACTAGGGCCCGTCATCGTGTCGGTCGTCGGTGACGACGGGTTGAAGACCGAGGTGAAGCTGGCCAGGTTGGTCGTGTAGCCCGCGAAGGCGGCGTACGGGGTCCCGTTGCCGCTGCCGACATTGGAGGTGCCGGTCTTGCCTGCGGCCTCGTAGCCCTGGATGCCGCCCAGCGTGCCGGCGGTGCCCACCGTCAGGACGCCCTGCAGGATGTAGTTGGCGGCGTTGGCGACGCCGGCGTCCATGACCCGGTGGCAGTTGGCCGAGGGGACCGGGAGCTTCTTCCCGTTGACGTCGGTCATGCTCAAGATCGCGACTGGCGTGCAGTAGATGCCCTGGTCAGCGACCGTCGCGTAGGCGGCGGCCATCGACAGGGGCGAGACGTTAATCGACCCGAGGGTGAACGACGGCGTGTTGTCGGCCGAAGCCTGGTTCGGCCCGTCGCTTTGCATGAGGGACCGGCCGTCAGCCCGGGTGACGCCCATCGCCATCGCGGTCTTCACCACGTTGCAGAGCCCGACCTTCTGCTCAAGCTGGGCGTAGAAGGTGTTGATGGAATCGGTCGTGCCGGTGTAGAGCGAGTAAGCGCCCTGGTCGGACTGGCTGGCGTTGAACACCGTCCAGGCGCCGGGCTGCTGGGTCGTGGTGTCGTAGCCAGCCGCGTCGCCCGCGCAGTTGGTGAACCCGGTGATGGTGGCGTTGTTCTTGACGGTCGCCGTGTAACCGAACCGGTAGTGCTCCTCCAGGGCGGTGACCAGCGTGAACACCTTGGAGGAGGAACCCGTCTGCACGCCGTTGATGCCGCCGTACTGCGAGCCCACGGCGTAGTCGAGGACGGTCTGGTTGTGGCCGGTGCCATAGGGCCGGTCCTCGGCCACCGCCATGATCTGGCCGGTGCCCGGCGTGATCAGGGCCTCGGTGGCGGCGTTCCCCTTGGGGTTGTACTTATTGCTGAACTGCGGCAGGACGTAGTTCACGGCGTTGGTGGCGGCCGACTCGTCCTGCGGGCTGACCGTGGTGTAGATCTTCATCCCGCCGGTGGCCAGCGCCTTCGCGCGGTCGTTCGGGGTCGCGCCGAGCTGCTTGTCGAGCAGCAGGTCATGCATCACGTAGTCGCAGAAGAAGCCGTAGTTCCGGGCCGCGATGGTGCTCGCCTGGCAGCCGGTCTGGGCCGTGTGCACGTGCAGGCCAAGGGGCAGCTTCTCGGCCCTGGCCCCGACCGCGGCGGACAGCACGCGGGTCTCCACCATGCGGGCGATCACCGTGTTGCGCCGGGTCAGCGCTACCTGCGGGAAGCGGATCGGGTCGTAGGCGGTGGGGTTCTCCACGATGCCGGCCAGCAGCGCCGCCTGGGTGAGGCTGAGCTGGCGGGCGTCCTCGCCGAAGTAGATCTCGGCGGCGGCCTCGATGCCGTACGCGCTGTTGCTGAAGTAGTCGTCGTTCAGGTAGCCGGCCAGGATGTCCTGCTTGGACATCTTGTGGGCCACGTCGAGGGCCATCCGCAGCTCGGTGTACTTGCGGGAGAGGTTGCCCGCGATGGCCTGCTGCTCCGCTTGCGGGTTCCCGAGGGCGGCGAGCACCAGGACGCCCTTGACGTACTGCTGGGCGATGGAGGACCCGCCCTGGACGTCCTTGCCCTCGGCGTCGTTCACGACGGCGCGCAGCGTGCCCTGGAAGTCAATGGCCCCGTGCGTCCAGTACCGGTCGTCCTCGATGGCGACGACGGCCTGCGTCATGTACGGCGAGATCTGGTCGTAGTCGACTGGCTGGCGGTCCACGCCGGAGTACGTCCCGGCGGTGCCCTCGTCCACGTTGTAGACGTAGGTCATCAGGTTGCCGCTGCGGTCATAGATCGCGGAGCGCTGGGGCAGGGTGGTCACGCTCAGCGTGGTCGCGGTGACCTTGTCCGCCGTGTTGCGCACCAGGATGCCGGAGGCGGCGACGACGGGCAGCGCCATGGCCGCCACGAGCACGCCGCCGAGGCCTGCCGTCAGGAGCAAGCGCCCGAGGACGCTCACCTTGCTTGATCCCGCTCGGGTTGCCCACTCTGGAAGCTGCACGGGTTTAGGGTACGCGGGGACGCACGGTACTACGCCGTGAGATGCTGCGGCTAGGGCAACATGCTGCCGTTTCCGTCACTGTGGGGCCTCTGGCCGCCCGATACGTGACTAGCCCCAGGTGTGTACATAGCCCAGAAGGACTATCCGTGAAATGACCACGATGGGGCTTGGCAGCAGGGGCCCGGAGTCCGTAAGTTGCATTGTCACGAAGTGATAAACCGTGGGCCGGTGGCCGCACACCCTCACGGGCAGCAATCCGTCGATGAAGACCGCCCGGGCATCCCTGTGCCCGGCGATCGATCAAGAGGAGTTGGGCACATGTGGATCACCGACTGGACCACACGCGCCGCCTGCAAGGGGACCGACCCGGACGAGCTGTTCGTCCAGGGGGCGGCCCAGAACCGCGCCAAGCTCATCTGCCGGGGTTGCCCGGTCCGGACCGAGTGCCTTGCGGACGCGCTCGACAACGGCATTGAGTTTGGTGTCTGGGGCGGAATGACCGAACGCGAGCGGCGCGCGCTTCTCCGCCGTCGGCCCGACGTCACGTCGTGGCGCGAGCTTCTCGAGCGCGCTCGCGACCGCTACGAGAACCAGGGCATCAACGACCTGGTCGCCGGCTCCGCCAACTAGCTCCGGCCAGCCCCGGCGCGATCTTCAGCCCGGCCGGCCCCGCGTCCCGCGGGGAACTTACCGCGAGACAGGCAGGGCAGCGAGGCGACGAAGCCCCTCAAGATCGTGCACGTCTTCCGGCAGGGCCGGGATCTCCACCACGGGAACAGCGGGATGGGCTGACGTGAACGCCGCGGCTACCCGCTGTTCTCGCTCGCCGAGCGTCACCCGCTCCGCGTGCAGTCGCAACGCCGCGACTGCCAGCATGGTCCCCGGCTGGCCGGGCGATGTCCCTTCATCATCCTGCGCGGGTTCCGCGCGAGATAGCGCCTCCTGGGTTGCTGCCTCCAGGGTCTCGGCGGCAGCCAGCGCGCGGGCGGCCGACAAGCCGGAGGCCGGCGTGACGTGCACCCGGTTCAGGATCAGGCCGGCCAGTGGCATGCGCTCCGCACCGAGCCGCTCCACGAAGTAGGCCGCCTCCCGCAGCGCGTCCTGCTCGGGCGCGGCCACCACCAGGAACGCCGTGCCCGGGGCCTGCAGCAGCCGGTAGGTCGCGTCGGCACGCTCGCGGAAGCCGCCGAACATCGTGTCGAACGCCGTGATGAACGTCTGCGCGTCGCGCAGCAACTGCCCGCCGAGCACCCTGGTCAGCGCGCCCGTCATCACCGAGAACCCGGCGTTCAGCACCTTGCCGAACGGGCGGCCCGCCTTGACCGGGGCAGTCAGCACCCGGATGAGCCGCCCGTCGAGGAAGCGGCCGAGCCGCTCGGGCGCATCCAGGAAGTCGAGGGCCGACCTGCTCGGCGGGGTGTCCACGACGATGAGGTCCCACTCATCGGAGCGGCGGAGCTGGCCCAGCTTCTCCATGGCCATGTACTCCTGAGTGCCGGCGAAGCTGGACGACAGCGACTGGTAGAACGGGTTCGCCAGGATCTGCGCGGCCCGGGCCGGGTCGGAGTGCGCCTCCACGATCTCGTCGAAGGTGCGCTTCATGTCCAGCATCATGGCGTGCAGGCTGCCGCCCGAGTCCAGGGCAACGCCCTCGATGCGCCGGGGAGTGTTGTCCAGCGAGGTCAGGCCCATCGACTGGGCCAGCCGCCGGGCCGGGTCGACCGTCAGCACGCAGACCTGCCGCCCGCGCTCAGCCGCCCGCAGCCCGATGGCCGCCGCGGTGGTGGTCTTGCCGACGCCGCCGGACCCGCAGCACACGATGATCCGGGTTCGCCGGTCGTCGATGATGCGGTCGATCTCCAGCCGGGGTGGTGTCACGGTCATGCCGCTCCCTGGTCGCGCAGCTCGGCCGCCAGGCGGTACAGGGCGGCGAGGTCGATGCCCTCGGTGATCAGCGGAAGCTCGTACAGTGGCTGCCCGGCCCCGGCGAGCTCGGCCCGCGCCCGGTCCTGCAGGGCCATGAGGGCGGCGTGCTCGCGAAGCTCCGCCGCCAGGCCGGCCGCGAGCTGGCCGGAGTCGGCCAGGCCAGCCTCCTTGAGCGCGAGGGCGATCTGCGCGGCCACCTCCCCATCCCCGTCTGGGAGCGCGCCCCCGTCCCCGGGCAGGGCTGGCTCGCCCGGCGCTTCCTTGTCAGCCGGCTGGGCCGGCCCGCGGGCGGCGAGCAGCCCGGGCCGCGCCATGTTGATGAACACCCCGCCGACCTGGATGCCCTTGATCGCGCGAAGTTCGGCGACGCCGTCCAGGGTTTCCTGGACCGGCATCTCCTCCAGCGTGGCGACGAAGTGGACGGCGGTCTGGGGCGACCTGATCACGTTCGCGACGCTATCGGCGTGGGAACGGATCGGCCCCACCTTCGCCAGGTCGGAGACCTCGCTCGTGACGTTCAGGAACCGCCCGATCCGGCCGGTCGGCGGGGCGTCCATCACGACGGCGTCATAGGCGTAGCCGCCGCCGGCCCGGCGCCTGGTGGCCTCGGTGGCCTTGCCAGTGACGAGCACGTCGGACAGCCCCGGGGCGATGGCGCTGGCGAAGTCGACCATCCCCATCCGGGTCAGTGCCCGGCCCGCGCTGCGCATGCCGTAGAACATCTGCAGGTAGTCCAGCAGCGCGCCCTCGGCATCGATGGCGAGGGCGTAGACGTCGCCCGCGGGTGCCCCCGCGTGGCCGTTGCCGCCCTGGCCAATGGCGATCTTCCGCTCTTCGTAGGGCAACGGGGGGAGGTCGAACAGCCGGGCGATGCCCTGCCGGCCCTCCACCTCGATCAGCAGCACCTTGCGCCCGCTGCCGGCGAGGGCAAGCGCGAGCGCTGCCGCCACCGTTGTCTTGCCGGTGCCGCCCTTGCCCGTCACGACGTGCAGCCGCACGCCGTCCCAGTCAGTGTCCCTCGCGGTCATGCGTGGATTCTTCCCCAGTCCGTTCATGACGCCTCTTGGCTCACGAAGCGCCACTACGCGAGGGTACCGCCCTGTTGAACGCGGGTCGCGTCATCCCGCGTTAGGCTGGGGGTAGATATACAAGGAGGCGACCTAAATGGCTGGCATCGTCTTTCTCATCGTCGTCGTGGTCATTGCCGCGATCGTGGCGCTGGGCCGGTCGCTCAAGGTGGTGCAGCAGTACGAGGAGGGCATCCTCTTCCGCTGGGGCCGCGTGGTCCCGGGCGTGCGCGGCGCCGGGCTGCACTACATCCGGCCGATCGGCGACCGGATGCAGAAGGTCAACAAGCAGATCGTGGCCCTCGCGGTGCCCGCCCAGGAGGGCATCACCAGGGACAACGTTTCCGTCCGGGTCGATGCGGTGGTCTACTTCCGGGTGGTCGATTCCATCAAGGCCACCATCAACGTGCAGGACTACCAGTACGCGATACTGCAGCAGGCGCAGACGTCGCTGCGGTCGATCATCGGGCAGTCGGAGATGGACCAGCTCCTCGCCGAGCGCGATCAGGTCAACCGTGAGCTGCGGCGCATCATCGACGAGCCGACCGAGGAGCCGTGGGGCGTCCGGGTCGAGCGGGTCGAGATCAAGGACGTGTCGCTGCCCGAGGGCATGAAGCGGTCCATGTCCCGGCAGGCCGAGGCCGAGCGCGAGCGCCGCGCCCGGATCATCACCGCCGACGGCGAGTACCAGGCGTCCAAGCGCCTGGCCGCCGCGGCCAACGTCATGGCCCGGGACCCGGCCGCCTTGCAGCTGCGCCTGCTGCAGACGGTGGTGGAGGTCGCGGGCGAGAAGAACAGCACCCTCGTCATGCCCATCCCGGTCGAGCTCCTGCGCTTCTTCGACCGGAGCGCGGGCGAGGGCCTGGCCGCCGCCGGCGACGCCGTCGAGCAGCCTGCTGACCTGGGCGACGCCGAGGTGGCGGCGGCCGAGGCGGCCATCTCGCACACCCCCGCGCCCGAGCTGGACGGCGGGGCGGGCGACGCCGGGATCCCGGAGATCGAGGCGCCCGTGCCGGCCATCGCGGACCAGGCGGCCATGGCCCAGGAGGAGGCGGACCCGGCTAGTAGGGTTCGGTTATGCAGACGAAGTGGGAGTACGTAACCGTGCCGTTGCTCGTCCACGCGACGAAGCAGATCCTGGACAACTGGGGCGATGACGGCTGGGAACTAGTGTCCGTCGTCCCCGGCCCGAACTCAGAGCAGCTCGTGGCCTACCTCAAGCGCGAGAAGGCGTAGCGGCATGACGTCCACTCACACGCAGCGTCTCGCCGCGCTCGGCCTGACCCTGCCGCCCGTCGCCGCGCCGGTCGCGGCCTACATCCCGGCCGTCCGGACCGGGAACTACGTCTACACCTCGGGCCAGCTCCCGCTGGTGGGCGGCGAGCTGCAGGCCACCGGCAAGGTGGGCGCGAGCGTCGAGGTCACGGAGGCGGCCGCCCTCGCCCGGCTGGCCGCGCTCAACGCCCTCGCGGCCGCCGCCTCGGTGGCGGGCAGCCTCGACGCCATCACCCGCATCGTCAAGGTCACCTGCTTCGTGTCCAGCGCGCCCGCGTTCACCGGGCAGGCGCAGGTCGCCAACGGCGCGAGCGAACTGCTCATCGACGTGCTGGGCGACGCGGGCAGGCATGCCCGCAGCGCCATCGGCATGGCGGTGCTGCCGCTCGACTCGCCGGTCGAGGTGGAGCTGATCGCCGAGGTCGCGAGTCCGTGAGGATCCAGCTCAGCTGGTTCAACGCTCAATTGGCGCAGCGGGCCCAGGCGATCGCCGCGGGCGAGCTCACCCCGGCCGTGCCCCGGGACGCGGCGACGGTCATCGTCGTGCGCGACGCGCCGGGCGGGGTCGAGGTGCTCATGCTGCGCCGCCCGGACTCGATGCGGTTCGCCGCCGGGGCCTACGTGTTCCCCGGCGGCTCGGTCGACCCGGCCGACGCGCAAACGCCGCTCGGCTGGGACGGGACCGACGAGGCGGTGCTCGGCCAGGCCCTGGGGGCGCCCGCTGACCTCACCCGGGCCCTGGTCGGGGCGGCCGTCCGCGAGACCTGGGAGGAAGCCGGCCTGCTGGTCGCCGCGCGGCCCGTCAGGGAGCGCGCTGCGCGGCCGGACGGCCAGGCCGGCCAGCCGGCCGGCCTGTCGTGGGACGAGGACCGCGCGGCCCTCGCGGCCGGGCAGGAGACGCTCGCCGAGGTGCTCCGGCGCCGTGGCATCGAGGTGCAAGTACAGGCGCTGACGTTCTGTGCGCGGTGGATCACCCCGGCCGCCGAGCCGCGCCGGTTCGACGCCCGGTTCTTCGCCGCTGCCCTTCCCGACGGCCAGTCCGAGTCGGGGCCGAACGCCGAGGCCGACCACGTCGCCTGGATCCGGCCCGACGCCGCCCTCGACGCCGCCCGCCGGGGCGACATGACCCTGCTGCCCCCGACCGCTACCACCCTGGCCGAGTTCGCCTCGGCGGGCGGCGTGGCCGACGTCCTCGGCCGCCCGCGCGATGTCGTCCCGGTGCAGCCGACGCTGGTCAGCGAGGACGACGAGGCGTGGCTGGAGATTCCCGACCACGTCGCCTACCCGCTGTGACCGCACGGCCCGTGACCGCACCGCCGGTCGACGGGTCGGGGACGCCCCGGGCCACCTGCGTGCTGGCCCCCAACCCGTCGCCCCTGACCCTGGACGGGACGAACACCTGGGTGGTGGCCGAGCCCGGGGCATCGTCGGTGATCGTGATCGACCCCGGCCCCCAGGACGAGGGGCACCTGCGGCGGGCGCTGGCGGCGGCGACCGCGGGGGAGCGCCGGGTCGGGCTGGTCGTGCTGACGCACGGGCACCCGGATCACTCGGCCGGCGCGCGGACGTTCGCGAAGCTGAGCGGCGCCCCGGTCGCCGCCCTCGACCCGGCCCACCGGCTGGGCAGCGAGGGCCTGGTGCCCGGCGACGTGCTCACTGCCGCCGGCTGCGACCTGCGCGTCGTCGCCACGCCGGGCCACTCGGCCGACTCGGTCAGCCTGCTCCTGCCCGCCGACGGCGCGCTGCTGACCGGCGACACCGTCCTCGGCCGGGGCACCACCGTCATCGCCCCTGACGGGGGCCTGGGCGACTACCTGCGAACGCTCGATGAGCTGCGCGCCCTGGCCGACGAGGCCCCCCTGCGGGCACTGCTCCCGGGCCACGGCCCCCTGCTCAGCGACCCGGCCGCCACCCTCGACTACTACATCGCCCACCGCCAGGAACGCCTCGACCAGGTCCGCGCCGCCCTCGCGGCCGGCGCCACCACCCCCGCCGAGGTAGTAGCCATCGTCTACGCCGACGTGGACCGGGCAGTCTGGCCCGCCGCCGAAGCCTCGGTCAAGGCGCAGCTGGACTACCTGAGCCCCTTATCTAGCTCGCTTGCGCAACCTTTCGGAGTCCAGGATCAGGACGGAGCGGGCGGAGATCTGGAGCCAGCCGCGCGCGGCGAAGTCGGCGAGGGCCTTGTTGACGGTCTCGCGGGAGGCGCCGACCAGCTGGGCGAGCTCTTCCTGGGTGAGGTCGTGGTGCACGTGCAGCCCGTCGGCCTCCTTGCTGCCAAACCGGTCGGCGAGGTCAAGCAGGTTCTTCGCAACCCGGCCGGGCACGTCGGTGAAGACCAGGTCGGCCATCACGTCGTTCGCCCGGCGCAGCCGCTGCGCCAGCGCCCGCAGCATGTGCAGCGACACGTCCGGCCGCTCTCGCAGCCACGGCATCAGCGCCTCATGCTTGAGCGACGACAGCAGCGCGTCGGTCACCGCGCTCGCGGACGAGGTCCGCGGCCGGGGATCAAACAGGGACAACTCGCCAAACATCTCACCCGGGCCAATAACGCTCAGCAGGTTCTCCCGGCCGTCGGACGCCGCCCGCGTCAGCTTCATCTTCCCGTCCAGCACCACGTACAGGGTGTCGCCATCCTCGCCCTCGTTGAACAGGTGCTCGCCGCGCGATAGCTTGACCTCGGCCATCTGACGCCGCAGCGTGCGCGCACCCTCGTCATCAAGAGCATCGAACAGGGGCGCTCGCTTCAGCACTCCTTCGGCGTTATCCACCGGTCCTCCTTGTTGCATGCACTGCCATTAATAGTGTCAACGATGTTGCGGCGTGCTCTGATCTTGGCATCAACGTACGACGCGGTGGCTCGCCGGCACCAGTGCTCTGTTGGTTACGTGGCTTCTGGGTCCAGATCATCTACGTTATGTGCTGTAGTGATTACACAGAGGAACGGGATGGTCATGAGTGCTGGTCGTCGTCATAGGGGCCGAGGCGCCGCCGCCATTGTGGCATCGTCGCTGGTGGCCGTCGGGCTCCTCACGTCCGGTAGCGAAGGGATGCCCACTTACCGGCTGGCGGGAAACCCCGGGCCGGGTGCCGCCGCGCTGCGGGGCGCGCAGGGCCTCGTCAAGGAGCGCGCGGCCGCTGCCGCCCGTGCCCAGGCGCACGTCACCGCGGTCACCGCCGTGCTCACGCAACTTCAGACGCAAGCCGAGACGGCGACTGAATCTTACGACCGCGCCGCCGCGCAGGAACAACAGGCTGCCACCGCGTACCAGGCCGCGGCCTCCCGGCTGGTGGTGGCGCGCTCGACCTCCGCGACCGCCCAGCGCCGGGTCGCGGCCCAGGCAGTGGCCGACTACGAGGCGCAGGGCGGGGCCGGGCCGATGGCGGTCCTGCTCGGCGGCCCGGGCGGCCCTGATGCCTACCTCAACGCCGTGGGGGCCGAGCAGGCGCTGGCCAGCCAGCGGACCGACTCGCTCGCCGCCAGCAAGGCCGACACCGTTGTCGCGAGCGTGTTCAGCGCCCAGGCGGCGACCCTGCTGGCTCAGCAGAAGGCCGACGTGGCCAGCGTGCAGGCGCTGAGGCTGGCCGCCCAGGCCGCGGTGGACCACCAGGCGGCGGCGGTCCGGGCCGCCCAGTCGGCCCAGGGGCAGGCGGCCGCGCTGCTCGCCATCGCCCGGACGAACAACGCCAAGCTCCAGGCCGAGCACGAGGCGGCGCTGCTGGCGCAGCAGCGGGCCGCCGCGGCCCAGGCGCGGGCGGCGCAGCAGGCGCGGGACGAGGCCGCCCGCGAGGCGGCCGCCGCCCGGACGGGCAACCAGCAGGCGGCCAGCCCGCCGTCCGCCGCTGGCACCACGACCGGCCCGTCCTGGTCGGCCGGATCGGGGGCGACCGCGGGGCAGGGAGACACCGCCGCCGACTGGGCGCTGACCCAGATGGGCAAGCCCTACCAGTGGGGCGCGGCCGGACCGGCCACCTATGACTGCTCGGGGCTGGCGATGGACGCCTGGGCCAAGGCCGGCATCCAGCTCGGCCACTACACCGGGTGGCAGTGGCCATCCGGGCCGCACATCCCCCTGAACGACCTGCGGCGGGGCGACCTCGTCTTCTACGCGACGAACACCGCCGACCCCAACACCATCCATCACGTCGGAATCTACATTGGCGGCGGAATGATGGTGGACGCGCCCTACACCGGCGCCTTCGTCCGGATCGACAGCATCTACGAGTTCTCCGGCCTCATCGGAGCCACCCGCCCCGCCAACTAGG
Source organism: Trebonia sp. (assembly GCA_036276115.1). GTDB lineage: Bacteria > Actinomycetota > Actinomycetes > Streptosporangiales > Streptosporangiaceae > Trebonia. The sequence continues at coordinate 71,129 of DATBEM010000037.1, forward strand.
CTGCCCTCGCGCCGGGCAAACTGTGGCATTTAGTATCTTGCCAACTACTTGGCGTTATGAGACGATCTTCCACGTGGGCCGCCAGGCGTGATTAACCGTGGAGGGGTTCCCGGCATGTTCAAGGCCCGGCTGAAGCCGTCGGAGCAGGGCACGCTCGAGCGGCGCTACGAATTCCACGTCGGCGAGGCGGTGCGCGCCGCCCTGCTCGGCGACTACGAGAAGGCGGCCGGGCACTCCCGCACCGCCCTGGAGATAAGCCGCGAGCTGTACGGCGGGTCGCGTGACCAGGCCGCCCAGCGGCCCGGGCTCGCCGCCGCGCTGGCGGGGAACGCACGCTACCAGCGCACCCTGGACTCAGTGGCCATGCTCACGCAGGCGGCCGGGCACTACGCGGCCCTGGCCCAAGCCGATCCCGGCCAGTATGAGGTCGAGCGGCTCGACGTCCTGGTCACGGTGGCCCTCACCGCGGACGCCGTGGGCAGCACCCCGGACGCGATCAGGCTGCTGCGCGAGGTCATCGGGATGTACCGGGCGGCTCCCGCCGCCGACCCCGCCACCCGGGACGCCGGCCTGGCCAAGGCCTGCTTCCACCTGGGCCGTTGCCTGCTCAAGGCGGGGGCGACGGCGGACGGGCTCGCGAGCATCGACGCCGGGCTGGCCGCGGCTGAATCCGCCCGGCGCGGGCTGCCGGCGGTGGCCAGGCGAGATGGCCGGCCGGGCGGGGAGCGCGCCGGCGGCGGCGCCTGCGCCCGCGACGAGCACGGCCCGGGCTGGCTCAGCGGAGCGCCCCGGCTGGTGCAGGCGCTGGCGCCCGACTGGGCCGCCGCCGCGACATGCTCGATGACGCTGCACGCGGCCGCCGGGCGGTGGCCGGCGGCGGCGACCGCGGCGTGCGCGGCCGTCCGGGTATCGGGAGGGCTGGCGGAGCTTGGCGGCGGCGCGCGCCTTGATGCGCACGCCACGATCCTGGCCCGGGCGCGGGACGTATGGGCGCGGGCCCGGGTGAACGGCGGGGCGGCCGCCCCGCTCGCGGCGGGCTACGCGAGCGAGCCCGCGACCACGGCCGCGAGAGGCTAGTGCCCTAGGTCGGTGTGGCGCTTGCGGGACGCTTCGACCTCAGCCTCGGCGGCGGCGCGATCCGCCCAGCGCGCGCCCTCGACCGACTTGCCCGGCTCAAGGTCCTTGTAGACCTCGAAGAAGTGCTGGATCTCCAGCCGGTCGAACTCGGCCACGTGGTGGATGTCGCGCAGGTGCTCCCAGCGCGGGTCCTTCGCCGGGACGCAGAGGATCTTGTCGTCCGGCCCCTTCTCGTCAGTCATGTGGAACATCCCGATCACCCGCGCGGTGATCAGGCAACCGGGAAACGTCGGCTCCTCCAGCAGGACCAGGGCGTCAAGCGGGTCGCCGTCGCCGCCCAGGGTCTCATCGATGAAGCCGTAGTCCGAGGGGTACCGGGTCGAGGTGAACAGCATCCGGTCAAGCCTGATCCGGCCCGTCTCGTGATCCACCTCGTACTTGTTCCGCTGTCCCTTGGGGATCTCGATGATGACTTCTACGTCCATGTCACTCCGTTGCCATAGATGCGTTAGAGAGGAAGCGATTACTCCATTGTCACCGGTCGCGCGGGACTGGCGGCCGCCAGGAGGGGGAGTGCCTGCGCCGTAGGGTACTGCCGGCCGCGCGTGGCCCGGGTCCGAGTGTCCCGCCCGGGCACCGGAACCGGCCTCGCCACTTCACGAAATGTGACGCCAATCACCGCTTTGGCGGGCAGGCCGTCAGTAAGTTGGCAGCCGGTAGTGCCATCGGTGCCGGCTTGCACGTACGGTGGGGGAGTGAGCAACGCGCAGATGATCGACTGGGAGACGGCGATTTCCACGGGCGTGCGCTTCGCCCGCCAGGGACCTAACGTCAGCCTCGCCGACGCACGGGCCGTCGTCGCGGAATTGCGTGCCCTGACGGCCGTCGTGCAGCAGCCCGTCCGTGACGTGACCGGGCTCGTCAGCCAGGGCGCGATCGGCCCGGTGGCCGTCGTGGACCGGCCCGGCTGGATCAGGGCCAACGTAGGCGGCTTCCGGGTCGTCCTAGAGCCGCTGGCCGACAAGCTCTCCGAGCGGGGCAGCGGCATGCCGGGCGCCGGCGTCCTGGGCGGCGTGGGCTCCCGCGTCACCGGGATGCAGGCCGGCCTCATCCTCGCTTACATGTCCTCCCGCGTGCTCGGCCAGTACGAGCTGTTCCTCCCGCCAGGCGAGGCCGGCCCGGCGGCGAATGGCTCAGCCGGGAACGGCGCCGGGCCGAGCGGGACCGCGGCCAGCCGGGCCACGGGCGCCAACGGGCACGCGGACGACGTCGTCTCCGGCGTCGGCCGCCTCACCCTGGTCGCGCCGAACATCGTCTTGGTCGAGCGCGAGCTCGGCGTCGACGTGCACGACTTCCGGCGCTGGGTGTGCCTGCACGAGGAGACCCACCGGGTGCAGTTCACGTCGGTGCCCTGGCTGCGGGGCTACGTCCAGGGCATGATGACCGAGTTCCTGCTCGCCTCCGACATGGACCCGGGCGCCATCGTCGAGCGGCTGCGGTCCGCCGCCGGCGCCGTGAGCAACGCGGTGCGCGGCGGGGACGGGGCGAGCCTGGTCGAGGCGATCCAGACCCCCGAGCAGCGCGCGCTGCTCGACCGGCTGACCGCCGTCATGACCCTGGTCGAGGGGCACGGCGACTACGTGATGGACGCGGTCGGCCCGCAGGTGGTGCCGACGGTGGAGAACATCAGGGAGAAGTTCTCGAGCCGGCGCGGCTCGGCCGGCCGGGTCGAGCAGGTCATCCGGCGCATGCTCGGCATCGACCTGAAGATGAAGCAGTACGCCGAGGGGTCCCGCTTCGTCAAGACGGTCGTCGAGGAGGCCGGCATGGCCCACTTCAACAAGGTGTGGACCTCGCCGGACACGCTGCCCACGCGCGACGAGCTCGCGCACCCGGCCGACTGGCTGGCCCGGGTCGGGTAGCTCCGGTGGGCCCGGTCCCCGTTGTAGCGGCCCTGCGTAACGCCGTCCGAGCCTGCGTCGCCGACCTGGAGCCGGGCTCCCTGGTCCTCGTGGCGTGCTCGGGCGGCGCTGACTCCCTTGCCCTCGCCGCCGCCCTCGCCTTCGTCGCGCCCCGGGCGGGGCTGCGCGGCGGCGGGGTGACCGTGGATCACGGCCTGCAGGACGGCTCGGCCAGCCGCGCGGCGGCCGTGGCCCGGCGGCTCACGGGCCTCGGGCTGGACCCGGTGCGCAACGTCGCCATCACCGTGGGCGCGAGCGGCGGCCCGGAGGCCGCAGCCCGCACCGCCCGCTACGCGGCCCTGGAGTCGGCCGCGGCGCAGGACGGGGCGGCCGCCATCTTGCTCGGCCACACCCTCGACGACCAGGCCGAGACGGTCCTGCTCGGGCTGGCCCGGGGATCGGGCAGCCGGTCGCTGGCGGGCATGGCGTCCGTTCGGGGCGCCTACCGCCGCCCGCTGCTGGGGATCCGGCGGTCGCAGACCGCCGCTGCCTGCGAGGCGCTCGGCCTTGCCCCGTGGCACGACCCGCACAACGCCGACCGCAGGTACGCCCGCGTCCGGGTCCGGCTCGACGCCCTGCCCGCCCTGGAGGCCGCGCTCGGCCCGGGCGTCGCCCGCGCCCTCGCGCGGACCGCCGACCAGCTCCGCGCCGACGCCGAGGTGCTCGACGGCCTGCGGCCCGGGCAGGAGGCAGGCCGCGCGCCGCTGCGGGTGCCCGACCTGGCCCTGCTGCCCGCGGCCGTCCGCACCCGCGTCCTGCGCTCGGCCGCTGTCGAGGCTGGCTGCCCGCCCGGTGCGCTGGCCGCGGTGCACGTGCGCAGAATGGATGAGCTCGTCACCAGTTGGCATGGCCAGCGGTGGGTAGACCTGCCGGGTGGAGTACGCGCGGCGAGACGGGCGGGAGAGCTTTTGTTCAGCGTTACCCAAGAGGTGGTTAATGGACGCCAATGACATGGGGTCTTCGCTCAAGGAGATCCTGATCACGACCGAGCAGCTGCAGGCGCGGGTGGTCGAGCTGGCAGCGCGGATCGATGCCGATTACGCTGACCGCGAACTTCTGCTCGTCGGCGTCCTCAAGGGCGCGGTCATGGTGATGGCGGATCTCGCGCGCGCGATGCACCTGCCGGCGCAGATGGACTGGATGGCCGTCTCCTCCTACGGCTCGGGCACGAAGTCGTCGGGGGTGGTCCGCATCCTCAAGGACCTGGACGCCGACATCAGCGGCCGGCACGTGCTCATCGTTGAGGACATCATCGATTCCGGGCTGACGCTATCGTGGTTGGTCGGGAACTTGCAGTCGCGAAACCCGGCGTCGGTGGCGGTATGCGCGATGCTCCGCAAGCCGTCCTCCACGCAGATGGACGTCGAAGTGGCCTACACCGGCTTCGAGGTCCCGGATGAATTCGTGGTGGGGTACGGGCTCGACTACGCGGAGCAGTACCGCAACCTGCCGTTCATCGGGACGCTGGCTCCAGAGGTTTACGGGGGGTCGTCCCCCCGGGGCAATGGAGCCGGGGGGAACAGTTTGCGTGGCGGGGAGCGTTGACGGTGGCAGTAGAAGTGTCGGCGGCATGCCCGGCTCGCGGTGTACCGTCAGTTATTCCTTATGCAGGGCAAGGTCAACACCGCGCCAAGCAGGCATGGCAGTGCCGCCGGAGGTCGGCGGGACGTGAGGCTGGTCAGGAGGGAACGGTCCCGGGCCTACGGGGTCGCTCACGATGGAGTTGAAGCGCATATTCAGGGGACCGCTGCTGCTGGTCCTGCTTGCGGTGCTGGTGATCACGATCACCCTCGGGTGGGCCAACTCGGGCAGCTCTTACACCCAGAAGGACACCTCGCAGGTCGTCCAGCTCATTGAGCAGGGCAAGGTCAAGTCCGCGCTGCTAACCGACAAGAACCAGACGATCCAGATCACCACCACCACCGGCGCCCAGTACCAGGCCAGCTTCATCTCGGGCCAGGGCCAGCAGCTCCAGCAGGTACTGCAGCGGCAGTTCGACGCGGGCAAGCTTCCCGGCGGCTACGACATCTCGATTCCCAAGAGCAACACGCTGCTGAGCCTGCTGCTGGGGACGTTCCTGCCGTACATCCTGATCGCGCTGTTCTTCTTCTTCCTGCTGACCCAGATGCAAGGCGGCGGGTCGCGGGTCATGAACTTCGGCAAGTCGCGCGCCAAGCTGATCACCAAGGACACCCCCAAGACCACCTTCGCCGACGTAGCCGGCGCGGACGAGGCGATCGAGGAGCTCCAGGAGATCAAGGAGTTCCTCCAGAGCCCGGCCAAGTTCCAGGCCATCGGGGCCAAGATCCCCAAGGGCGTGCTGCTGTACGGCCCTCCCGGGACGGGCAAGACCCTGCTCGCGCGAGCCGTCGCGGGCGAGGCGGGCGTCCCGTTCTACTCGATCTCCGGCTCTGACTTCGTCGAGATGTTCGTCGGCGTGGGCGCGTCCCGCGTCCGTGACCTGTTCGAGCAGGCCAAGGCGAACGCGCCCGCGATCGTGTTCGTGGACGAGATCGACGCGGTCGGCCGGCACCGCGGCGCCGGCCTCGGCGGTGGCCACGACGAGCGCGAGCAGACGCTGAACCAGATGCTGGTCGAGCTGGACGGCTTCGACACCAAGGGCGGCGTGATCGTCATCGCCGCGACCAACCGGCCGGACATCCTCGACCCGGCGCTGCTGCGCCCGGGCCGGTTCGACCGGCAGATCGTGGTCGCCCAGCCCGACCTGTCGGGCCGCAAGGGCATCCTGCGGGTGCACGCCCGCGGCAAGCCCATCGCGCCCGACGCCGACCTGGACGTGATCGCCCGCCGGACCCCCGGCTTCACCGGGGCCGACCTGGCCAACGTGATCAACGAGGCCGCGCTGCTGACCGCCCGCACCAACGGCAAGCAGGTCACGATGGCGGCGCTCGAGGAGGCCATTGACCGGGTCCTGACCGGCCCCCAGCGCAAGAGCGTCCTGCTTTCGGAGTCCGAGCGCAAGCTCATCGCCTACCACGAGGGCGGGCACGCCCTCGTAGGTCACGCGATGGCCAACGCCGACCCGGTGCACAAGGTGACGATCATCCCCCGCGGCCGGGCGCTGGGCTACACCATGGCGCTGCCGACCGAGGACAAGTTCCTCACCACCCGAGCCGAGATGCAAGACCAGCTCGCGATGCTCCTCGGCGGGCGCACGGCGGAGGAGCTGATCTTCCACGAGCCGACCAGCGGCGCGGCGAACGACATCGACAAGGCCACCGGAATCGCCCGCAACATGGTCACCGAGTACGGCATGAGCGAGCGGCTGGGCGCGCGCAAGTTCGGCAGTGGCGACAGCGAGCCTTTCCTCGGCATGGAGCGGTCGCACGCCCGGGACTACTCCGAGGAGATCGCGTCGGCGATCGACGAGGAGATCCGGCGGCTCATCGAGTCCGCCCACGACGAGGCGTGGGAGGTTCTCAACGAGTACCGCGACGTCCTGGACCACCTCGTCCTGCAGCTGCTGGAGAAGGAGACGCTCTCCCGTAAGGAGGTCCTCGAGGTCTTCGCCCCCGTCCAGAAGCGGCCCCTGCGGGGCAGCTACACCGGCTACGGCAAGCGCCTGCCATCGGACCGCCCGCCGGTCCTGTCGCCCAAGGAGCTCGCGCTCACCGCGTCGTCGCTCGGTGACGGGCCCGCGCCTGGCGGCGCGGGCGGCAATGGCGCCGGCGGCGCCAACGGCCAGAGCCTCAACTTCGGCCTTGACGGCGGTACCGGAAGCGACAGCGACAACCCGTGAGCAACGGCGTGCTGGACGGCGAGGGCGTGTCCGCCCTGAACGGGGACGGCCCTGGCGCTGAGCTTCCCGCGCCAGTCGACCGGCAGCGGATCGAGCGGGCCGTCCGCGAGATCCTGCTCGCGGTCGGCGAGGACCCGGACCGGGACGGGCTGGTCGACACGCCCGCCCGGGTCGCCCGGATGTACGCCGAGCAGTTCGCCGGGCTGCGCCAGCGACCCGAGGACGTCCTGACGAAGCTGTTCGACGAGGACCACGACGAGATCGTCCTGGTCCGCGACATCGAGATGTACAGCATGTGCGAGCACCACCTGGTCCCGTTCATGGGCAAGGCGCACATCGGGTACATCCCGAACGTCAAGGGCGAGGTCACCGGCCTGTCCAAGCTCGCCCGGGTGGTGGACGTCTACGCCCGGCGGCCCCAGGTCCAGGAGCGGATGACCTGCCAGGTAGCCGACGCGCTGATGCGCATCCTGCATCCCCGGGGCGTGATCGTCGTCCTGGAGGCCGAGCACATGTGCATGACGATGCGCGGCGTCCGCAAGCCCGGCGCCAAGACGGTGACCTCCGCCGTCCGCGGCGTCTTCCGCGACCAGGCCACCCGCGCGGAAGCGATGAGCCTGATGTTCAGCCGCAGTTAGGCCCGCGACGACCGCGATGGCACGCACCCCGGCGGGTGCGTGCCATCGTGCTTTCGGGGTAGCTACGGGTCCGGGGGCCAGAAATGACGCGGGACGACGTAACTATTGCCATGTGGTCAGCGTCTAACTAAGAGGGGGACATCGGGCACCCGTCGTGGGTAGGCTGCGCACCGTAGTCCGGGGCCTGACAAGAGATTCGAGATGAGCGAAAGCACCTCAGCGGGCAAGGGCAATGGCGCACCGGCCGGCAAAACCAAGAAGCAGCGGACCTGGGTACCGGGGTTCGCGGCGTTCGTCTGCATGCTCATCGGCCTGTCCGACGTCCTGGCGGTGTTCAAGCCGACCTGGCACGACAAGCTGCACCGCATCAACTCGTTCGTGCCCGGCACGCTCACCAACGTCACCATCACCGCCTACGTGATCACCGGGCTGCTGCTCCTGCTGCTGTCGCACGGGCTGCGGCGGCGCAAGCGGCGGGCCTGGCAGGCGGTCATGGCGCTGCTCGCCCTCGACATCGCGATCCACTTCTGGCGCACGCCGCTCGCGCACATCTGGCTGGCAGTGGTGTCGATCCTGCTGCTGGCCACGTTGATCTACTTTCACGACCAGTTCTACGCGGTGGGCGACCCGCGCACCCGCTGGACCGCCATCTGGGTGTTCCTCGCGCTGGTCATCGCCGACATCGCCATCGGCCTGGGCTACCTGTCGCTGGGTCACCTCGCGCAGGACTACACGTTCCGCCAGCGGGTGCACGACGTGGTCTGGGAACTGGTCGGCGCCGATGGCCCGGTGCAGTGGCTCGATGACCGGCGCAGCGACGCCTACCACGTGCTGACCAGCGCGCTCGGCGCGTTCACGCTCGTCATGACCGTCTACCTGTTCCTGCGCCCGGCCCAGCCACGCGCGCGGCTGGCGGACTGCGACGCGCAGCGGATCCGGGACCTGCTCGTCAAGCAGGGCAGCCGGGACTCGCTGGGCTACTTCGCGCTGCGCGATGACAAGAGCGTGATCTGGTCCCCGTCGGGCAAGGCCGCCATCTGCTACCGGGTCGTGTCCGGGGTCATGCTGGCGGCCGGCGACCCGATCGGCGACCCGGAGGCGTGGCCGGGCGCGATGTCGGTGTTCCTCACCGAGGCGGCGCGCCACGCCTGGCGCCCGGCCGTCATGGGCTGCAGCGAGCAGGGGGCCGAGGTGTGGTGCCGCGAGGGTGACCTTACCGCCCTTGAGCTGGGCGACGAGGCCATCGTCAACGTGGCCGACTTCAGCCTGGGCGGGCGCTCCATGCGCAACGTGCGGCAGATGGTCTCCCGGGTCGCCAAGAACGGCTACGTCGCCGAGGTCCGCCGGGTCCGTGACGTTCCCGAGGACGAGCTGACGGAGGTCGTGCGAGTCGCCGACCGGTGGCGCGGCACCCAGACCGAGCGCGGGTTCTCGATGGCCCTGGGCCGCATCGGCGCCCCCGGGGACGAGGACTGCGTGCTCGTCACCGCCCGGGAGGAAGGGACGCTGCGGGCCGTGCTGCACTTCGTGCCGTGGGGTCCCGACGGGCTGTCGCTCGACCTGATGCGGCGCGACCACACGGCCACCGGCGGGCTGAACGACTTCATGATCACGGAGTCGATCAAGGCGGCGCCGTCCCTGGGCGTCAAGCGGATCTCGCTGAACTTCGCCATGTTCCGGGCGGTGCTGGAGCGAGGCGAGCGGATCGGGGCCGGCCCTATCTTGAAGTCCTGGCGCAACCTGCTGGTCTTCGCCTCCCGGTGGGTCCAGATCGAGTCGCTGTACAAGTTCAACGCGAAGTTCAGCCCGGTCTGGGAGCCGCGCTTCTTCGTCTTCCCCGGCGGCAGCGACGCGCCTCGCATCGCCGTCGCCGCCTTGCAGGCCGAGGCGTTCCTGGTCTGGCCGCGCCCGGAGATCCGCCGGTACGCCCGGCGGCTGGCGCGCGCGCTGGGCCTTGGCCGGCTGCTGCACGGCAGCCGGCGCCGGGCGGCCGGGCAGCGGATGACCGGGCCGTTCCCGGTGGCGCTGGCCGGGCCCGGGCGGCCCGGCCACGTTCCCGCTGAGGGCGCCACCGCCGAGGCCACCCCGGCTGATGACGCCGCCAGCACTGCGGCCAACGGCTCCCGGCCAGGTCGCCCTGGCGATGAGGAGGGTGCCCCCGCGGACTCGGTCGGGTCTAAGCTGGCGCGAGACTGACCAGCGAGGACTGCCCATGCCCCACCCCCTGCCGACTGCCGACCGCTGCCTGGTGATGGGCGTCGTCAACGTCACGCCCGACTCGTTCTCCGACGGCGGGCGGTGGTACGACCCGCGGGCCGCCATCGCCCGCGGGTTCGAGCTCGCCGCCCAGGGGGCCGACATCGTCGACGTCGGCGGGGAGTCCACCCGTCCCGGCGCGCAGCGGGTGTCGGCCGAGGAGGAACTGCGGCGGGTCATCCCGGTCATCGCCGAGCTCGCCGCGTCCGGCATCGCCGTCAGCGTGGACACCATGCGGGCGGCCGTCGCCCAGGCCGCCCTCGACGCGGGCGCGACCCTGGTCAACGACGTCAGCGGCGGCCTGGCCGACCCGTACATGCCCCGGCTGGTCGGCGAGGCGGGGGCGCCGTACGTCGTGATGCACTGGCGCGGGCACAGCCGTGACATGGGCTCGCGGGCCGTGTACGCGGACGTCGTCGCCGAGGTCCGGACCGAGCTGGCGCGGCGGGTCGAGGCGGTCACCGCCGAGGGCGTCGACCCAGCGCTGATCGTGCTCGACCCCGGCCTCGGGTTCAGCAAGGTGCCCGACCCGGCCGGCCCCGACGCCCATAACTGGCAGTTGCTCGCCCGCCTGGGCGACGTGGCCCGGATCGGCGGCCACGAGTTCCCGGTGCTCGTGGGCGCCTCCCGCAAGCGGTTCCTGGGCCGGCTGCTGGCCAACCAGGACGGCGCCGCCCGGCCGTTCGGCGAGAGCGACGCGGCCACGCTGGCGATCACCGCCCTGGCGGCCGCGGGCGGCGCCTGGTGCGTGCGGGTCCACGAGGTGCCCGCCAACGCCGACGCGGTCCGGGTCGCCGCCGCCTGGCGGGCGGCTACAGTGAAGCCGTGAGTGGTCATCACGTCGTGCTCGCCCTCGGCAGCAACCTCGGGTCGCGCCTGGACATCCTGCAGGGGGCCGTGGACGCGATCGCCGCGATCGGCGGGATAACGCTCGACGCGGCCTCCCCGGTCTACGAGACGGCCCCCGTCGGCGGCCCCGAGCAGCCCGACTACCTGAACGCCGTCCTGCTGGCGAGCACCACCCTGCCGCCGCGGGCGCTGCTCGCCGCGCTGCACGAGGTCGAGGCGAGCTTCGACCGGGCCCGGGAAGCCCGCTGGGGGCCGCGGACCCTGGACATCGACATTATCGCCTACGAGGGCGAGCGCAGCGACGATCCCGAGCTCACGCTGCCCCATCCCCGGGCACACGAGCGGGCCTTCGTGCTCGCCCCGTGGCACGACGCCGACCCGGCCGCGCGGCTGCCTGGCCACGGCGACGTCGCGAGCCTGCTGGGCGCGGTGGGCGGCAGCGCGGGCGGCGATGCCGGTGACAGTGCCGGCCGCAAGCCCGCAGTGCGGCGATCGAAGGAGGAACTGATCCTCCCATGAGGCCCACCCGCCCTCGATTCCTCCTGCTCATCGCCCTGGTCTGCGGGGCCGTCACCTGGGCGCTACTGCACGCCATCTACTCCCGGCTGCCCCCGCTGACGTGGTCGTTCGTTCCGGCGCTGCTGATCGCCGGCGGCGTGGAGGCCTGGATCGGCCGCGACCTGCGCGCCCGCATCGCCGGCGACCGCGCGGACCCCGCCCCGCCGCTGTTCGTCGCCCGGATGCTCGTCCTCGCCAAGGCCAGCGCCCAGGTCGCCGCGATCTTCGGCGGGATCGCCCTGGGCTTCATGATCTACCTGTCGGTGATGCTCAGCGCGAGCACGCCGCGCCAGGACATGGTCACCGCGGGCCTGACGTTCGCCGCCTCCCTCCTGCTGGCGGTGGCCGCGCTGTGGCTGGAGTACTGCTGCCGGGTGCCCAAGTCCCCCGACGACGATCAGGACCGCGATGAGCGCGACAAGCCCGCCCCCTTCCCGCATCGCTGACGCGCCGGCGCCCCCGGGGGCCGCGGCGGTTATCCTGGGGATAGACCCAGCTGGGGAAGGGAACGACCGGTACTCGTGGAGACTGGATCCGCCGAGCATCCCGCACGGCTGCGCGTCGGCATCATCGGGCCGGGGCGGGCCGGCACCGCGCTTGGCCGCGCCCTGGAGGCGGCCGGCCACCGCGTCGTGGCCGCGCACGCCATCTCGGAGGCGTCCGTCACCCGGGTCCGTGACAACTTCCGGCTCGCCCGGCTGGCCGACCCGGCCGAGGTTATCGAGGACTGCGACCTGGTCCTGCTCACCGTGCCCGACGACGACCTGCCCGCCCTGGTGCGCGGGCTGGCCGACACCGGCGCGCCCTATGGCGGGCGCCTGATCGTGCACGCCAGCGCCCGCTATGGCATCGGGGTGCTCGAACCGGCCACCGAGGCCGGCGCGCTGCCGCTCGCGCTGCACCCGGTGATGACCTTCGCCGGCCGTGAGGACGACGCCGACCGGGTCAAGGGCACCTGCTTCGGGGTTACCGCGCCCGAGCAGCTGCGGGCCGTCGCCGAGGTCCTGGTCCTCGAGATGGGCGGCGAGCCGGTCGTCATCCCCGAGGAGGGCCGCCCGCTCTTCCACGCCGCCTTGACGCTGGCCGCCGACCACGTGATCGGCCTCGTCGCGGAGGCGGCCGACCTGCTCAGCCGGGCCGTCGAGGGACCGGCGCCGGCCGGGCCGCCGCTGGGGCAGCCCGCGGCCGGGCCGCCTGGCGGGGCGGCCCCGGCAGTGCCGCCCGCCCGGCTGCTGCGGCCGGTGCTGGCCGCTGCCCTGGACAATGCCGTGCGGCTCGGGGACCTGGCCCTCACCGGTCCGGCCGCGCGCGGGGACGCTGCCGCGGTCGCCGCCGACCTGGCCGCCTTGCGGGCCGGCTCTCCCCACGCCGCGGCCGCCTACCGCGCGCTGGCGCGGCTGACGGCCGGGCGGGCGGCGGCCGCCGGGCGGCTGCGGCAGGCCGAGGCGCAGCGGCTCTCCGGCGTCCTGGACGAGGAATAGGCCCCGGGCGACCAAGCCAGGTTCCGTGACGTGAAGAAGGTTCGTGATGAAGGGTTCGGGTCGAGGGCACGATGCTGCTGACGATTGACATCGGTAACACCAACATGGTGCTCGGGGTCTTCGACGGGGAGACCATCGTCGAGCACTGGCGAATCTCGACCGTGCCCGACCGCACGGCCGACGAGATCGCCGTGGTCCTGCACGGGCTGTTCGCGCAGTCCGGCGTCATCCGGGAGACGGACCTGCACGGCATCTCGCTGTGCTCGACGGTGCCGTCGGTGCTGCACGAGATGCGCCAGATGTGCCGCAAGTACTACGGCGACCGCCCCACCGTCATCGTGGAGCCGGGCGTGCGGACCGGCGTCCCGATCCGCTACGACAACCCCAAGGAGGTCGGCAGCGACCGGATCATGAACTCGCTCGCCGCCGTGCACCTGTACGGCGGGCCGGCGATCGTCGTTGACTTCGGCACCTCGACCAACTTCGACGCGGTCAGCGCCAAGGGCGAGTTCGTCGGCGGGGCGCTCGCGCCCGGCATCGAGATCTCGGTCGACGCCCTTGCCCGCCGGGCCGCCCAGCTGCTGAAGGTGGAGCTGACCCGGCCGCCCCGCATCATCGGGAAGTCCACCGTGGAGGCCCTGCAGTCCGGGATCGTCTACGGGTTCGCGGGCCAGGTGGAGGGGATCGCGCGGCGGATGGCGGCCGAGCTCGCGCCGGAGGATCCCGACGCCGTGACCGTCATCGCCACCGGCGGCCTGGCGCCGCTCGTGATCAACGAGGTATCGGCCATCGACCACCACGAGCCCTGGCTGACGCTGATCGGGCTGCGCCTGGTCTACGAGCGCAACGTCACGTCGGCCACCGCCATCCCGGCGACCGGGCACGCCTGATCAGGTGTGCCCCCCGCGGCCGTGCCCGGTAGCCTTCGGACGTGACTGAGGAGAACGTTCCGGAGCAGGTACGCGTCCGGATGGACAAGCGCGCCCGGCTCATTGAGGCCGGCATTGACCCGTACCCCGTTACCTTTGACCGCACGGACACGGCCGCCGCGCTGCGCGCCCGGTTCGACGCCTTGCCGGCCGACACCGCGACCGGCGAGCAGGCCGGGGTCGCGGGCCGGGTGATGCTGTCGCGCAACGGCGGGAAGCTGTGCTTCGCGACGCTGCGCGACGGGACCGGGGACATCCAGGTGATGGTGTCGCTGGCCGGGGTGGGCGAGGAGTCACTAGCGGCGTGGAAGCGGGACGTTGACCTCGGCGACCACGTTGGCGTGACCGGCGAGGTGATCACGTCCCGCTCGGGCGAGCTGTCGGTGATGGCCTCGTCGTGGGCGATCACCGCCAAGGCGCTGCGCCCGCTGCCGGAGAAGCACGCCGGGCTGACCGACCCCGAGGCCCGGGTCCGCCAGCGCTACCTTGACCTGCTGGTGAACCCCGAGGCCAGGCGGATGGCGCAGACGCGCTCGGCCGTCGTCCGCTCGGTGCGCGACGCCCTCGCCGGGCGCGGCTTCATCGAGGTCGAGACGCCCGTGCTGACGGCCCTGCACGGCGGGGCCAACGCGCGGCCCTTCGTCACCCACTACAACACCTACAACGTCGAGGTCTACCTGCGGATCGCCCTCGAGCTCTACCTCAAGCGGCTGGTCGTCGGCGGCCTGGAGAAGGTCTTCGAGATCGGCCGCAACTTCCGCAACGAGGGCGCCGACGCCACCCACAACCCCGAGTTCACCATGCTCGAGGCGTACGAGACGTACGGGGACTACAACACGATCGGCGCGATGACCCAGTCCCTGGTGCAGGGCGCGGCGCTGGCGGCGTTCGGGTCGACGGTCATCCGGCGCGCCGACGGCGGCGAGTACGACCTCGGCGCCCCCTGGAGCTCGCTGACGGTGCACGAGGCGATCTCCCGCGCCCTGGGCGAGGAAGTGACCGTGGACACGCCCGAGACGGAGTTGCGCGCCCTGTGCGACAAGGCGGACGTGCCGCTGCGGCCGGGCTGGAACAGCGGGCAGGTCGTGCTGGAGATGTACGAGCGGCTGGTGGAGAAGCAGACAGTAGAGCCCACCTTCTACCGGGACTTCCCGGTGGAGGTGTCCCCGCTGACGCGCCAGCACCGCACCGAGCCGCGGCTGGCCGAGCGCTGGGACCTGGTCGCGTTCGGGGCCGAGCTCGGCACCGGCTACTCGGAGCTGGTCGACCCCGTCGTCCAGCGCGAGCGGCTGACCGCCCAGTCGCTGCTGGCCGCCGGGGGCGACCCGGAGGCCATGGAGGTGGACGAGGACTTCCTGCGGGCGCTGGAGTACGCGATGCCGCCCACCGGCGGGATGGGCATGGGCATTGACCGCCTGATGATCGCCCTGACCGGCGAGACCATCAGGGACACGTTCCTGTTCCCGTTCGTCCGGCCCGGTCAGTAGTCCCGTCCCGCCCGGGACGGCGCCCAGGGCCGCCACGCGCCCTTGTGCGATGCTGGCGCTAATCATCCGCCTGCTCAAGCGCCCTGTGCGCCTTCCTGGGCTTCTGGCGGCCGCCTGCGGCCATTCCCGCGCCCGGGCGCTGGCCGTGCCGCCGCCTGGTGTCGTGAGTGGCGTGCGTCACCTTAGTTCGCGCCACTCGCCCTCCCGGCGGGCCATAGACTGATTGGCCTGCCCTGGCCCCTGTCTGCCCGCCTCGGCCCCAGTGGCAAGGACCGATACAGTAGTTCCGCCATGGGGTACACAGTCAGGCAAGCTCGCACCAGGGATGTGCCGGGAATCCGCGCCCTGATCGACCAGAACGTAGGATCGGGCCGGTTGCTTGACAAGCACACCGTCAATCTCTACGAGGACATCGTGGAGTTCTGCGTCGCCGAGAGAACCGATGACGGCAAGGTCGCCGGGTGTGGCGCGCTGCATGTTATGTGGGAAGACCTGGCCGAGATCAGGACCGTCGCCGTCGACCCGGGCGCGCGGGGCCAGGGCATCGGCCACTTGATCGTGGCGGACCTGCTCGATCGGGCGAGGGCCGTCGGGGTGGCCCGTGTATTCTGCTTGACCTTCGCTGTCAACTTCTTCGCCAGCGCCGGTTTCACTGAAATCTTCGGTACTCCTGTCGCGCCCGAGGTCTACGCGGAGTTGCTGCAATCTTACGATGACGGCGTCGCGGAGTTTTTGGAGCTGGATCGGGTCAAGCCGAACACGCTCGGTAACACCCGCATGTTGCTCCGGCTCTAACTGCTTCTCGCAGGCCTTGTGCCTTGTTGTGCCGATTTGCACAGTGTGAGCATGGCCGCTCAACGCGCGCTATGTCCATTGTCTGGGCGTCCCCGGAGGCGTCCCGGCTCGCCCGGCGCCGCCGGCCGCCGGGTAGAGTGCCTGCATGCCGCCGGGTAGAGTGCCTGCATGCTGCCTGATCTAACCGCCCTCGCAGCGCCGGTCATTGTCGGCCTGGCTTTCCTGGTGGGGCTGGGCGCGCTGTTGCGCCACGAGCTCGCGCCGCGGCGACGCGGCCGCCGGGAGGCCGTCGGCGCCGGTGAAACCGGACGTGAACGGGGCGATGGAAGCTAAACCTGAAATTTCACCTGCAACGTGATTATGCGGCCGTCGGCATCAGCTATCTCTAACAGTGCAAGAAAAGGTAGTTACGGAGCGTAACTACGACTCCTGTGCTGTTGTAGTGCCACTGCGTAGTGTGGGCCGCTGCCCACTGCCCTCCGGCGGGGGCCCGTGCAGTGCGCCACTTGTGAATCTGTCATGGTGAATTGTCAAGCCAAGAACGTGGGTATATCTTTGGCAACCAAATAGGTTGCTCCACAGAGGGGATGATTCCCATGGCCCAGAAGGTCCAAGTGCTTCTCGTCGATGATCTCGACGGCAGCGAGGCGACGGAGACGGTGACCTTTGGTCTCGACGGCGTGTCGTATGAGATCGACCTGAGTTCCGGCAACGCCGGGAAGCTCCGCGATGAACTTGCCCACTATGTGGAACACGCGCGCAAAGCGGCCGGCGCTGCCGCCGCTGCTCGCCGCCGCCGGCCGCGCAGCGGCGCTGGCCGTGAGCAGAGCGCGCGAATCCGCGAGTGGGCCAAGGCAAACGGCTACAAGGTCAATGAGCGCGGCCGCATTCCGGCCAACATCGTGGCCGAGTACGAAGCCGTTCACTAGTAGGAGCGAGGGGCTCGTCTTCGGGTCGCGCTATGCCTGCGCGGCCGGGGGATGTGGCAGTTCTGTATAGGTTTGCCCGCCGCCATGGGGTTCCCCTCGCCCCTGGCGCGGGGACGTGACGTCCCCGCGGGGGCCGGCCCCTGAGGGGGACCCCCGCCGGGCACTTGCCAAGGGGCGCGTTCGCCCGTGGCGTACTTGGAACTACGTCGCCAGTTCACGCTGTTGGATGGGGTACAGACGCGGTGTCCGGGGAACTTCACCTGTAGTTGACGCATAACGGCGTTAAGTCCAGGGTCGGGCACGCGGCTACGATGCGGAGCAGGACAGGCACGCTTGGGCCTGCCGGATCCCCCGCTGTGAGGAGAGCGACGAGATGTTCGAGAGGTTCACTGACCGGGCGCGGCGGGTTGTTGTCCTGGCGCAAGAAGAAGCCAGGATGCTCAATCACAACTACATTGGCACGGAGCACATCCTCCTCGGCCTCATCCACGAGGGTGAGGGCGTCGCCGCCAAGGCACTCGAGTCACTGGGCATCAGCCTTGAGGCGGTCCGCCAGCAGGTCGAGGAGATCATCGGCCAGGGCCAGCAGGCGCCGTCTGGGCACATCCCCTTCACGCCCCGGGCCAAGAAGGTGCTTGAGCTCTCGCTGCGAGAGGCCCTGCAACTCGGGCACAACTACATCGGCACCGAGCACATCCTGCTCGGCCTCATCCGTGAGGGCGACGGGGTCGCGGCCCAGGTGCTGGTCAAGCTGGGCGCTGACCTGAACCGGGTGCGCCAGCAGGTCATCCAGTTGCTGCACGGCTACCAGGGCAAGGAGCCCGCGTCCGCTGCGAGCGGGTCCACCGAGTCCGCGCCGTCCACGTCGCTCGTGCTCGACCAGTTTGGCCGGAACCTGACGCAGGGCGCCCGCGAGGGCAAGCTCGACCCGGTCATCGGCCGGGAGAAGGAAATCGAGCGGGTCATGCAGGTGCTGTCCCGCCGCACCAAGAACAACCCGGTCCTGGTCGGCGCGCCTGGCGTCGGCAAGACGGCCGTGGTCGAGGGCCTGGCCCAGAAGATCGTCAAGGGCGAGGTCCCCGAGACCATCAAGGACAAGCAGCTCTACACCCTCGACCTCGGCGCGCTGGTGGCCGGATCCCGCTATCGGGGTGACTTCGAGGAGCGGCTGAAGAAGGTCCTCAAGGAGATCCGCACCCGCGGCGACATCATCTTGTTCATTGACGAGATCCACACCCTCGTCGGGGCAGGCGCGGCGGAGGGCGCGATCGACGCGGCCTCCATCCTCAAGCCCATGCTCGCGCGGGGCGAGCTGCAGACCATCGGCGCCACCACGCTGGACGAGTACCGCAAGTACCTGGAGAAGGACGCGGCGCTCGAGCGCCGCTTCCAGCCCATCCAGGTGGCCGAGCCGACGATCGCGCACACGATCGAGATCCTCAAGGGCCTGCGTGACCGCTACGAGGCGCACCACCGCGTGTCCATCACCGACAGCGCGCTCGTCGCCGCCGCGCAGCTCGCCGACCGCTACATCAGCGACCGGTTCCTGCCCGACAAGGCGATCGACCTGATCGACGAGGCCGGCTCGCGGATGCGGATCCGGCGGATGACCGCTCCGCCTGACCTGCGCGAGTTCGACGAGAAGATCGCCGACGTCCGCAGGGACAAGGAGTCGGCCATCGACTCGCAGGACTTCGAGAAGGCCGCCGCGCTGCGGGACAACGAGAAGCAGCTGCTGGCCAAGAAGGCGACTCGGGAGAAGGAGTGGAAGGCCGGCGACATGGACGTCGTGGCCGAGGTGAACGAGGAGCTCATCGCCGAGGTCCTGGCCACCGCCACCGGCATCCCGGTCTTCAAGCT
>DATBEM010000038.1:0-7607 GCA_036276115.1 Trebonia sp.
TGACCGCCGAGGACATCAGGTCCGGCCGTCCCGGGGAGGCGTGGCGCTGCCCGGTCGCCCTCGCGGCGGCCCGCGCGACGGGCGCCAGCACCGACGACGAGGACGTCCTCGTCAGCCGCACCTTCATCACCGTCACCTGGCCCGGCACGCTCGTGCCGGGCACGTACGGCATGCCCCCTGAGGCCCGGCTGTTCGTGGACCTGTTCGACGGCGGCACCGCCGGCGATGACCTGGCGCCGTTCACGTTCACCGCGACCCTGGAAGACGAGGCCACGTCGTGACCGCCCCGGCTGAGCTGGTCATCGAGGTGACCGCGCAGGACATCGCCAACGGCATCCCGACCGCCGCGTGCTCCTGCCCGGTCGCGCTGGCCGTCCACCGCCTGCTGGGGCCGGGAGAGGTCACCGTGACCGCTGACGCGCACGGCGCGTGGATCGAGGCGGACGGCAGCACCTGGGTGCTCTTGGACCCGGGCCACAGGTTCA
This sequence comes from Trebonia sp., assembly GCA_036276115.1. Taxonomy (GTDB): domain Bacteria; phylum Actinomycetota; class Actinomycetes; order Streptosporangiales; family Streptosporangiaceae; genus Trebonia. Next base: position 486 of record DATBEM010000038.1, read on the forward strand.
TCGAGCTGTTCGACGACGGCCTTCCCGTCCAGCCGGGCACGTTCACCGCGACCCTGGTGAGCGCGCTATGACCGGCCGCCTGCTGGCCGCCCTCGGCGTCGCCGCCTACGTGGCGCTGCTGGTGCTGGCGTCGCTGCCCTACGCCCCCCGCGCGCTGTGGACCGCGGGCATCGCGCCGCTGTGGTACTCCGGCCGCCACGGGGCGCGCCGCCCCGCCGCCGACGAGTTCGCCGCCCTGGTCGATGATCCTGCTGGCGATGACGCGGACGCCGTCACGGCGTGGTTCGCCGCCGTCGCCGCTGATGACCCTGCGCCGGGTGCGGCCCCGGCGCAGGCCCTGGCTCCTGTGCCCGCGCCACCCCCCCGCGCGGCCCAGGAGGCCGTGGCCGCCACCTCCCCGGCGGCCACGGCACCGCTGCCCCGGCCCGGTCCTCCCGCTTCCGGGCCGGGGCAGCGCCCCTCATGGGGCACCCTCCACGGCGTCCGCTACGGCACCTTCCGGCACGACGGGATCACCGGCTACCCGCGCACCGACGCCCTGGTCGCGGTCGATGACGCCACGGCGGCGGTGACGGTCATCCCCGCCACGGAGCTGTCCCGGGCGCCGGAGCCGCCGCCGGTGCCGGCGGAGCGGGAGCTGATCAGGCCGTGGCTGGCCCTCGGGCCGGGCGGGCACTGCGTCGCGGTCAGCCCGGCTGAGTTCATCGCCCGGCATCAAGGGCTGGTGACGGCGTGAGCGCCCCCGCCGCCCGGCGCGGCGGCGAGAAGGCCGCGACCGTGCTCGCGATGCAGGACGAGCTGACCGCGCTCGGGCTGCTAGCCCCTGGTGATGGCCGGCCGGCCGCGCCCGTCGCGCCGCGCATCCGCGCGACGGGCCGCGCGCCCGAGCAGCCGTGCGGGACCAATGCCGGGGCGACCCGCCACCGGCGGCGCCGCGAGCCGATGTGCGAGCCGTGCAGGGTCGCCGAGCGGGCGGATAACACCAGGCGGCGCGACCAGGCGCGCGCCAGGAAGCAGGAGGCCGCGTGAGCGCCGCCGACCGTCGCGAGGCCGCCCGCGCCCGGCTGGAGCTGGTCGTCCGCCGGCAGCTGTCCGCCACGTGGGCCGCCGGGGTCCGGGCCGCCGCCGACGCCCAGGAGGACGGCAGCACCAGCGACGCTGCCGGGCTGGCCGTCTACCAGATCGAGCGGGACCGGATCATTGAGGGGACCGCGCGCGCCATCGTCCGCCAGGCGCTCGACCTCGCCACCGCCACCGCGCTCGCCGGGCGGCCGTCGTGACCGCCGGGCAGGCCCTCGGGTACGCGCTCGGCGCGCTGCTGGCCGGCTGCGGCGTCATCACCGGCCTGGTCATCACCGGCCTGGTCATCACCGGCCTGGTCATCCTCGGGTCGGCCGCCGTGGACGCGGCCCGGGCCGCCTGCCGCCGGGGGCCGTCGTGATCTTCCCCGTCGCGTCCCTGGTCGTGGCCCTGGCCGTGATCGCCGTGCTGGCCTGGTGGCTGGCCGTGGGGGTACCCCGGCGGCTGGAGCGCCGCGCCGCCCGGGCCGCCGTGGCCGTCACCGGGCCGGCCACGGAGCCGTTCACGCTCGGCGACCACGTCCTTGAGGGCGGCCCGCACGGGGCGCACATCAACGGGGCGCGGGCGACCGAGGCCCTCGGCGGCGAGCCGTGCGGCTTCTGCCACGACCTGGCCGAGGTCGGCAACCCGGGCACCTGCGAGTGCACCCGGCACTGCGGGCGCTCCTGGTGCCCGCGCAGGCCCCGCCACGCCCATTCGAGCGGAGTAGCAGCGTGATCATCACCGAGCCGGGGATCTACGACATCCCCGAGGCCGACTACCACCGGGACCCGGTTCCCGGGGGGAGCCTGTCCGCCAGCACCGCCAAGCGGCTGCTCGCCGAGGGCGGCCCGGCCCGCTACCGGTACCTGCTCGACCACCCGGAGGAGCCGTCCGGGACGATGGAGCTGGGCACCGCCGCCCACAAGCTCGTCCTCGGCGTCGGCGCCCCGATCGTGGAGATCCAGGCCGAGAACTGGCGCAAGGACGCGACGAAGGAGGCCGCGGCCAAGGCCCGCGCCGCCGGGGGAGTCCCGCTGCTGACCGCCGACGTGCAGGTCGTCCACGAGATGGCCGCCGCGCTGCGCAAGCGCAAGACCGCCGTCGCGCTGCTCAACCCCAGCCGGGGAGACCCGGAGCGGTCAGTGTTCTGGATCGACCAGGCCTCCGGCCTGTGGAAGCGCGCCCGGTTCGACTTCATGCCGCGCCGGGAGGCGGGGCGGCTGCCCGTCATCGTCGACTACAAGACGTGCGCCAGCGCTGGCAAGCGCGACTTCCCCAGGTCGGTCGACAGCTTCGGCTACCACATCCAGGCCGCCCAGTACTGCGACGCCTGGCGGGCCATCCACGGCACCGACCCCGGGTTCGTCTTCCTCGCCCAGGAGACCAAGCCCCCGTACCTGACGGCCTACTACCAGCTTGACGCCGAGTCCCTGGCGATCGGCCGGCAGGCCATGGCCGACGCCATGGAGACCTGGCGGGACTGCCGCGCCGCCGAGGCGCAGGGCGCCGAGCACGCGTGGCCCGGATATTCCGACGAGATCGAGACCATCGCGCTCCCCAGGTGGAGCCGCGCCCGAGAGGACTACTACGCGTGACCAGCCAGCTAGACCATGTCCGCCCCGTCGCCACCCCTGGCCGCGTCGGCCAGGGCACTGCCGTCGAGCAGTCCCGCGCCATCGCCGAGGTGCAGGCGCAGGTGATCGTCGCCCAGCAGATGCCCCGCGACATAGGCCGCGCCGACCTCGACATGCGCCGGTCCTGCAACATGAAGGGCCTGGCCGAGAAGGCGTTCTACCGGTACAGCCGGGCCGGGAGCCAGATCTCCGGGCCGTCGGTGCAGCTGGCCCGGGAGCTGGCCCGCTGCTGGGGCAACATCCAGTACGGCATCACCGAGCTGCGCCGCGACGACGATCACGGCCAGTCGGAAATGCTCGCGTTCGCGTGGGACCTGGAGACCAACACCCGGTCGGCGACGACGTTCATCGTCCAGCACGTCCGCGACGCCGGCGGCAGGCAGAAGCAGCTCACCGAGCAGCGGGACATCTACGAGAACAACGCCAACAACGGCGCCCGCCGGCTGCGGGAGATGATCTTCGCGATCCTGCCCGGCTGGTACACCGAGGACGCCGTCGCCGCCTGCTACGCCACGCTGGCCGGGGACAAGAGCGACGGGGATACCGTCGAGCAGCGCGCCGACGCCGCCGTCGCCCGGTACGGCAAGCAGGGCATCACCCTCGGGCAGCTGGAGAACAAGCTCGGCGCGCCCCGCTCGCGCTGGTCGCCGTCCGACCTCGCCCAGCTGGCCGTCATCTGGCGGTCGATCGGCCGGGGCGAGACGACGGCCGAGGCCGAGTTCGGGCCGTCGCCCGCGCGGGTCACCGCCAAGGACGTCCTAGAGCCCGGGCCGCAGGGCGAGCAGCCGAAGCCGGGACGTCAGCGCGGCAAGAAGGCGGATGACGCGCCACCGCCCCCGCCGGATCCTCCTGCCGACCCCGAGGCCGCCCCCGCCGCTAAGCCCGGGCTGCCGCTGGCCTCGGACGGCCAGGTCGGCATGATCGTCTCCACCTTCGGCACGCTCGGCTACGGCGACTCCGGCGAGGACCGGGCGTCGCGGCTGTCGGCCACGTCCCGGCTCGCCGGGCGCGCCGAGGTCATCGGGTCGACCAGGGAGCTGACCGCCGACGAGGCGGCCGGGGTCATCCGGCAGCTGTCCGGCGCGCGCCACCCCGACGACCTGGAGGCGCTGCTGTCCGGCGGGGAGGCGGCTGGTGGCGAGTGACCAGCGGTGGACCGGCGGCATCGCCAACCGTGACTGGTCAGCCGGCCACGCCCCTGCCCGTGACATCCCGGCCGCCCAGCTCGCCAGCGGCGTCAAGGCCTACCTCGCCGACTGCGACCGTCACCGGGCGATGCTCAGCCCCGCCTACCACCCGACCGCCGGCGGCGCGTGCAAGGCCGTCTACCACGCCGGCACGCGCGAGGCCGAGTTCATCAGGTCCGTGTTCGCCGGGCTGGCCGGCCAGCCCGCGCCCGGGGCGGAGGCCCGCGATGCGTAGGCCGCCCGCGCCGCCGGACGACTGCTGCCCCCTGTGCCTGTCGCGGCACCCCCTCGGGACGCCGTACGCCCGGAGGGGCGCCCGGAGCACGGGACGGCGCCCAGTGCCTAAGGTCACCGACGTCGCCAGCGAGGCCAGCCTGCAACGCGCCGTCACCGGCCTGTGCACGTGGCTCGGCATCTGGTGGTGGCACGACACCGACCCGCGCCGCAACAAGGCCGGCCTGCCCGACCTCATCATCGTCGGCGACCACGGCATCCTCTGGCGCGAGCTCAAGAGCCCCCGCGGGCGCCTGCGCCCCGGCCAGGACATCCTCGGCCGCCGCCTGCGCGCGTCCGGCCAGGACTGGGACACCTGGCGCCCCGCCGACTGGGCATCCGGCCGGATCAAGAAGGAACTGGAGAGCATCAGGTGAAGATCCCCGACCCCGTCCCGAAGGTCAAGGGCGCGCTCTGATGGGCGCCGTCGCCGTCGCCTCGCCGGACCTGCTCGCCGAGTCCGCCGCCCGGGAGCAGGCCGGCCGTGACGCCCGCGTCCTGGCCGACGTCGCCCGCTGGGGCGACCCCGCCTGGCTGGAAGCCAGCGACGTCCCCCTCGGCGACTGGGTGCCCGACCCGTCCGCGTTCGGGCCGCGCCACCCCGGGCGGCGCCAGGAGGACCACGAGCACCACTCCGTCGCCTACCCGTGCTGCTCGGCGCGCGGGGCGCGCGGGGCGCGCGGCGGCTGCTGGTGCTGCGGGCGGCCGTCGTGAGCGGCACGCCCCGCGCCCGGGAGCACGGCACTAACCGGGGCTACGGCCAGCACTACCGGCGCGGGGAGCCGCCCTGCGGGCCGTGCCGCGCCGGGCGCCGCGCCTACGCCGCCGCCTGGCGCGCGACGGCCGCGGGGCAGCGGGCCGCCCGCGCCGCCGCCTGGCGGCAGCCCGCGCCAGGGCCCGCGCAGCCGCCGCTAGCGCCGGCCCGCCAGGGGGCCGCGACGCGGGCGATGCCCGTCCGCGAGGCAGCCGCATGGGACCGGCACCAGCGCCAGCACGGCGGCCTGCTGCTCGGCAACGGCGGCGAGATCACCATCAGCACCAGCTAGGGAGACAAGGAACGTGAGTGAGTGGGCAGCGCGACCGAATGGGCATGGGCGAAGTCCCAAGCGCGGAATGGTGCGCTAATCGTGCTGCTGGCAATAGCTGACGAGATCGACGGGAAAGGGACAGCGGAAATGAGCGTCGCCGAGCTGGCACGGAAAACGCGGCTGAGTGACCGCGCCGTGCAGCTCGCGACGCGCGACCTGGCCGCCGGCGGCGAGCTTGCCATCGACGCGAGGGTGGCCGATGCGGCCCGGAACCGCTACCGGCTACCCCTGCTCGACCATGGTCGGACCGGTGAAGAATCTGCACCGGTGAAGAATCTGCACCCCGAAGAATCTTCACCGGTCCGACCGGTAGCGACGGTAGACGACCATGTGAGCGAGCCGCGAAAGTCGCAGGTCACAGAATCGGAACCACTCGACCATGGTCGGACCGGTGAAGAATCTGCACCCTCTGAAATCCGGGACGTACTTGATCTTGGTTCTGTAGTCAGTGGTGAAAGTCAAGATCAAGAGCACTCGTCCGCGAAGCGGCCGAGGCGCGCCCCCGGCCCCGAGCGCCCCGGCGTCAGCCGGGTCTGCGACCATCTCGCCGACCGCCTCGCCGAATGGAAAACCCAGCGCCCGAAGGTCACGCAGGAATGGCGCGACTCCGCGCGCCTGATGATCGACAGCGGAATATCCGAGCAGCGGATAATCGCCGCGATCGACTGGGCGCAGTCCGGCTGGTGGCGCACCCGCATCGCGTCAATGCCGAAGCTCCGCGAGAAATTCGACGTGCTCCGCGAGCAGGCAGCCGAAGAGCAGAGAAAGAAAACGCAGCCAACCCAGCGGGCTAACCCCGACGACGAGTACGCAGCCGCCATGCAGCGAATAGTGAAGCGAAAGGAGAACGCGAATGGAACCCGAGGAGACAGCGACAATCGTCCGGCTGGTCAAGTCAGTCTTCCCCCAGCAGCCAATTGACAGGGCCACCTACGAGACCTGGCACCTCGTCATCGGCCACCTCGACGTCATCGCCGCCCAGCACGCCGTCATCTCGATAGCGCACTCGGAGACCTTCTGCGCGGCGGCCGACATCATCCGCGAGGCTGGCCGTGCCGCGAAGGCGCACCCGTCTGACCGGACGGTGGCCGAGGCCCTGGAGCACGCCAACCGCCGCGCCCTCGGCGCAGCCGACCCGGCACCTCCATCGCCCGCGTACGTCGCCGCCAAGGACCAGATGATGGCGAAGATGCGCGAGCGCGACGAGGCCGCCTACCTGGCCAGCCGCGAGGCCCAGCAGCGCGCCCAGGCGTGGATCGACTACAAGCTCACCGGCAAGCTCCCGCCCGAGATGCCCCAGGAAGCGCCGCCAGCGCCCCGCTGGACCCCCCTGCCCGGCGACCCGCCCGAGCTGCGCGCGTGGCTCGCCTCGCAGCCGCCCGGCGCGGACGGCCCGAGCTGAGGTGGAGCTATTCGGCTGCTTCCGCTGCGGCAACCCGGGGCACTGGCGCGACGCCTGCCCGCTCCGGCAGGCCGCGCCAACGCTCGCCGAGCACGAAAGGCGCCTCCGGCTTTACATTGACCGGTTCGTCGACAACGACATAAGCACGGAATACAAGCGCGAGCTGATCGCGGAGGAGCACGAATTGTGGAATTCACGGAAAAAAGGAAAGGCAGCATGAGCGACATCAGGGTCCGGCTCGTCCAGCGCGGCGAGCACGAGTTCACTTACCAGGCCGAATGGGCGGACGACCTGCGCGGCATGTTCCAGGGCGCCAAGCCCGGCGCCCCGCCCGCCGAGCTGTACGACGTCACCGACATTGACCGGTCTGACGCCGACCCGGAGGAGCACCTGACCGTCACCGACGGCGCCACGGTGCTGTGGTCCGGCTGGCTCGGCGGCGTGGACCTGCCCGAGCCGGGCAGCGCCGCTGACCT
>DATBEM010000039.1:0-35756 GCA_036276115.1 Trebonia sp.
ACGCCACGGACACCAGCCGGGCGAGGATCGGAGGATCGCGCCCGGCTGGCGGCTGCCCTTCGGGACGCCCGCCGCAAAGCCGGACTGAGCGGTACCACCGTCGGCCAGGTCGCGGGCATGTCCCAGTCCAAGGTCAGCAAGATCGAGCGAGGGTTCCTGCTGCCCAGCCCTGACCATGTCGCTGCCCTGTGCCGTGTCTACTGCGTTCCCAGCGGCGAGCAGGCAGCCCTCCTGGCCCTCGCCGTGGGCCTTCGCGAGGAATCCTCGGCACGCCTCATCCTGGCTCGCGGCGTCGCCGAGACACAGCGCCGCATCGGTCAGCTCGAATCCTCGGCCACACTGGTGCGGTCATTCCAGCCACTGATGGTAATCGGCCTACTCCAGACCGTCCGCTACATGAGTTACGTATTCGGGATCCCCGACTCCCGTGAGCTGACAGCCGACGAGGTAGCCGCCGCTGTCGCGGCTCGCGAGCTCCGCCAGCGCGCACTCGATGACCCTGGCAAGAGCTTCACGCTGATCATGACCGAGGGCGCACTCCGCTGGCACGCCGGCTCCCCTGCAGTAATGGCGGAGCAGGTCACGGCAATCGCGGACGCCACCGGGCGGCCGAACGCCCGCATCGGCATCATCCCCTGGACGACGCCGGTCACCCAGTTCCCGCGCGGGGGCTTCCACCTGTTCGATGATGACGCCGCGATCGTTGCCACCGACATCGCCACGGCCACCATGACCGCCCTCGCCGACATCGCCACCTACGCCGAGATCTTCACCAGCCTGGAGCGCACTGCATCCTTCGGCGACGAGGCGCGCGAGCACCTTGCCCGCATCGCCGCCGACTACCAGCGGCTGCTGGAGCGCGGGTAGCCTTCCGCGCGCTCGGCCGTGCTCGTTGCCGCGTGGCTACCGGCTGCCTGCGGATAAGTAGGCTCAGTCGAACACCGAGTGATGCCGCCGGACCGCCTGCAGGAGGCCGACGGCGATCATGTCGGCGAAGATGGCCGACCCGCCGTAGGACACGAACGGCAGCGGGAGGCCGGTGATCGGCATCAGCCCGATCGTCATCCCGACGTTGACGAACGTCTGGAAGATGAACCAGCAGGCGATCCCCGACGCGACCAGCATGCCGAACAGGTCGTCGGTCACCGCCGCGATGCGCAGGGCGCGGATGATCAGCACCGTCAGCAGCCCGATGATGACCGCCGCGCCGGCGAAGCCGGCCTCCTCGCCCGCGACGGTGAAGATGAAGTCGGTCTGCTGCGAGGGGACGAAGTTGTTGCCGGTGAACGTGCCCTGGAACAGGCCGACGCCGAGCATGCCGCCCGACCCGACCGCCGTCTTGGCCTGGATCAGGTTGTACCCGGCGCCGGACAGGTCCTGCTGCGGGTGCAGGAACGCGGTCATCCGCGACACCTGGTAGCCCTTCATCAGGTGCAGCGTGACCGCCGCGTAGACGACGGCGGCGGCCAGCGCCCCGAGCCCGAGGATCCACCGCAGCCGCAGCCCGGACACCACGATCATCCCGACCAGGGTGAACACCAGCACCATGGTGACGCCGAGGGCCGGCTCCAGGGCGACCAGGCCCATCAGCGGCGCGCTGGCCAGCCCGGCCCGGACCACCGCCATGATCCCCGGGCGGCCCGGCCGCTGGCCCTCGACCCGGGGGCGCCGCGACAGCAGCGCGGCGCCGGCCAAGATCAGCGCCAGCTTGGCGAACTCCGACGGCTCGACCTGGAACCCGCCCGGCAGCGCGATCCACGCCTTGGCGCCGTTGACGGAGGTGCCCAGCGGCGTCATGACGGCCAGCAGGAGCAGCAGCGCCAGCCCGTACACCAGCGGCGACCAGGCCCGGTAGCGGCGGTAGTCCAGGCTCGCGGTGGCGAACATCAGCGCCACGCCGATGGCCGCGTTGAGCAGCTGCTTCTTCAGGTAGGTGTGCGGGTCCTGCCCGGCCTGGCGCAGGCTCGGCTCGGTCGCGGCCCACACCAAGACCGTGCCGGCCCCGGTGAGCAGGCAGGTGACCAGGACCAGGAACCAGTCGTAGCGGCGCAGCAGCCCGTCCTTGGCGACCGCCCGGGTAAGGAGCCGCTGGCGCTCGGGCCGGTACTTGCCGACCACCATTCCCGTCATCGGCCGGCCGCCGGGAGGCTGGCCGGGGGCTTGCCGCCGGGCAGGGCCGGCTTCTGCTTCTCCAGCCCGTAGATGCCGTCGTAGATCTGCCGGACGGCCGGCGCGGCCGCGTCGGCGCCGTAGCCGGAGTTGGGCAGCATGACGACCACCACGTACTGCGGGTTCTTGCAGGGCGCGAACGAGGCGAACACCGAGGTCGAGTTCTTGCCGAAGGACTGGGCGGTACCGGTCTTGCCCGCCACGCACACCTGGTTGTCCGGGAACCCCTTGAACGCGCCGGCCGCGGTGCCCTGCGTCACCACCCCGGCGAGGGCGCCGCGGATGTAGGCCAGCGTGCCCGACGAGGCGGGCACGTGCCCGATGACGGGCGGGTTGATGCGCTGGGCGACCTGGCCGGCCGGCGAGACCAGGGCCTGCCCGATGCGGGGGCTGTAGAGCGTCCCCCCGTTGGCGAGGGCGACGTAGGCGTTGGCCAGCTGCAGCGGCGTCACGGTGACGTAGCCCTGGCCGATGGCGGCGATGGCCGCCTGGCCCGGCTCCCATACCCAGCCGGCGGTGCAGTCCTGGAACTCGATCTGCTGCACGTAGCTGCCGTGCTCCTTGCCGTTCTTGCACCAGTCCTGGCCCTGGTAGGCGTTGTCCTTCCACAGGTAGTACAGCCACTGCCGGGTCGGGACGGACCCGGCCGACTCAGCCGGCAGGTCGATCCCGGTCGGCTTGCCGAAGCCCCAGTCCAGGGCCTGCTGCATCATCGGCTGGACGGGCGCGCTGGCGGTGGGCTTGCTGCCGTCGTTGGCGTGGTCCTTCTGCCACATCTGGTAGCCGATCTCGTAGTAGACCGTGTCGCAGGACTGGATCAGCGCCTCGGCGAACGAGATGGGACCCTGGTCGGGCTCGCCGTCGTTGTTGTAGTTGCGCCCGGCGATCGAGTAGTTCGCGGGGCAGTTGTACTGGCCGTGCAGGTCGTACCCGTTCGCGACCGCGCCCGCGGTGGACACCAGCTTGAACGTCGAGCCGGGCGGGTACTGGCCCTGAGCGTCGTAGTTCAGCACCGGGGCGCCGTTCTTGGCCCCGAACAGGCTGGTGAACTCCTGCTGGGAGATGCCGTTGGTCCAGACGTTGGGGTCGTAGTCCGGGTAGCTGGCCATCGCGACGATCCGCCCGTCGGTCGTCTCCACGATCGCCGCGCCCTGGTTGACCGAGTTGCCGGCCCCGCGCGCCTTCTTGATCGCGGTGTCAAGCGCGTTCTGGGCGACGGCCTGGACCTTGGAGCTGATGCTGGTGACGAGGTCATCGCCGGTCTGGGCGGGGGCGGTGGACACGGTCCCGGTCACGTCCCCGGCCGCGTTGACGGCGACCGTCTGGGTCCCCGGCTGGCCGCGCAGCTGGGCGTCGTACTGGCCCTCCAGGCCGGCCTGGCCGACCAGGTCGACCCCGGAGAAGCCGGTGACGACGAGGTGGCGCGCCTTGATCTCCTCGGGCGTGATGGGCTGCAGGTAGCCCAGGACCTGGGCCGGGTTGGCGCCGTCGGGCATCGGGTACTCGACCACCGGCTGGACCTGGGCGGTGATGCCCGGGTAGACCTTGGGCTGCTCCAGGATCTGCAGCGCCGCCTTGTCGCTGACCTGCTCGTCAACCGGGATCGGCTGGTAGGGCGAGCCGGACCAGCAGGGCGGCTTGACGCCCTTGGTGCACAGCGTCGTCTTGGCCTTGACGAGGTTGTCGGACAGGCCGAGCAGCGTCGACAGCCGCTCCAGCTCGGCCGCGCCGCCGTCCTTCTGCTGCGACAGCTGCATCATGTCAACCGAGACGACCAGCGTGGTCTTGTTCGCCACGAGCGCCTGGCCGGTGTCGTCGAGGATCTGCCCGCGCACGGCCGGGACCACGATCGTGCGGGTCTGGTTCTGCGCCGCCAGCGTCTTGAACTGGGTCCCGTTCATCACCTGCAGGTACCACAGCCGCCCGCCGAGGGTGGCGATCATCGCGATCACGATCACGTACAGCACGGCCAGCCGCCGCCGGGATACCGGGATCATCCGCGTCCTCCAATGCGCTCCCTGGTGCCCTTCCCGGCAGCGTTCTTCCAGGCGCTGCCCCGGGTCCTTCCTCCGCCGAGCCACCCGCCGCCGGTGAGCACCCGCGGGCCCAGCACCTTCGAGCCGAGCACGCGCGAGCCCCCGAAGCGGCGGGGCTTGCGCTGCCATAGCAGCAGGGGGGGGCGGCGGCCCAGCCAGCCGCGCCCGGGTGCCTTGGCCCGGATCACGGGCGCGGGCGGCGCCGCCTGCAGCCACCCCCGCCGGGGCGCCCGGCCGGACCCAGCCGGCGCGCCCAGGGGAGACCGTCCCCCTGCCCGGGCCCGGGCGCTCAGGCCGGCCGCGAGCCAGTCCCGGCGTGGTCCCCGGCCAGGCCGCCACCCCCGCCCGGCCCGGCCGGCGAAGCGCAGCCAGTTCCGGCCCGGCCCGCGCCCGGCTGCCCGGCGCGCGCGGCCGGCGTACAGGGACGGCCCGAGGGCGGAGCCGAGCCCGGCCCCGAAGCTCCCGTAGCCGCCGGCCCCGAGGCCTGCCCCGCTCCCGCCCGTTCCCGGGCCCTGGAAGGCGCTCGCCCGCAGGCCGCTCGCCCGCAGGCCGCTCGCCCGCAGGCCGCTGCCCGCGCCGCCGAACGCGCTTCCCCAGGACCCGGCGACGGCGCTCCCGCGCGACCGCCCGGGCGCGAGGGGCGCGCCGCCCGGACCGCCGAAGATCCCGCGCCGCCCGCCGAGGCCCCAGCCGCGTGACCCGGGCAGGCCCTGGCCACCCGCGCTGGTGAAGGCGCCGGCCCGCCCGCCGCCGAGGGCTCCGCGCTCGCGGCCGCCCGCGCTCCCGGCCCGGCCGAGGGCGGATCCGCCGGTCCCGCGCAAGACCGCGCCGTCGGTCCCCGCGAACGCGGCCCCCGAGGTGACGCCGGTCGCGGAGGCGCCCCGGCCGCGCCGCCCTCCGCCGCTGAACCCGCCGCCGAGCCCGCCGCCGATGACCCCATCGCGGCGTTCAGCCTGGCCCGCCCGGCCCCCGCCGCCTCGAACGATCTTGCTGTTATCACGAAGCCAGTCGCCGAGGACCCCGGTGCCCGCGCGCCCGCGCCTGCGTCGGCCAAAGGCCCCGGGCCGGGCTCCGCCGACAGGCCCGCGTCCGGAACCGCCCCGCCCTCGCCTGCCAGTAGCGTCCAGGGCAGAGCCGCCCGCGCCGCGCAAGACCGCGCCCCCAGGCCCGCCGGGACCGGTTCCAGCCGGCCCGCCGAAGCCGCGCACGGACCCGCTGAAGGCGGTACCCCCCGGCCCGCTGAGGGCTGTGCCGCCCGGCCCGCTGAAGGCCCTGCCCCCGAACCTGCCGAAGGCCCTGCCACCCGACCCGCTGAAGGCGCTGCCCCCGGATCCGCTGAAGGCGCTGCCCCCAGGCCCGCTGAAGGCTCCCCCGGCGAGGCCCTGGGCGCCGCCGATGACGCTGCCGCCGATGACCCCATCGTGGCGGCCGGGCTTGCCCGGCCCTCGCCCCAGGCGCCCCAGGCGACCCGGAGCACCCCGGCCGCCACTATTCTTGCTGTTATCGCGGAGCCAGTCGCCGCCGCGGGGACCGCCGCCGTGCAGCGCGGTGCCGCCACTGCCGCGCAGGGCGTCGGGCCCGGTCCGGGCGAGGATGGCCGAGGAGCCGGCGAAGTTCAGCCGGGGGTCGGGCGCGGCCGGGCTGCGCAGGGCCGAGGGCCGCGCGCCGGCGAAGCTGAGCCGCGGCACCCCCCCGGCGGCGGCGGCGCGGGCGGCCGCAGGCGTCGGCGGGACCGGCTCGAACGCCGGGCGATCGGACTGGGGGGCGCCGCGGACGGCGGCCACCAGCAGCGCCGCGAACGGGCTGAGGAGCAGGTCGTAGACGATCGCGGCGGGCAAAAGGTGGCGGACGGCGGCGGCGGTGGTGCCGGGGTCGCTGACCAGCATGCCCAGCCCCGCCAGGAGTGCCTCGGCGAAGGCCGCGCCCGCCGCCAGGACCGGCAGGGCCAGCAGCGGGGCCGCCTGCGACTCGCCCGCGGCGCTGGCCTGCTTGGCCGCGAGCGCCCCGCCCAGGTAGCCCGACAGGCAGAAGACGAGGGCGTACTCCCCGGTGAGGTTGCTGCCGGGCGGGGCGACGTCGAGCGCGAGCCCGCCCGCGAACCCGGCCGTCATGCCGACCACCGGGCCGCTGGTGACGGCGATCGCCAGCACCACCAGCAAGACCACGTCGGGGCCGGCCCCGCCTGGCAGCGGCAGCCGGTTGACCAGGGAGACCTGGGCGACGACGGCCACCGCCAGCAAGGCGACGGGGGCGAGCCAGCGCCGCAGGAAGTAGACCATCAGGCGCCCGGCTCCGCGTTGCCGGCCGGCTTGACCGGGCCGGGCTTCGGGGTGCCCGGCTTGGCCGGCACTGCCTTCCCGGCCGGCACTGCCTTCCCGGTCGGCTTCGCCGTGCTGGCGGGGCGCACCGGGCCGGCCGGGCCGGCGGGCAGGCCGTTGAGGACGGCGTCGCGCGGGTCGGCCTTCGGCGGGGCGACGACCACGCCGACCACGCCGAGCCCGGTGAAGTCGGCGAACGGGGTGACGAGGGCGGTCTGGGTGAGCGAGCCGGGCTCGCTGGTGACCCGCTGGACGTAGCCGACCGGGACGCCGGGCGCGTAGGGGCGCCCGCCGACCGAGCCGAACGTCACCATCTCGTCCCCCGGCTTGAGCACCGCGCTGGCGCTGAACAGCGTGAGCCGCAGCATGTCCGAGCCCGCCATGGTCTGGCCGGAGCCGGTGATCTCGCCGATCGTCTGGGTCCGGGCGAGCCGGACGCCGACGGTCGCGCTGGCGTCCGTCGCCAGCTGGACGCTGGCGGTGTTGGGGCCGACGCTGGTGACGACGCCCACCAGCCCGGTCCCGTTCAGCACCGTCTCGTCGGCCGCGATGCCGTCGTTGCTGCCCGCGTCGATCGTGATCGTGTCGGAGTAGGTCCCGCCGACGGCGATCACGCTGGCGGGAACGAGCTTGTAGCCGCCCCGGGCGTCGAGCTGCAGGAGCTGGCGCAGCGCGGCGGAGTCAGCGCTGGCGACCTGGACCTGGGTGAGCTGGGCGCGCAGGGCGTCGTTCTGCTGCTGGAGGGAGGCGATCTCGCCCGCGTCGTCGTGGGTCGCGGCGTGGAAGAAGCCCGCGACCGGACTGGTGACGTCGCCCGCCAGGTGCTCGGCGGGCCCGAAGACGGTACTGCCCGCGCCGGTGGCCCCGGACGTGCCCCCGTCGCGGTAGCTGATGGTGATCAGCGCGAGGGCGACGACGAGGAGCACGGCCAGGGCAACGCGCGTCCGCCGGTTCTCGTGCACAGCGGGACTCCAAACTGTGATTCCCGCGCGGCCGCCGGGTCGGTGCCCCCGGCGCGGGCCGCGCTCAGCCTACGGCTCGTCTGGTAAGCGGCTCGCCTTCGCGATCGGCGAGGGTCCGCCGCTAGCGGCGATGGTCAGGCACGAGGACCTGGCGCAGCGTCTCGAAGTCCTCGACGCACTTGCCGGTGCCAAGGACAACGGATTCTAGCGGGCTGTCGGCGATGTGGACCGGCATTCCGGTCTCTTCACGGATGCGCTGGTCCAGCCCCCGCAGCAGGGCGCCGCCGCCCGTCAGGGCGATGCCGCGGTCCATCACGTCGCCGGCCAGCTCCGGCGGGCACTTGTCGAGGGTCGTCTTGACCGCGTCGATGATGAGGTTGATCGGCTCCTCGATCGCCCGGCGGACTTCGGCCGCGCTGATGACGACGGTCTTGGGCAGGCCCGAGACGAGGTCGCGGCCGCGGATCTCGGCGTGCGGCTCGTCCGCGCTGGGGAAGGCGGAGCCGAGCGCGACCTTGATCTCCTCGGCGGTGCGCTCGCCCAGCATGAGCGAGTGCTCCTTCTTGCCGAAGTTGATGATCGCCTGGTCGAGCTCGTCGCCCCCGATGCGGATCGACTGGCTCGTGACGATGCCGCCGAGGCTGATCACGGCGACCTCGGTGGTGCCGCCGCCGATGTCGACCACCATGTTGCCGGTCGGCTCGTTGACCGGGAGCCCGGCTCCGATCGCGGCCGCCATCGGCTCCTCGATGATGTAGACCCGCCGGGCGCCGGCCTGGTGGCCGGCCTCCTTGACGGCGGACTGCTCGACCCCGGTGATGCCGCTGGGCACCGCGACGACGATGCGCGGCTTGGCCATCCGGGCGCGCTTGTGGACCTTCTGGATGAAGTACCGCAGCATCCGCTCCGTCACGTCGAAGTCGGCGATGACGCCGTCCTTCAGTGGCCGCACCGCCACGATGTTGCCGGGGGTGCGGCCGATCATCCGCTTCGCCTCGACGCCGACGGCAACGATCTGCCCGTTGTTCGTGTTGAGCGCGACGACGCTCGGCTCGTTGAGGACGATGCCTCTGCCCCGGACGTACACCAGGGTGTTCGCGGTACCGAGGTCGACCGCCATGTCACGGCCGAGGAACGTCATCGCGCTGCTCATCGGGAACGGGCACCTACCGATCCTGTACGGGAACGCCGGGAAAATTCTTCGCCAAAGGCTAAAAACCGGGCTCGCGTTGCGAGGGTGATTACACCTTCATACTTGGCCCGGGTCGCGGTCGCTAAACGAGCTCGGGGAAGAAGATCTTGATCTCGCGCTCGGCGGACTCCGGCGAGTCGGATCCGTGCACGATGTTCTGCGCGACCTCTAGGGCGAAGTCGCCCCGAATCGTCCCCGGGCCGGCCTCGACCGGGTTCGTCTTGCCAGCTAGGGACCGGAATGCGGGAATCGCGTACTCGCCCTCGGCGACGATCGCGACCAGCGGGCCGCCGGTGATGAAGTCAACCAGCTCACCGAAGAAGGGGCGCTCGGAGTGCTCAGCGTAGTGCGCCTGCGCCGTCTCCCTTTCAATGGTCCGCAGCTCCAGGGCGACAAGCTTGAGGCCCTTTCGCTCAATTCGGGCGATAACCTCGCCGACGAGGTTACGGCGAACGCCGTCCGGCTTGACCAGAATGAGGGTGCGCTGAGGCACTTCTGCTCCCTTTAATGTCTTTACGCGTGTGTGACCGGCGGAATTTCGCGACCAGCCCCGGGCAAGCCGCGCGGGCACGTCGCCACCGGGACGAGCCTACCGGTTAACCCGCCGGGCACGGCCGCCGGATCACGCATTTGCCGCTTCGAG
Organism: Trebonia sp.; assembly: GCA_036276115.1. GTDB lineage: Bacteria > Actinomycetota > Actinomycetes > Streptosporangiales > Streptosporangiaceae > Trebonia. The sequence goes on from DATBEM010000039.1 coordinate 9,321, forward strand.
ATCACCCGGGGTACCGGCCCCTCGCCTCTGCCCCAGTCTTGCTGTTATCAGGTGGCTAGCCGGGAGTGCCATCGATTGGACGCATATGCGGTCCCAGGCGTGCGACGGAATAGGCAGTGCCCACCCGCGGTGCTGGGCGACAGTCCTGATGATCGCCAGGACGCGCGATGGCTGCCATGTGCCGCCCGCAAGCATGCCGCCGCCTGCCAGCGTGCGCCGGGCAAGGCGAGCTGGTAGCTCTCCGGCAAAGCCGTCCCGCTCGTCCGGGATAGCTCGGCAGGCTTGTCCGGGGCAGCGCCGGGCGGGGCAGGGGCCCACGCCCAGGCGGCACCGTCCGGCGCGAAACTGGCGGATGACCGGTCATGTGGGGTAGCGCCAGGGTTCTTGGGTGTAGGTCAGGCCGGCGGGTGTCGTCCACTGGTGGTAGCCGGGCTTGGCCTCTTGGACGGTCCAGCCGGTGGATTGCTTGAGGCGGTGGCAGGTGCGGCTGGCGGACCAGCAGTTGCAGCCGCAGGTGCGGCCGCCTTGCCCGAATGGCTGGGCGTGCTCGAAGTCGGTCTCCTGGGCGTGGCGGGAGCAGGCGGGGAAGCCGCACTTGCCGTCGCGGACGTTGACCAGATGGCGGAGCAGGGCGCCGGGGTCATGGCCAGCCGTCTCGTACTGGTGCCCGCACTCCCCGGTCGGCACCGGGTGCAGGTCGATGACGCGCTCCCGGGCTTGCCCGGGCAGGGTGAGGATCCACGAGCCGTGCCCGCCCGGCGGGCCATTCCCCTCATTCGGGCGCAGGGTGAAGCCCCGCGCTGGCGACGAAGACGGGGAAGGCGATGGGGAAAGGGATGCCGGCTGAGAGGGTGGGGGCTGCCGGGAGGGTGAGCCTTGCGTGGAGGGCTGCCCTTGCGGGGGAGGCGGCTCTGGCCGGGGAGGCGCTGCGGTTGGCGCGGCCGTCGGTGGCGCGGGACCATCGCGTCCGTCGTCGGAAGTTCCGATGTGTCCTCGCGCCTGCGGTGGTCTGGCTTGCTTGCGGGGCTTTGGTTGCTTGCGGGGCTTGGCGCAGCCGTGGCCGATGGCGTGGCCGTCGGCGTCGGTTATCGTCAGGCAGAACTTGCTGTCGGGGTGGCGGGCGGCGCCCTGGGCGATCTGGCGGGCGAGGGCGGGGTCCAGGACTCCGAGGTTGCGGGCCTCTCCTGCCCGCTGGGCGTGGCCGGCGGCGGTGAGGAACGGGATGTCGAGGTGCCGCAGGACCAGGTTGACCTCCGCCGCCACGGCCGGCCCGGGCTCGCTGGCTGCGGTGCCTGCAGTGGCTTGCGGGCGGGCGGCGGGGCTGGTGGCCGGGGGGCCGCCGCACTGGCAGGTGGCCTGACCGCGGGTGGCCTGACCGCGGGTGGCCTGACCGCAGGCGGCACGCGGCGGGTCGCTTGCTGCCTCGCCCCCGCACGCGCATTGCCCCTGGCCGCAGTCGCTGCAGGGGATGCCCCTGGCCGGGGTGCCATCGGGGGGAGGGGAGTCATCGAGGCCGAAGCCGGAGCCGTCGGCGTCGTTATCGCGGGCGCGGGCCTTGCCCGGGGCGGCACCTGATGAGGCGCCGGCGCCCGGCGAGGCGGAGGCACCGGGCGATGCTGAGGCACCTGATGAGGCAGCGGCACCGGGCGATGCGGAGGCACCGGGCGATGCTGAGGCGCCCGGTCCAGGCTGTGGGCCGGCCGTGTTGGTGTCTTCGGCCCGGAAGCGGGCGATGCGGTCGGTGGCCGGGACGAGGTTGAGGAGGTCGGGGTAGGCGGCGACGCGGAGGATGCCGATGGGGCGGCTGATCCCGGCGGCGCGGTAGGCCTGGGCGCGGTGGTCCACGTGGGCGCGGGCCTGGAGGGCCTCATCGGCGGGCAGGCCGACGCCGAGCAGGTCACAGGTCCCGGCGGCCTCGCGCCAGAACGAGACCCGGGCGTTCTCCCGCTCCTCCTTCTCCCGCCGCCGCGCCGCGCCCTGCGGGCCAACGGTCACCACGGCCCCCTGGACCAGGCGCAGCAGCTGCGCCCAGGTCCGGCACCGGTCCAGCCCGGCCACGATCAGCTCCTCGGCCCGGCCGAGCCGTTCAGGGCCGAGGAGCACGCCGGTCTCCCCGGCCACCATCCCCGCCCTGGCCAGGTCGACCCGGCCGTCGTCCAGGCCCTGCCCGGTCCGGGGCAGCCGCGCCTCCAGCGCCCACGCCGCCCGCAAGAGCCCGCGGGCGGCGGGAACCGAGGCCCGCAGCTCCAGCGCGACCTCGCGGGCCAGCCGGTCATCCCACTCCCACGGCAGCCCCGACTCCGTCGCGGCGCCGTCGCCTTCCTCGTCCGGCCGGCGCCGGATCAGCTCCCGCCAGCACCAGCGACAGCGATCACAGGCATGACCACCATTGCCGAGGACTAACCCACTTCGAATACTATCACGAAATGGTAGGAATGCGAGTAGCAAAGCCACCTCGGGTGCTAAATGTCGCCAACTACGGGGACCGGCGGGCAGCCGCTAGCCGACGGGAGCGTTCTGGGCGCTGCCGGCGGCGCGGGCGGCATCGACCGATTCCCACTTGCGGGCCAGCCGGATGCCGCCGAACCAGAGAGCGGCGAAAATGACGCCGAGCACGTACATGACCGGGAGCAGGACGCCGGAGGCGATCACCAGCACCTGCAGGACCGAGCCGACGATGAGCACCCAGCCCTTCCCGGGGCGGCCGACCAGCCTGGCCAGCACGATCGCGATGATCGCGATGGCCCCGCCGACGCCGCCGGCGATGCCGCCGCGCACGTGCAGCAAGACGATGGACGGGACGATGCACAGCGCCGCCACGACGGCTTCCATGCCCAGGACGGTTCCGCACAGTCGCTTCATGAAGCACCACCTTCGGCAGCGACCGGGAAGCGGTCGCTCATGACAAGTCCCCCACGGTGAACGAGTGCCGGGAGGGGGTTCCCGGCGGGGGCGGCACGTCGCCGTCGGCGGCGCGGCCGGGGGCCAGCAGCGCCCGGGCGTCGCCGGCGGTGATGACCGACCCGGTGATCAGCACGGCGCTGCTGCCGGGGATCTCGTCGGGCCCGGACGGCTCGTCGGCCAGGGCCACGGCCGCCTCGATGGCCTCGTCGAGCCGGCTGGCGACGATCACCCGCTCCTCGCCGAAGATCTCGGTCGCGATCTCGCCCAGCTCGGCGGCGGGCATCGACCGGGGCTGGGAGTTGGTGGTCACGACGATCTCGGACACGGCCGGCTCCAGGTTATCCAGGATCGCGGCGACATCCTTGTCCGCCGAGACCGCGACGACCGCGATCAGGCGGCTGAACCGGAACGACTCCTGCACCGCGTCGAGGGTCGCGGCCATGCCGGCCGGATTGTGCGAGGAGTCGGCGATCACGGTCGGGCTGCGCCGCAGGATCTCCAGCCGCCCGGGCGAGCTCACCTTGGCGAAGCCGTCGCGGACCAGGTTGATGTCCAGCCCGGCCGGGCTGAGGCCGTACTGCCCGGCCGGCGCGCTCGCCCCGCCACCGGCCAGGTCACGGAGGGTCACCCCGCCGGAGGATAGCTCCTCGATGGTCCCGGACTGGCTGCCGGCCGCGTTGGCGACCCCGGCGAACGCCTCGACCGCCGCCAGCGCGCAGGCGGCGTTGCCGGCCTGGTAGGCCCCGAACAGCGGCAGGTAGACCTCGTCGTACTCGGCCCGCAGGCCGCGCAGGGTGAGCGACTGGCCCGCGACGGCCATCTCGCGGGCCAGCACGCCGAACTCGATGCCCTCGCGCATGACCGGGGCGCCGACCGCCGCCGCCCGCTCGAGCACCACCTCGGCCGCCGCGACCCGCGGCTGCTGGGCCAGCACGGCGACGGCGCCGGGCTTGATGATGCCGGCCTTCTCGGTCGCGATCGCCTCGATGGTGTCGCCTAGCCACTGCGTGTGGTCCAGCGCGACCGGCCCGATGACGGCGACGGCCCCGTCGGCCACGTTGGTGGCGTCCCACCGGCCGCCCATGCCTACCTCGATCACCGCGACGTCGACGGGCGCGTCGGCGAAGGCCGCGTAGGCCATGCCCACGAGCACCTCGAAGAACGACAGCGGCGCGGGCTGCCGGTCGTCGGTGAGCTGGATGTAGGGCCGCAGCTCCTCGTACAGCTCCACGAACTGGCCGGCCTCCAGCGGGACGCCGTCGATGCAGATCCGCTCGCGCATGGAGACCAGGTGCGGGCTGGTGAACCGGCCCGTGCGCAGGCCCCGCTCGCGCAGCAGCGAGTCGATCATCCGCGTCATCGACGTCTTGCCGTTGGTGCCGGTGACGTGGATGACCTGGAACGCCCGCTGGGGGTCGCCCAGCATCGAGGTGAGCATCGCGATCCGGTCCAGCGTCGGGGAGATCTGGTGCTCCGGCCGGCGCGCGGCGATCTCCCGCTCTACCTCGTGCAGCTGCTCGGCAACGTCATCCACGTCCCTCAGCCTACTTCCCGCGACGAGCGCCACCGGCGCGGGCGGTCACCCCGGGCAGTCGCTCATGACGGTCACTCACCAGCGGCAGCCGACAGCCACAGGCGGAACCCCGAGCCGGCGTCCTCGTGCTCGCGCCAGGCGCGACCGCGGCCAGCTTCCCCGCCCGCGGGCGGCTGGCCGCCGGCCGGGGCCGGCTCGAACTCGACCGCCAGGACGTCGGCCGCGATCGCGGCCGCGTGCTCGGTCACCGCGGCGGCGACGTCCGGGTCGGCGGCCGACCAGCGGACGGCGATGCGGTCGGTGACGTCCAGGCCGCTGCCCTTGCGGACGTCCTGGATGAACCGGATCACCTCGCGCGACCAGCCCGCCGACAGCAGCTCGGGCGACATGGCCAGGTCGAGGGCGACGGTCTCGCCCCCGGCGGTGGCCACCCCCCAGCCCTCCAGCGGCGTCTGGGTAACGATGACGTCGTCACCGGTGAGCTCCACGGTCCCCAGCGCCGGCACCGCCAGGGAGACCGGGCCGGCCGCGACCGCGCGGGCCAGTTCCGCCGGCTCGGCGGCGGTGATGGCGGCCGCGACGGCCTTGGTCGATCCCCCGAACCGGCGCCCGAGCGCCCGGAACTGCGGCTTGACCGTGTAGGTGACCAGTGACCCGAGGTTCGCGGCCGCCAGCGGCAGCACCTCGCGGACGTTCAGCTCGTCGGCGACCAGCGCCCGCAGCTCGTCCGGCAGCGACGCGACCTGGGCCGAGTTGACGAGCGCGCGCGACAGTGGCTGACGGGTCCGGACGCCCGCGGCCGAGCGAGCCGACCGCCCGAGGTCGACCAGCCGCCGGACCTGGGCCATCTGCGACGACAGGGCCTCGTCGATGAGGGCGGGGTCGGCGGCCGGCCAGGACGACAGGTGAACCGACTCGGCCTCGTCGGCCGGGCGCAGCACGCTCCAGGCGTGGTCGGCCAGGAACGGGGTGATCGGGGCCATCAGCTTGGTGATCGCCAGCAGCGCGGCGTGCAGGGTGGCGAACGCCGAGGCGCCGTCGGCCGAGGCCGGGCCCTCCCAGAACCGGCGCCGCGAGCGGCGCACGTACCAGTTGGACAGGTCGTCGATGAGGCCGCTGAGCCGGCGGCCGGCCGTGACCGTGTCGAAGGCCTCCAGGGCGGCGGTCACGTCGCGGACGCAGGCGTGGGCCTCCGACATCAGCCACCGGTCCAGCAGCGGCCGCTGCGCGGGCGGCGGGGCCGACCCGGCCGACTCCGGCGTCCAGGCACCGGTGCCGGCGGTGCTGCCGGCGGCACTGCCAGCCGGGCCGGAGGCGGCCGCGTTGGCGTACAGGACCAGGAACGAGACCGTGTTCCAGTAGGTGAGCAGCACCTTGCGGACGACCTCGTCCAGCACCGACGGCCCGACCCGGCGCGACGCCCAGGGCGACCCGGAGGCGGCGAAGAACCAGCGCACGGCGTCGGCGCTGTGCGCCTCCATGAGCGCCAGCGGCTCCATCACGTTGCCGAGGTGCTTGCTCATCTTGCGGCCCTGCTCGTCCACCACGTGCCCGAGGCAGACGACGTTCTCGTACGACGACCGGCCGAACAGGAGCGTCCCGACCGCCATCAGCGAGTAGAACCAGCCGCGGGTCTGGTCGATGGCCTCGCAGATGAACTTGGCCGGGTAGGCCTGCTCGAACGTCTCGGCGTTGCGCAGCGGGGCGCCGTGCTGGGCGAACGGCATCGACCCGGAGTCGAACCAGGCGTCGATGACCTCGGGCACCCGGCGGGCCAGCGCCCCGCAGTCGGGGCAGCCGAAGGTGACGTCATCGACGAACGGCCGGTGCGGGTCCAGGGCCGACAGGCCGGTCCCGGCGAGCTGGCCGAGCTCGGCCAGCGACCCGACGCAGGTGAAGTGGCCCTCAGCGCACTCCCAGATCGGCAGCGGGGTGCCCCAGTAGCGGGTCCGGGACAGCGCCCAGTCCACGTTGTTGCGCAGCCACTCCCCGTACCGGCCGTCCTTGATGTTCGGGGGCTGCCAGTTGGTCTTCGCGTTCTCGGCCAGCAGCTGGTCCTTGATCGCGGTGGTCCTGATGTACCAGGAGGGCAGCGCGTAGTACAGCAGGACGGTCTTGCAGCGCCAGCAGTGCGGGTAGCTGTGGGCGTGCATCTCCGACCGGAACAGCAGCCCCCGGCTCTCCAGGTCGGCGCTCAGCGGCGCGTCCGCGTCCTTGAAGAACAGGCCGCCGACGATCGGCAGGTGCTCCTCGAACCGCCCGTCGGGGCGGACCGGGTTGACGACCGGCATGCCGTTGGCCCGCGACACCTCCATGTCGTCGGCGCCGAAGGCGGGGGCGAGGTGGACCAGGCCGGTCCCGTCCTCGGTGGTCACGAAGTGCCCGGCCACGACCCGGTGGGCATCGGGGATCTCCACCAGCGCGAACGGCCGCTCGTAGGTGGCCCCGAGCAGGTCCGCGCCGGTGACGGTCGCCAGCACGTCCCAGCCCTCGCCGAGGACCGACTCCCGGCGGGCGGCCGCGACCACGGCCTTGTCGCCGCTGGCGGCCTCGCGGGCGACCACGTACTCGACCTCGGGATGGACCGCGACCGCGGTGTTGGACACCAGCGTCCACGGGGTCGTCGTCCAGACCAGCAGGCTGGCGCCGGCCAGGTGCTCGCTGGCGCCCGCGGGGGCGCTGGCGAGCGGGAACCGGACCGTGACCGAGGGGTCGGTGACCTCCTTGTAGACGTCCTGCTGGCCCATCTCGTGGTCCGACAGCGGCGTGCCGCAGCGCGGGCAGTAAGGGCTGATGCGGAAGTCGCGGACCAGCAGGCCCTTGCCGTAGATCGTCTTCAGCGCCCACCAGACGGACTCGACGTAGGCGGGGTCCATCGTCCGGTAGGCGTCCGACAGGTCCACCCAGTAGCCCATCCGCTGGGTGAGGGCGGTGAAGGCGTCAACGTGGCGCAGGACCGAGGCACGGCAGCGCTGGTTGAACTCGGCGACGCCGTACGCCTCGATGTCCTTCTTGCCGGAAAGCCCCAGCTCCTTCTCCACCGCGACCTCGACTGGGAGGCCGTGGCAGTCCCAGCCGGCCTTGCGGTCCACCCGGAAGCCCTGCATGGTCTTGAACCGGGGGAACAGGTCCTTGAAGACGCGGGCCTCGATGTGGTGGACGCCGGGCATGCCGTTGGCGGTCGGCGGGCCCTCGTAGAACGTCCAGCGGGGGCGGCCCTCGGTCTGCCGGAGGGAGGCGGCGAACGTGCCGTCCTGGCTCCAGCGCTCTAGCATCCGCGCCTCGACGGCCGGGAGGTCAACGTGCGCCGAGACTTCCGGCATGGGCTCGCCTGGCTTGCGCTCAACCCGGTCCAGCATCAGGGGTACCTCCAGCGTCAACGATTAGCCGACTGGAAGGACGGGGCGCTCGCGCGCAGGTGCGCGCACAGCCCCGCGGTACCACCTTCCTTGACCACGCGCTGGCGGGTGTCGCCCGTGGCCCGCTTCATTGGCGGTGCCGGCTCTACTAGGCCGCCCGCGCGGGCTGCCTTTCTTCCGGCTGCTCCGGGGTGATCTGGTCCGCAGCGCACGCCCCGGGCTCGCACCATCCCCGGGTCGCTCAGCGCAGCCTTCTGCGGCAGCTGTCCCCATCCTCGCGTCGGTAAGCATACCCGAGCGCCCGCGTGCTCAGCGGGCGCCCGGGGTCCCTCCCGCCTAGAGGGCCACGGCCACCTGCAGGTCGCCGCCAGCCGCCTCAACCCGGTCGATCGCCGCGGCCCGGCCGGCCGCGCGCAGGTCGCCGTCGGCCCGCGCGAGCTGCTCCAGCCGCGCGGCCGGGCCGGTCACCCGCACGCTGGCAACCTCGGTCCGCATCGAGACCCTGGCCGCCGACTTGGCCTTGCGGATCGCGGCGATCACCTCCGACGCCACCGCGAGCACGGCCGGGTCGGCGTCCTCAGTGGCGGGGCCGAGCTCGGCCACCGACGGCCACGGGGCGCGGTGCACCGTGCCGTCGTGCCACCAGGACCAGACCTCCTCGGTCACGAACGGCAGGAACGGGGCGAACAGCCGGACGATGGCCGACAGCGCCAGCCGCAGGCTCACCCGGGCCGAGGCGATGCCGGGAACCGGGGTCTCGCCGTAGGCCCGGTCCTTGACCAGCTCCACGTAGTTGTCGCAGAAGCTCCAGAAGAACGACTCGGCCAGCTCCAGCGCCCGCGCGTAGTCGAGCTCCTCCAGCCACTTCGTCGCGGCGGTGATGGTCGCGGCCAGCTCGGCCAGCATCGCCTTGTCGATCGGCTCGGTCACGGTCGCCCCGGCGGCTGGCTCGCCGAACCCGAGGACGAACTTGCTCGCGTTGAGCAGCTTGATGGCGAGCTTGCGGCCCACCTTCATCTGGCCGATGTCGTAAGCGGTGTCGGTCCCCGGGCGGGCGCTGGCCGCCCAGTAGCGGACCGCGTCCGAGCCGTAGTCGACCAGGAGGTCGGTCGGGGTCACCACGTTCCCCTTGGACTTGGACATCTTCTTGCGGTCGGGGTCCAGGATCCAGCCGGAGATGGCGGCCGAGCGCCACGGCACCTCGCCGTGCTCGTAGTGGCTGCGCAGCAGCGTCGAGAACAGCCAGGTGCGGATGATCTCGTGCGCCTGCGGGCGGATGTCCATCGGGAACACGCGCTTGAACAGGTCCTCGTCGTAGCTCCAGCGGCCGGCGATCTGCGGCGTCAGCGAGGACGTGGCCCAGGTGTCGAGCACGTCCGGGTCGCCCGCGAAGCCGCCCGGCACGCCCCGCTGCCCCGGCTCGTACCCGCCCGGCACGTCGGTGCTCGGGTCGACCGGCAGCTGGCCGCCGGCCGGGATCAGCGGCTGGTCGTAGACCGGGTTGCCCGCGTCGTCGAGCGGATACCACACGGGCACCGGCACGCCGAAGAAGCGCTGGCGGCTCACCAGCCAGTCCCCGTTGAGCCCGCTGACCCAGTTGTCGTAGCGGACCCGCATGTGCGGCGGCACCCACTGGAGCAGGGCGCCCTCGTCCAGCAGGGCCGTCCGCAGCTTCTCGTCGCGGCCGCCGTTGCGGATGTACCACTGCCGGGTCGTCACGATCTCCAGGGGCTTGTCGCCCTTCTCGAAGAACTTCACCGGGTGGGTGATCGGCCGCGGGTCGCCCAGCATCTCGCCGGCCTCCCGCAGCCGGGCCACGATCCGCTCCCGGGCCGTCACCGGGGTGGCCCCGGCCAGCTCGGCGTACGCGGCCCGGGCGGCCGCCCCGTCCACGCCGGGCGGCGGCTCGGGCACGAACCGGCCGTCCCAGCCGATCACCGGCCGGGTCGCCAGCTGCAGCTCGCGCCACCAGGTCACGTCGGTCACGTCGCCGAAGGTGCACACCATGGCGATGCCGGTGCCCTTCTCGGGGTCGGCCAGCCGGTGGGCGACCACCGGCACCTGGACCCCGAACACCGGCGTGGTCGCGGACTGGCCGAACAGTGGCTGGTAGCGCGCGTCGTCGGGGTGGGCCACGAGCGCCACGCAGGCCGGCAGCAGCTCCGGCCGGGTGGTCGCGATCGGCAGGTCCTGGCCGCCGGGCCCGCGGAACACGAGCTGGTGGTAGGCGCCGGGGCGCTCGCGGTCCTCCAGCTCCGCCTGGGCGACGGCGGTCCGGAAGGTGACGTCCCACAAGGTGGGCGCCTCGCTCATGTACGCCTCGCCGCGGGCGAGGTTGCGCAGGAACGCGCGCTGGGAGATGGCCCGCGCGTTGGCGTCGATCGTCTGGTAGGTCATGGACCAGTCCACCGACAGGCCCAGCCGCCGCCACATCGCCTCGAAGGCCTGCTCGTCGGTCACGGTCAGCCGCTCGCACAGCTCGATGAAGTTGCGCCGCGAGATCGGGACCTGCTGCTTGCCGGGCTCGGCGGGCGGCTCGTAGGCCGGGTCGTACGGCAGGGCCGGGTCGCAGCGGACGCCGAAGTAGTTCTGCACCCGGCGCTCGGTCGGCAGCCCGTTGTCGTCCCACCCCATCGGGTAGAACACCTCGCGGCCGCGCATCCGCTGGAACCGGGCCACCGTGTCGGTCTGGGTGTAGGAGAACACGTGGCCCACGTGGAGCGACCCGCTGACCGTCGGCGGCGGGGTGTCGATCGAGAAGACCTGCTCGCGCGACTTGGACCGGTCGAAGGCGTAGACCGCTCCCTCGTCCCATACCTGCGCCCAGCGGTCCTCAAGGCCGTCGAGGGTTGGCTTGTCAGGCATGCTGGAACGACCGGGCGTTTGCGTCATGCCCAAATGGTATCCAGCGCCGGGGCGCGCCACCCACTCGTTACGTGGCCGCTACGGCCCGGTGCTGCCCTGAGGCCAGGGCAGCCCTGAGGCCCGGGGCGGCCTACGAGCGGGCGGCCTCGACCGCGGCGCGGAACTGCAGGGCGTCCGCGCCCGCCTTGGCGGGCGCGACGGCCTCCAGGGCGCTGCCCCCGCCGCCGTAGAACTCCACCACGGCGACGGTCGACGTGGTTGCCCACACGCACGCCTCCCCGCTCATGGCGGACGGCGAGGCTGCCTTGACCTGGCCGCAGGCGAGCTGGCCGCCGTGGCTGCCGGCCGGCTCGGCCGTGACGCCGGTGGCGCCGGCGGCGAAGGCCTGCAGCACCGCGCTGGGGGTGAAGGTCCCGTTGTAGCCGGTGTACCCGAGGTACTGGTCGCCCGCGATCAGGTACTGGCCGCTGACGCTGCCGCTGGTGGTGCCCCCGGCTGCCTTGACGGTCGTGATGAGCTGGGTCGCGCCGGCCGAGCCGACCGCCTTGACGGTGGCCGACATCGGCGAGGTGAGGCTGTACGCGCCGGCGCTGCGCGGGGCGGTGAGCGTGAACGGGGCGCCCGGCCCGGCGCCGGCCGCCCCGCTCGCACTGCCGGCCGGGGTAGCGCTGCTCGCCGGGCTGGCGCTGCCGCCGGGGCTGGAAAGGCTGGCGCCGCTGGTCCCGGTGCTGGCCTCGTTGCTCGGGCTGGCCGGGGCGGTGGGCGTGGCCGGCGCCGCCGGGGGCTGGCCCCAGGTGACGTGGGTGAGCCGCACGGCCCCGTAGACGATGCCGCCCGCGATCACCAGGCCGACGAGGGCGCCGGCCATGGCCGCGCCCCGGTGGGAGGGGCCGGCCGGGCCGTCGGCTCGCGACGCCCGTGAGCCGCGCCCGGGCTCATGCGGCTTGATGACGACCCGCGGGCCCTGGTGACCGCCGTACCAGCTCTCGTCGGGCGGGAGCGCCGGCTGATCCTGGGTTTCCCACGGAGGCCGGGAGGGATTCCAGCCGCTCATGATGCACAGCCCCTTTACCGCAGCACTTGATGCCCCTGAGATTACCGGGGTGCTACCCAATTATGGGGAGTTACCCGCACCTCAGGGGCATCAGTGACTAAAAGGTAATTAGGCGGACTTCTCGTCCGGGCGGCTGCGCGGGGTGCGGCGGGAGCTGTCGCGCGGGACAAGCGTCGGGTTGACGTTCTCCAGCACGACCTCGCGGGTGATGACTACCCGCTCCACGTCCTTGCGACTCGGCACCTCGTACATGACCGACATCAGGACTTCTTCCAGGATCGCGCGCAGCCCGCGGGCGCCGGTGCCGCGCAGGTTGGCCTGGTCGGCGACCGCCTCAAGGGCCTCGGGGGTGAACTCCAGGTCGACCCCGTCGAGCTCGAACAACCGCCGGTACTGCTTGACGAGCGCGTTGCGGGGCTCGGTGAGGATCTGGATCAGGGCCTCGCGGTCCAGGTTGTGGACGCTGGTGATGACGGGCAGGCGGCCGACGAACTCGGGAATCATCCCGAACTTGAGCAGGTCCTCCGGCATGACCTCGCCGAAGGCGTCCTCGGTGATGGCCTTGCTGCGGACCCGCAGGACGCCGTTGAAGCCGATGCCGTTGTTGCCCGAGCGGGACTCGATGATCTTCTCCAGGCCCGCGAACGCCCCTCCGCAGATGAACAGGACGTTCGTCGTGTCGATCTGGATGAACTCCTGGTGCGGGTGCTTGCGCCCGCCCTGCGGCGGCACGCTGGCGGTGGTGCCCTCCAGGATCTTCAGCAGGGCCTGCTGGACGCCCTCGCCGGAGACGTCGCGGGTGATCGACGGGTTCTCGCTCTTGCGGGCGATCTTGTCGATCTCGTCGATGTAGATGATCCCGGTCTCGGCCTTCTTGACATCGTAGTCAGCGGCCTGGATGAGCTTGAGGAGGATGTTCTCGACATCCTCCCCGACGTAGCCCGCCTCGGTCAGCGCCGTGGCGTCAGCGATCGCGAACGGGACGTTGAGCAGCCGGGCCAGCGTCTGCGCGAGCAGGGTCTTGCCCGAGCCGGTCGGGCCCAGCAGCAGGATGTTGGACTTGGCGAGCTCCACCCCGTCGTCACCCGGCCGGTCAGTGCCCGACTGGATACGCTTGTAGTGGTTGTACACCGCGACAGAGAGGGCTTTCTTGGCCTTGTCCTGCCCGATCACGTACGCGTCGAGGAACTCGTAGATCTCGCGCGGCTTGGGCAGGCTGTCCCACTTGATGTCGGTCGGCTCCGAGAGCTCTTCCTCAATGATCTCGTTGCAGAGGTCGATGCACTCGTCGCAGATGTACACGCCAGGACCGGCGATGAGCTTCTTGACTTGCTTCTGGCTCTTCCCGCAGAACGAGCACTTCAGCAGGTCGCCACCGTCACCGATGCGTGCCACCCAGGTTCTCCTTTACGTGAGGCCAAGCTCAGCCGTCAACGTCGTGCCATATCGACGGTACCGCGTTCGGGGGTCCGATGCTCCAATCAAACCCCCTCAGCGGCCCGGGAGGGAAGAGGCTAGGCCCTCCCGCTTGCTTCTTTGGCTGGTCTTCCGGCCGGTCGTCCCGCTGGCGGCGGGGCGGAGCCGGCTTGCCCGAGGGCAAGCCGGCGGCTCTCAGGACGAGATTACCTCGGCGATGCGCTCGGACCCGCGCTTGAGGACCGTGAGCACCTCGTCGATCATCCCGTACTCCTTGGCGTCCTCGGCGGTGAGGAACTTGTCGCGCTCGATGTCGCGGCGGACGATTTCCTCGTCCTTGCCCGAGTGACGGGCGAGGATGACTTCCATCGCCGTGCGCATCCGCAGGATCTCGCGGGCCTGGATTTCCATGTCCGAGGACTGGCCGTAGCCGCCCTCGGTCGCCGGCTGGTGGATCAGGATGCGGGAGTTGGGCAGCGCCAGGCGCTTGCCCTTGGTGCCCGCCGCCAGCAGGATCGCCGCCGCGCTGGCGGCCTGGCCGATGCAGCAGGTGGTGATCTCGGGCTGGATGAACTGCATGGTGTCGTAGATCGCCATCATCGACGTCATCGACCCGCCGGGCGAGTTGATGTACATGGTGATCTCGCGGTCGGGGTCAATGGCCTCCAGCGTCAGGAGCTGGGCCATGACATCGTTGGCGCTCGCGTCGTCGATCTGGACCCCGAGGAAGATGATCCGCTCCTCGAAGAGCTTGTTGTACGGGTTCATCTCCTTGACCCCGTACGACGTCCGCTCGACGAAGGACGGCAGGACGTACCTGGACTGCGGAGTCATGACGGTCTGCTCCTTGCTCTGGGGGCCGCGGCTCATCATCACGCGCCCACGCCCACGGCGGCCTCGTTCGCGCTGCTGACCACGTGGTCCACGAAGCCGTAGTCCTTGGCCTCCTGGGCCGTGTACCAGCGGTCGCGGTCGGCGTCCTTCTCGATCTGCTCGATCGCCTGGCCGGTGTGGAAGGCGGTCCGCTCGAACAGCGTCTTCTTGACGTAGAGCATCTGCTCGGCCTGGATCCGGATGTCGGAGGCGGTGCCGCCGATGCCGCCGGACGGCTGGTGCATCAAGATCGTCGCGTGCGGCATCGAGTAGCGCTTGCCGGGCGCGCCCGCGGTGAGCAGGAACTGCCCCATCGAGGCGGCCATGCCCATCGCGAAGGTCGCCACGTCGTTGGGCACGAACTGCATCACGTCGTAGATCGCGAGGCCCGAGTACACCGAGCCGCCCGGGGAGTTGATGTAGAGGTTGATGTCCCGCTGGGAGTCCTCGGCGGACAGCAGCAGGATCTCAGCGCAGATCCGGTTGGCGATCTCGTCATCCACCTGCTGTCCCAGGAAGACGATGCGGTTGCGGAGCAACCGCTGGAAGAGCTGGTCCCCAGGGACGACGGGGGTGTCAGGGCTCGCTGTCCTGGCAACTGGCAGAGGCTGTGTCACGTGGTCACCTGCTCCGATCACTTCGGGTGTCGTTGAGGGAAATCTAACGCCATCCCTGAGGTAACACGTCCCTCCGACCCAGCTGTTCGCTAGGGGCGCACGTTGTTGCGCCCCGGGCGGCGCCCGGCGGGGCCGGAAAGCGCGCTGGGGAGCGGCCCGGACATCCGGGCCGCTCCCCAGCGGCTGCCCTGCGGGCGGGTGCTACTCCTGCTCGGCGTCCTCGTCCGCGGCGCCCTCGTCCGCGTCCTCGGCGTCGTCCTCGGCGTCGTCCTCGTCCGCGCCGGCTGCCCCGGTGCCCAGCACCGGGGCGGCCGCGCCGGCCGCGAGGTCGGCCTGCTGGGCAGCGACGAGCGAGTCGATCTGGGCCTTGACGTCGACCTCGTTGCCGTCCTCGTCCTTGACGGTGACCCGCTCGCTGATCACCGACGCCGCCTTGCCCCGGCGGACCTCCTGGACCGCCGCGCCGACCTGGCCGGACTCGACCAGCTGCTGGGCCAGGTACTCGGCCGGGACGCCCATGCGCTGGGACTGGTCGGTGATGAAGTAGGTCAGCTCGTTCTGGTCCACGCCGATCTCCTCGGCGGTCGCGAACGCGTCGAGGATGAAGCCGGTCCTGACGCCCTTCTCGGACTGCTCGGCCATCTCGGCGGCCTGCTCCTCGGCGGTCTTGCCGATCATCTCCAGGTAGTCCTCGAAGGACATCTGCATCTGGGCGACCTGCTGGTCAACCGACTCGCGCAGGTGCTCAAGCTCGTGCTCGGTGTACTTCTCCGGCAGCGGGATGTCGACCGCGGCGACGACCGCCTCGACCGCCCGGTCGCGGGCCTGGGTGGCCTGCTGCATCAGCTTGGACCGCTCCAGCTGCTGGCGGGTGTCGTCGCGCAGCTCCTGGAGGGTGTCGAACTCGCTCGCGAGCTGGGCGAAGTCGTCGTCCAGGGGCGGCAGGTCCTTGACCTTGACGCTCTGCACGGTCACGGTGACGTCGGCGTCCTCGCCCTCGTGGTCGCCGCCGGCCAGCTTCGTCTGGAAGGTGGCCGTCTCGCCGGCCGACTTGCCCGCCAGCGCCTCGTCCAGGCCCTCGAGCAGCGAGCCGCTGCCGATCTGGTAGGACAGGCCGCTCGCCTGCGCGTCCTCGATCGTCTCGCCGTCCACCGTCGCGGACAGGTCGATCGTGGTGTAGTCGTCGTTCTCGGCCGGCCGCTGGGCCGCCTTGAGGGAGCCGAACCGCTCGCGCAGCGACTCCAGGTAGGTGTCGACGTCCTCGTCCGTCACGGCGGCGTTGTCAACCGTGACCGACAAGGTGGACAGGTCGGGCAGGTCGAACTTGGGCCGGACCTCGACCTCGGCCGTGAAGGTGAGCTCCTTGCCGTCTTCCAGCTCGGTGATCTCCACGTCGGGGCTGCCGAGGGTGAACACCTCGGCCTCCTGCACGGCCTTGTCGTACAGGCCGGGAAGGGCGTCGTTGACCGCCTCGGACAAGACGGCGCCACGGCCGATCCGCATGTCGATGACGCGCGGCGGGACCTTCCCCGGACGAAAGCCGGGGATGCGCGCCTGCTTCGCCACCTCGCGGTACGCCTTGTCCAGGTTCGGCTTGAGCTCCTCGAAGGGAACTTCGACGCTGAGCCGGACACGGGTCGGGCTGAGCTCTTCGACGGCGGTCTTCACGGCGGCGTTACTCCAGGACGGTTCGGGAACCCCAGCGTTCAGGACGCGGAGAAATCTTCAGTGGACGGGACTACGTTAGTCTAGGGCCTGGCAAGGGTACGCTGTGCTGCCCCGGGCAGCCTTACCGGGCATGAGCCGACGATGATGCCGGGCACCATCCACGCCGCGATCCCCAGCGCGACGATCCCGATGACGTGCCTCATGCCAATCCCTGCAGCACCGGGGCGTCCCCGGCAGGAGCGCCCGATACCCTTGCCCTTCCATGGGCGCGGATCGGGGGTTCCAGGGGGTCGTCCCCTGGGCTAGCCAGCCGCCCCGCGGAACATCCGCCGGTAGGCGTTCGGCGTGGTCCCGCGCCATTCCCGGAAGTGATGGCGGAGGGCAGCGGCGTTGCCGAAGCCGGTCTTGCCGGCGATCACGTCGATCGTCTCGCCGGTCTCCTCCAGCAGCTGCTGGGCGTACAGGACGCGCTGGTTGACGAGCCAGCGCTGCGGGGTCGTGCCAGTCTCCTGGACGAAGCGCCGGGCGAAGGTCCGGGGCGACATGTGCGCCCGCGCGGCCATCTCGGCCACGGAGACCGGGACGGCCAGGTGGCCGGGGAGCCACTCGAGCAGGTCACCGAACGCCTCGGCGGACGCCAGCGGGACCGGGCGGCAGACGAACTGGGCCTGGCCGCCGTCGCGGTGCGGGGGCACCACCATCCGCCGGGCGATGCCGTTAGCGACCCGGGTGCCCTGCTCCTTGCGCACGAGGTACAAGCAGGCGTCGATGCCCGCGGCGGTCCCGGCGCTGGTGATGATCGGGTCGTCGTCCACGTAGAGGACGTCCGGGTCCACCTTGGCCTCCGGGAAGGTCCGGGCGAGCAGGCCGGCGTGCCGCCAGTGGGTGGTGCAGTGGCGGCCGTCAAGCAGCCCGGCCGCGCCGAGCAGGAACGCGCCGCTGCAGATGCTGAGCACCCGGGTGCCCCGGTCCGCCGCCCGGCGCAGGGCCGCCAGCAGCGGCTCGGGGAACTCCCGGGGTTGCGGGCGCTCGCCCGGCCCGGCCGGCGGGTGCGGCAGGACCGTGTCATCGGCCATCGCCGGCAGCGCGATCAGGTCGGCCCGCTCCAGCCGGTCCAGGCCGTGCTCGGTCTGGATGGAAAACTGATTCCTTGACCAAATCGGGCCGGGCTCGCCGGCTACTACAGCGAAGTCGTAGACCGGCAGGTCCTCGTCGGACCGGTCGATGCCGAAAACCTCGCAGACGACGCCGAACTCGAACGGCGCGTACCCGTTGAGGACAACGGCGGCCACATCACGAAGCATGCTTCGATTATGCGAAACATGTTGGCAGGATGTCACGTATTGCAGGCTTTTCTGCCACTGTGCAGTTCGGCTCACACCGGGCACGCTGGTCATATGAGCACAAGGAAGCCCCAGCCCTGCTCGCCCGGCCCCTGCCCGCCGGCTCCGCACTACCGGAAGAACTGGCTGGCCAGGAGCGCCTCGGCCATCGGCGGGGTACTACGCGAGATGGACTACGCCCAGCGGCAGGCGCTGCGCGCCCGCCAGTCCTTCAACACCATCGTGCCGGAGCCACGCGAGGCCCCTGACACCTTCCGGGAGTTCCTCCTGCGGACGGCAGCCCCCGGCCCGCACGAGCCGACCGCCCGCCAGCGCGCGGGCGGCCGGCGGATCCGCTTACCCGCGCCGGCCGCCTGCCCCCGCGGGCAACGGGCAGGCGGGGAGACCGTTCCATATCCCTGAAGATGGCGTGCCGCCGCCATCTGTTGAGCCCCCTCGGGGGCGATTCCCGGCCCGGGGTATGAAGGACGGGTGAGGAGCCTGCGTGGCGGTCGCGAGGCCGTGACCGACTGGATGGCGCACGCGGTGCCGGACTGGCTGGCCGAGGTGGTGCGGCCGAAGAAGGCGCCGGTGCCCTGGCCCGCCATGGCGCACGCGGTCGTCGCCATCTGGGTCCCGCTGGCAGCCGGGATCGCCGCCGGGGACCGCTCGCTGGCCCTCCTGCCCGCGATGGGCGGCCTGGTGAGCGTCATGATCGACCAGCCTGGCCCCTACCGCGCCCGGTTCACCCGGGTGGCGGTCGCGACCGTCTTCGGCGGGGCGGCCGGGCTGGTGATCGGCTCGCTGATTCACGGACGCGGCTGGGTCGCGGTCGTCGCCCTCGTCGCGGTCGCCGGGGCGTCCTCGATCATGGCCCGGCTCGGCAGCATCGGCTCGGTCACCGGGTTGCAGCTGCTGATGTACTGCGCCCTGTCGGCCGGGCCGGTCGGCGCGCTGCGGCCCTGGTGGCATACGGCCCTCGGGTTCGTGGCGGGGGGCGCGTGGGCGCTGCTGCTGCTGGTGCCGGGCTGGCTGCGCTCCCCCCGGTCGCCCGAGCGGGGCCTGGTCGCGGCGGTGTACCGGAGCCTGGCGGCCGGCTTGCGCGCCATCGGCACGCCCGAGGCGACCGCCTCGCGGCTCGCGCTGACGGCCGCGCTCAACGCCGCCTACGACGCCCTGCTGTCGGTCCGGGCCGCCTCCGACGGGCGGGCGCGGCCGGCGACGCACCTGCTGGCGATCCTCAACGCCAGCCACCCGATGACCGAGGCGGTCACCGCCTTGCGGATCGCCGGGGAGAAGCCGCCGCCCTGGGTGATCGCCACGATCGACCGGCTCGCCGACCTCATCGGCGACGGGCCGCAGGGCGGTCAGCTGCCGCTCGTACCGCCGTCCTGGTCTCCCAGCGCCGGGGCCGCCGCGCTGCGCGAGTCGATGGTCGGGCTGACGCGGGTCATCTCCGGCAACTGGAGCCCCCCGGACGCGCCCGCGGCGCCCCGCTCCGCGGGCGACCGGGCGCGGGCGTGGGTCGACGACGCGTGGGGGCAGCTGGCGGGCGGTCCCGTCGCCTGGGCGTTCACGGTACGGCTGATGGCGTGCATGACGGTGGCGACCGTCCTGAGCGAGGTGCTGCCGATCCAGCGGTCGTACTGGGTGCCGCTGACGGTCGCGGTCATCCTCAAGCCGGACTACGGCTCGGTGTTCGCCCGCGCGCTGCAGCGGGCGATCGGCACGGTCGCCGGGGCGGTGCTCGGGGCGGTCATCCTGGTCGTGGTGCCGTTCGGCCCGTGGCTGCTCATCCCGTTCGGGATCCTGGCGGCGCTGCTCCCCTACGGGAAGGCCCGGAACTTCGGGCTGTCGGCGACGTTCCTGACCCCGCTCGTCGTGCTGCTCATCGACCTGCTGAGCCCGGCTGACTGGAAGCTGGCGGGCGACCGGGCCATCGACACGGTCCTCGCCTCGGTCGTGGTGCTGGTGATCGGGTACGCCCTGTGGCCGGCCAGCTGGCATGCTCACCTGCCGCGGAAGCTGGCCGCGACGCTGCGGGTGATCTGCGACTACATGGACGAGTCGCTGGTCGCGGCCTGGGCTGCCGGGCCCGGGGACAGTGCTCCTGGGAGCGCTGCTTCTGGGAGCGGCGGGCCCGGGAGCACTGGGCGGGCGGACACTGGGCGAGCTGACACTGGGCGGGCGGACGCTGGGCCGGGGGCGGGGCGGCCGGCGGGGGGCAGGCCGGGCAGGCGCGCGGCCGGGTGGCAGCCACCGTGGCGGTCGCGGCTGCGGCGGCGGTCGTCGCGGGCGCTGTCGGACCTGCGGGCCGAGTACCAGCGGACGATGTCCGAGCCGGCCGCGGTCTCGCGCCGCGCGTCGGCCTTGTGGCCCGGCGTCGTCGCCCTGGAGGAGCTGATGGACGCGGTGACGGCGACCGCGGTGGCGATCAGCCGGGGCGCCCGGGCGCCCGCGCCCGGGCCGGTCCGCCAGCTCACCGGGGAGCTGCGGGCGATCGCGGAGGCGATGGACGCGGGCCTGGCGCTGCCGCCGACCAGCCGGGCGCTGCCGGACGACGAGGCCCTGGAGCCGGTGACGGCGGCGGTCCGGTCGGTCCTGGGCGTCCTCACCCCGGCCGGCCGCCGCCCGCCGCAGCGCCAGCCCGAGCCGGCCTGACGCCGGCCCGGCCCGTCATCGCCAGCCGCGCTAGAGCCGGGACTCCAGGGCGCGGACGACGGGGGTGCAGGCGGACGCGGGCTGGTTGCCGGTCAGCGTGCAGATCGCGGCGGTGGTGTAGTTCGCGGCCGCGTCGACCGCCTGGGCGTTGCTGGTGGCCGGGCTCTTCAGGTCGGCCGCGATCGTCGCCCAGGTACCGGACAGGCTGGCCGGGCCGAGGACCGACAGGTCGCCGACCTGGGTGAACCGGTTGCCGAAGTCGATGAACGGGATGTAGCCCTGCGGGTTGTACGTCCGCAGCAGGCCCTGCTCGGCGGCGGTCGGCTTCTCCAGCGGGGTGTAGCCGCCGGTCGAGGGGTCGGGCGTGCTGGTGGTCTCCTCGACGGGCGTGAAGGCGACGTACTTACTGGTGTAGGTCGCCCCGCGGAACGTCCAGGTCGGGATGCTGGCGGGAGTGTCGGTGGCGGACGAGCGGATCTCGGTCAGCCCGCCGAACGTGCCGAAGCGGCTCAGCGCCACCACCAGCGCCCACCGCTCGGCGGCGCAGTAGGGGCAGTACTCGGCCCCGTCGTAGAACACGTCCGGCTTCCCGCCGGCCGTCAGCGGCGGCCCGGTGACCGGCTGCAGGACGCTCGCGACCCCGCCGGCGCCGCCGCCGACCGCGTCCAGGGCGCTGGCCGGTACCGACGTGAGCGCGCTGACCGCCCCGTCGATGCTGGACCCGCTGGCCACCGCGCCGGCGCCGGCGGAGCGGGAGCCCGGCTGGAGCAGCACGAGGGACACCACGACCACGACGACGGCCAGGACCGCCCCGGCCGCGACCAGGACGCGTGGCCGGCGGGTCGCGCGCGGCGGCGCGGGCTCCGGCCCGGCCGCGATGAGGTCGGCCGGGTACTGGGCCGAGTAGGGGCTGGCGGCCCACGGCGCGGGCGCCGGCGCGATGGCCGGCCCCCCGCCGGTTCCGGGCGCGGTAGGCGGGGCGGCCATTGACGGGTAAGCCGGCGGGTAACCGGCCGGCGACCCGTCGAGCGTCGGCGGCTGGGGGCCGGACGGGCTGGTCACGCCGGGAAGGTAGGGAGACTGGCCCGCGCTGGTGAGGGACTGCACGAAGCCGTCGTCGTCATCGGGCTGGCCGTCCTCCGGCCGCCCCTGGCCGGCGCCGGTCGCGCCGGGCGGGCCCTGCTCGCTTGCCACCTCCCCGGCCCACTCGGGCCTCGGCGATGATGCCGCGAGCGGGACCTGGCCGGGCGAGCCCGGCCCGGCGGGAGCCGGGCCTTGTCCCGGCCAGGATTGCCCCGCGATGACCGGGCCGGCCGAGGTCGGCGCGGGCGCGGCCTGCCCCGGCGAGCCCGGGCCGTCGGCGAGCTGGCCCCAGGTAGCCAGGCCGGGGGCGGCGTGGCCTGGCTCCGGCTGGCTTGCTTCCGGCTGAGCGGCGGGGGGCCTGGCGGCGGAGAGCGGGTCCGTGTCGGGGTGGGAAAGGGCCAGGGAAGCGGCGGTGGCGTCCGGGCGCCGGGCCGGGTCCTTGGCCAGCAGCCGGGCGAGGACGCCCGCCAGCGGGCCCGCGTGGCCGGGCGGCGACGGCTCGCGGGTCAAGATCGCGGTCAGCAGCGAGGTCATCGTCGGGCCCGCGAACGGGGGCTGGCCCTCGACGGCGGCATAGAGCGTCGCCCCGAGCGACCACAGGTCAGCCGCCGGGCCCACGTCATGGCCTTCGAGCTGCTCGGGCGCCATGTACTGGGGGGTGCCGATGATCGCCCCGGTGCCGGTCAGCCTGCTCGTCGCGTCGGCCAGGCGGGCGATGCCGAAGTCGGTGACGACGACCCGCTTGCCGGCCAGCAGGATGTTGTCGGGCTTCAGGTCGCGGTGGACGACGCCGGCCGCGTGGGCATGGGCGAGCGCGTCGCTGATCGCCGAGCCGATCTGGGCGACTCGCGCCCATGGCAGCCGCCCGCTCGCGGCGATCTCCGCCGCCAGCGACCGCCCCCTGACGTACTCCATGATGACCCAGGGGGCGCCATCGTGCTCGACCACGTCGTGGATGGTGACGACGCCGGGGTGGTTCAGCCGGGCCGCCGACTGCGCCTCGCGCATGGCCCGCGCCACCAGCGTGGACCGGTCGGCGTCGGGGATGTGCGGCGGGAGCAGGACTTCCTTGACCGCCACGTCCCGGTCGAGGAGCTCGTCATGGCCGTGCCACACCCGGCCCATCCCGCCCTGCCCGATCGCGGCGACCAGCCGGTATCGGGAGCCAACCAGTGTCCCGGCCGCACTTGTCATAATGGCGATCATAAGGGGCCGGCCACCGCGTCCCGCCCGCCGCGCGCGGCCGCCTGCGCCCGCGCCGCCCGCCCCCGGCAGGAAGGCGGCCAGCGTGATGGCGACGTTGCCGGGCGATGTTGCCTTACACTAGGCAGGTCTGGCCGTCATGGCCCGCTGGCGCGGGCCGTGACCCGCTAGGCTGTCGGAGGTACGGGCTGTAGCGCAGCTTGGTAGCGCACCGCGTTTGGGTCGCGGGGGTCGCCAGTTCGAATCTGGCCAGCCCGACAAGTTCTTCGTTGGCGATCAGCCGGGGCAGGCTGCGTTCTGCCCGCATCACAGGGGTATCAGCGTGGTCAATCACGCTAGGCTCACCTCCCATGCGCGCGCTTCTGGTGCTTTGGGACATCGACTTCGAGGTCGGAGGATACGGCTCCGACGATGAGGTACGCGCTAACCTCGTAGGCGTAGCACAGGAACGAGCAACCGGCACATATGCGACAGCTTTTGACTGTAGGAATACAGTTCTCATCGGTGATACGCTCCGCGACGTCCAGGCAGGCCGTAAGGGCGGGGCGAAAGTGATTGGCGTCGCGACGGGCAGCGACACCATGGAGGCTCTTCGGGCCGAAGGCGCGGACGCCGTCCTCCCGAGCCTCCAGGACACAGAGGCCCTGACGGAGGCCCTTTCGAGCCTTGCCGACTAGTGCATGTCCTGGCGATCTTCGTGGCCGGCGCGTTGGCGCGGACCCTTGCGGCCCTTGCGTCACGCGGTTGCGTGGAAGATTTTCCGGTTCCGGAAGATTTCCCGCTCTGGCGGGGTAAATCTTCCAAGATCTTTTCCGGGAGGAGGCCGACGCATGCCAGCATCTACCGCGCCAGCCTCGCAGCCATCACCTGGCCGTCATGATCGGCCGGACGCGGCCTAGCCGCCTGCCTTGCCTCTCGCCGAACTGATCGCAACCTCCCGCTGGCGCCAGAAATTCGACTCCTCGACTGGGGACGACACCTCCCAGGCGCAGTCAAAACTTCGGGCATACATGTCAAAAAAGTCTCCACCCGCTATTCGCCGCAGGTGGAGAATCGGGCACATGTAACCATATACCCCATAGACATGCCGATTCACCAGCATCTCGTCATCGTACATGAATATCGAGTTGTAAAGGTTTTCTTTCTGCAAAAGGAAGCTCGCGCCCGGGACTCCCGCAAGGGGAGCGTAGTAAGACAGGGCCATCCGCACGCGTGCTGGTATTGCACCGAACAGTCGTTCTTCGATCCCACGCGTGACGCACTGCGGGCTATCCGGATCGGCCATGAGAATACGTACTTCTACACCGCTCTCTGCCTTGCGCCGGATTATGTTGATCGACTCCGGATTGTCTTCCGGCAGGAAGAGGCTCGCGTTCGCGTACAGCCATATCCTCTCTCGGGCCTTCGTCAGGAGATCCAGCCACAGGTGGCGCGGCACTTCCGAGCGATGCGGGTAGAGCGTCACAATCTCGGCTTGCGATGCCGACTCGCGATCAGCCCTGAGGTCCGGCCATAGCCACGCGGGAGAGACGCCGGGCAGCTTCGCCGCCCGCTGCGCAGCGTTGCGTCTGGGCGTGATGTCCCGTGTTATCCACCGATGAACGCTCTTGGGGTCCAAGCCGAGTTCGTCGGCCATGGGACGCGATGGCGGTGATCCATGGCAAGGCGCTGCTGACGGGCGACGGCACGACAGCGGTGGCGCGGGCCGACGTCGGCCGCCCTCGCCCGGTGCTGGCCCATCCCGACGTTCGTGACCTAGCTCGACCTGGACCAGCCCGTGGCAGTGATCGCGGCGATGGTGCCGCACTTCTTCGACGCCGGGCGGGCGCGGGAGATCATGGCCACCCTGGCCGGGGCGATCGCGCCCGGAAGCTACCTGATCATCTCCGTGGGGTGCGGGGTGCCCGAGGTGGGCGACCGGCTGGTCAAGGAGTACGAGGCCGGGACGCTGCGCAATCACCCGCCAGCCGAGATCGCCTCGTTCTTCGCTGGGGCGCAGGTGCTGGACCCGCCGGGGATCACGTTCGCCGCCGACTGGGAACCCGGCGCGCTGGCCTCCCGGCCCGCCCTGACCGGGGTCCACGTCCTGGCCGGCGTCGGACGGCTGCCGGCGAGCAGGCAGCCGTAATGGTCTCGCCACCATGAGAAGGGAACCCCTCGTCCTGCCCCCCAGGATCCACCCGCAGCAGCCAGCGCCTCCCGGAATCGAGAGAGCCATCGCCAAGGCGGTCATCGGCACGTCGGATCTTCACACCCGCGAATCTCAAGCGTGCAGCTCAGCGCCCGAAGCACACTGGATTTGACAAGTCAGCGTGGCGCACCCGAAGCACGTGCGCTAGCCATCTGCGCCACAGCCCGTTCCCAGGTGCGCGTATCGCGACCCGGCCGCGGGCGTCGCCCGTCAGCTCCCGCCCGGCTCGGCTGTCCCGGGGACCGGCACTTTCGCGAGCGCGGCGGTCACGGTGGCGGTTAGCGTCTCGCGCACGTCCACATCGTGGCGCCCGGCGAGCCAGATGAGGTAGCGGTTGCGTTCCGGGTTGGGGCAGTCCGGCGGGCAGCCCAGCACCGCGCGGCCGGTCGTGACGTCAAGGCCGAACTCCACGTTGGTCGTGAAGCCCGGCAGGGTCCGCAGGTCGCGCGGTATCCAGAACAAGATCGCGCTGGCCCGCGCGCGGGCGTCGGTCTCCCAGGCCATCTGGTTATCGGGATAGGTCCAGCCCTGGTCGGCCCGCGGCTCGGGGATGAATACGGCCAGGGGGCCGGGGCCGCGCCACTGCGCGGCCAGCTCGCGGACCGCGGCCGGCCGCCACGACGGCACGCTGGCCGACCGGGGCGTCGGCCCGGCGAGGAACACACTGGGTCCTTCGGGGATCGGTTCCCCCGCGTGCACGAGCGTTAGCTTGCCTTGCGCGGAGTCCATCGCCTCATTATCCCGCTCGCCTCGGTCACCATGCTGTCCCGGCCAGCGGGGCCGCCCGGCACCTGTTCGCAGCGCCGTGACGCTGGGCCGCCCTATCCTTGGTGAGATGAGCTACGCGAGCGACGTACTCAGGTCAGGCGGCGACGCTGACTGCACCGGGCCGGCCGAGCTCATCGGGCACCCCGCCCGGTCGGCGATGCTGCTAGCGCTGCTGGACGGCCGCGCCCTGCCGATGTCGATGCTGGCGAGCGAGGCCGGGGTGGCCGCGTCGACCGCCCGCGCGCACCTGTCCCGGCTGGTCGACGGAGGGCTCCTGGAGGTGTCCCGGCAGGGACGCCATCGTTACTACGCCATCGCCTCGCCCGACGTGGCCCGCACGCTGGCGGCCCTGGCCGACCGGACCGGCCCCCGGCCGGTCCGGTCGATGCGGGCGGGGACCCGGGCCAGCACGCTGCGGGTGGCCCGGACCTGCTACGGCCACGTCGCCGGGCACCTGGGCGTGGCCCTGATGAAGGCGCTGCTCGACGGAGGCGCGGTGACAGGCGGAGACGGCCGCCACGACCCCGGCCGTGCCACCGCGGACCGGCTGGCGGCCGCCGGCCGCGACGTGCGCTATGTCCTCACCGCCGACGGCCGCGCGCTGTTCGCCACCCTGGAGGTGGTCCTGCCCGCCCCCAGCGGCGCCCGGAGGCCGGCTACTGCGTGGACTGGACCGAGCAACGCCACCACCTGGCGGGCACGGCGGGCACGGCCCTGTGCGCTCGCTTGCAAGAGCTCGGCTGGCTGCGCCGGGGGTGGCAGGGGGTGCCGCGGGCGCTGGAGGTTACCGGCCCGGGCCGCCTGGGCTTCGCCCGCCACTTCGGGATCGAGACCGGCGCCCTCGGCCCGGCCGCCCCGGAAGACGCCCGCGGCTGACGATCTCGGCTGACGAACCAGGCCGGCCACGACGGCGGCGGG
>DATBEM010000040.1:0-6073 GCA_036276115.1 Trebonia sp.
TGTGAAGTATACCCGGGTTCTCTGTAAGCCAGCGCATTGGTGCTGACAGAAGATTCGGGTGCATGGGGTCGGCGGCGTTCCGCTGCGCAAGCGTGTTGTCTATGTCGTCTCGCCCGAACAGTTCTTCTTCTGTTTCGCGGCCGGCACCACCGTCCCCGGCAGGTCGAGCCGGATCTCGGCGTCGTCGCGCACCGCGTCCTGCGCGGCGGCCAGCCTCGACTGCGCCGCCGCGAGCCGCATCGCGTGCACCCCGGCCGTCCGCCCGGCCGTCTCCTGCGCCTTGCGCTTGCGCGCGCCGGCCAGGATCGGCGGCATGCTCTGGGCCGCGAGGCGCCCTTGGCGGTCCCGCCGGGCCTGCTTGACCTGGCTCTCGGCCAGGTCGCGCTTCTCCCGGCGGACCTCGGCGGCCGCCGAGGTCACCGCCCGGCCGGCCGCCTCCTGCGCGGCCGCCAGCTGGTCCTCGTAGGCGTCCAGGTTGCCGCCGTACATCCGCACCGTCCCGCCCGACAGGTCCGCGACCTGGTCCACCAGGGACAGCAGCGCCCGGTCGTGGCTGACGATCAGCAGCACCCCCGGCCACTCGCGGACCGCGTCGTACAGCCGCGCCCGCGCGCCGGCGTCCAGGTTGTTGGTCGGCTCGTCCAGCAGCAGCACCGGCGGCCGCCGCAGCAGCAGCGCCGCCAGCGCGGTCAGCACGGCCTCGCCGCCCGACAGCCGCCCGGCCGGGGCGGCCAGGTCCACGTGGCGCAGGCCGAGCCGGTCCAGCTCGCCGCGCGCCCGCTCCTCGATGTCCCAGTCGTCGCCGACGACGTCGTACAGCTCCGGCTCGGCCGACCCGGCCTCGATCGCCCGCAGCGCGTCCAGGGCGCCCGACACCCCCAGCAGCGCGGCCACCGGCGCGGCGGTGTCGAGCGTGAGGTCTTGCGGCAGGTACCCGACCGGGCCGGTCACGGTCACGGTCCCCGCCGCGGGCGCCAGCGCCCCGGCGATGATGCGCAGCAACGTGGACTTGCCGGCCCCGTTGACGCCGATGAGCCCGGTCCGGCCGGGGCCGAACGTCGCGGTCAGCCCGTCGAGCACGGGCGTGCCATCGGGCCAGGAGAAGGAAAGGTCAGTACAGGTAACAGCAGACGGCATGAGTGACGGCTCCAGGGAGGTGAGTTCACGTGCCCGCGCTACGCGAGCTGAGTGGACACCTCAGAGCTCCAAGTCACCCTCCATCGGCCGGGAACAAGACCATCCCTTTATAGCAGCCGCCCGGAAACCGGGCCAGTAAGATTTCCAGCCATGCCCTCCCAACCCGAGCCCTCCGAACCCGGGCCGCCCGCTGCCGAGTCAGGCGCTGCCCAGCGCGCGGCGCTCACCGCGATCATGGACGCCGCCGAGCGCGGCGAGCCCGTCACCAGCTACGCCGACCTCGCGGCGGCGGCCGGGCTGCGCCCCCGGCGCATCGGGGCGCTGATCGCGCGCCTGGAGGAAGCCGGGCTCATCGAGGTCCGCCGGACGGCGGCCGGGCGGGTCCGCACGCACACCATCCGCCCGGCCGGACGGCAGCCAACCCGGACCGTGCCGGTGCTCGGCCGGGTCGCGGCCGGGGTGCCCATCCTCGCCGACCAAGGGGCGATCGAGGAGTTCATATCGCTGCCGGCCGCCCGCGCCCGTGGCTCGGAGGTGTACATGCTCCAGGTCAAGGGCGAGTCCATGACCGGCGACGGCATCCTCGACGGCGATCACGTCGTCGTCGCCACCGACCCTCGCCCTCCGCAGGCCGCCATCGCGGTCGTCCTGATCGGGGAGGAGGCCACCGTCAAGCACGTCTACTACGAGAAGGCGGCCTTGCGCCTGCGGTCGTCCAACCCCGGTTATCCCGACCTGGTCTACGGCCCGGCCGATGCCCCGGTCATCCAGGGCCGGGTCATCGGCGTGGTCCGCTGGCTACAGCGCTAGCCCGGGGGACGCCCCCCCGGGCCCCCGATGCGCGCCCGATGAAAGGCAAGGATGTCGGGCGCGCCTCATCCGGCTGACATAGCGAAGCCGGCCGACTGCCGCCAAGGTGGCGCGAGCCGGCCGGTTCCCTGACTGTGATCTTGCCGGGGGCTACCCCTCCTCGAGCGCCTTCGCGACCCGGCGGTGGGCCGCCCAGATCTCCTCGGGCAGGCCCGGGAACTGGGCGAGGTGCTCCTCGCGGAAGCCGATCTCCTGCCGCCAGCGGTCGATGTCGATGGTCAGCAGCCGGTCCAGGTCGGCCGGGTCGATGTCCAGGCCGTCGAGGTTCAGCTCACCCTTGGCCGGGATGACGCCGACCGGCGTCTGCACGCCGGTGACCTCGCCGTCCTTGAGCTGCATGAGCCACAGCAGCGCGCGCAGGTTCTCCCGGTAGCCCGGCCACAGGAAGTGCCCGTCCCCGGCGTCCCGCTGGAACCAGTTGACGTGCGCGAACAGCGGCGTGCTGGTGGTCGCGCCGACGATCTTGAGCCAGTGGGCGGCGTACCCGCCCTCGGGGTAGGACATGAACGGCCGCATCGACATCGGGTCATAACGCAGCTGGCCGTCGAGGCCGTCGGCGGCGAAGGTCGCCTCCGCGCCGAGCGTGAGGCCGTCGTAGACGCCCTCGGCCACGTCGGTGATCGCCCGCACCAGCGGCTCGCGATCGCGGGTGCGGCCACCGAAGATGATCGCGTCGATCGGCACGCCGGCCGGGCTCTCGAAGTCGTCGGCCACGTTCGGCACGTGCGCCAGCGTCGTGGTGAACCGGCTGTTGGGGTGCGCCCACGGCTCGCCCGCCTGCTCCGGCGTGCGGTCGGCGATCGGGGCGCCCTTCCAGTCCAGCCAGCCGTCGAGGTCGGCCGGCGGCTCCGGGGTGCGGCCCTCGAACCACACCTCGCGGGTCTTGGCGTTGTAGGCGACGTTGGTGAAGATCGCGTGGGTGCCGGGCGCGATGGCGTCGAGCGCCCCCGGGTTGGTGGTCTCGTTCGTGTCCTTGGCCACGCCGAACACGCCGAACTCGGGGTTCATGCCGTACAGGCGGCCGTCGTCGCCGACCCACATCCAGGCGATGTCGTCGCCGTAGAAATCGACGTGGTAGCGGTCCCCGAGGGCGTCAGGGGACAGGGTCATGGCGAGGTTGGTCTTGCCGCTGGCGCTGGGGAAGCCGCCCGCGATGTGCCACTTCTTGCCAGTCTGCTTGTCGGTGATGCCCAGCAGCATGAACTGCTCGCCGAGGAACTGCCCCGAGGCCCAGCCGTCCCACGAGGCCTGCCGCAGCCCGTGGGCGATCTTGCCCAGCAGCGCGTTGCCGCCGTAGGACGACCCGAAGTGCAAGATCGTCCGCTCGTCGGCGACGGTCACGAAGTACCGCTTGTCCTCCGGCGTCCCCTGGCCGAGGTTCTCCAGGTCACCGGTCACGTGGACGGCCCGCACGAAGTGGTCCTGGTCTTCCAGGTCGTTCACGTACTTGGGGCTGACGCGGGCCATGCGGTTCATGTGGAGCACGACGCTGCGGTTGTCGGTCAGCTCGACGCCGACCGCGTACTTCTCCAGCGGGGAGCCCGGCGCGGCCATCAGGTACGGGATCACGTACATGGTCTTGCCGGCCGAGGCGCCGCGCATGAGGCCGGTGAGCAGCTCCTTCATCTCCCCGGCGGGCCGCCAGTTGTTGTAGGTGCCCTTGTCGGCCGGGTTGCTGGTGGCCACGATCGTGCGCTCCTCGGAGCGGGCCGTGTCCTTGTAGTAACTGCGGGAGTAGTACAGCCCGTCGCCCGCCGGGAGGATCTCGCCGGCGTCGAGGGCCTCGGAGACCAGCCGCGCGTCGTCATCGACGCTGACCACCTCGATGCGCTCGGGGTCGGTGACCTCGGCCCAGTAGCGCACGTACTCGCGTACTTTCGCGTTTGTCAGCCCCGCGCCGTCAAGGATGGCGTCAACGTCGGCCACTCTGGGTCCTCTCGTCGTGTCGTCAAGCTTTACGCCTGGCGAAGTTTGCGATTCATTCATACTGTCAGGCCCTTGACGATCCGGGGAGCGAGACTTGTGTCATATGCCCTGGCCAGAGCGCTGATGGGTCTAAACCAAAGGCCGGAGCGGTCTGGACCAATGCGAAGGATCCCAAGCTCGGCCGTGCCGCGCGGGCACGGTTTCCGAAGTAGGCGTGAAGAATTGTGATTTTCGTCGCTTCCGCCGCGTGTGACTTTCTCATGGCGCGTTTTTGACTTCTCTTTGACCCTTTTTCACGGGCCCGGCCCCGGCGGCAACGCCGGCGGGCCCCGCCGACCGGGGCGCGACAAGGGCCGCTCGTGGTGGTAAGATTGGTAGCATGATCGAGCGGGCGGCGGCGGGCAAACGGGCCGGTGAAGGGGCGGGCGGACAGGCTGGCGAGCGGGCCGAGGTGACCGCGATGCTCACGCGGACCGGGGTGCTGGCCGCGATCCGCTGGGCGTACGAGTCGGCCGCCCGCCGTGCCTTCGCGACCTTCTCCCCGGCCGACGGCCACGACGCGGCCTGGCTCGGGAACACCCGGTACATCCTGTTCCGCGACCGGCTGGACCGGGCCTTCCGCTGCGGGCGCTACGCCGCGGACGGCGACGGCCTGCCCGCCGCCGGCCCTGCCTCGCCCGCCGCCGGCCCTGGCCTGCCGGCCGCCGGCCCGGACGCGCTGGCGCCTGACCTGCTGCACGCGCAGCTGTCGGACGACGAGGTCGCGGGGCTGCCGCCGGTGACGCCCGGCCGGGTGGTCCGGGCCGACCTTTACGGCAGCCCGGGCTGGGCCGTCGGAGCCCCCGGCGCCAGCGTGGACCGCCGGGACCTGCGGTTCCTGCTGGCATCGGGGGATTATGGCTTCGTCGCCTCGATCGCCTGGGCGCGCAAGGGGATCACCAAGCGCGTCGTGGCCCTGCAACTGCCGTCCGGGCCGGCTGGTCCCGGTGCGTTCGCCGACGCGCTGTTCGGCCCGGAAGACTTCCTCCCCCCGCAAGACCCGGTCGGCGGGGCGCTGTTCGACCCGCGCCGGGTCCTGCGGATGCCGACCTACGTGGTCGCCCACAGCCTGGACCCCC
Source organism: Trebonia sp. (assembly GCA_036276115.1). Lineage (GTDB taxonomy): Bacteria > Actinomycetota > Actinomycetes > Streptosporangiales > Streptosporangiaceae > Trebonia. The sequence continues at coordinate 5,052 of DATBEM010000040.1, forward strand.
GCACCGGCGCGATGGAACTGGTCCTGGGCCGCCCCAAGATGAAGCCGGGCGATACCGGGTCCTGGCACTGGCTGGCGGACCTGCTAGCCGGCGAGGAGGCGCGCTAGCGCCCGCGGCTACTGCGCTGTGGCTACTGCGCTGTGGCTACTGCGCTGCGGCTACTGCCCGGGCGGGAGGCGCCGCTGCTGCGCCTCCCAGGCTCGCTCCATGAGGTCGAGCTGGCCTGACCGGTGGCCCTCGCGCTCGGCGGCGGACACGGCTCGCGCCGCCAGCACGCCGACGGCGGCGAGGCACGCGATCCCGCAGCCGAACATCCACGGGCGGCCGCCCTGGAAGGCGTAGGCGAACCAGATCAGGCCGGTCACGAACAGCAAGGCTCCCGTTGCCTGCCAGAGGAAACGGCCCGACCTCCCGGCCGCATGCTGCGCCTCGACCCGGGCGACGAACTCGTCCCAGGATCGCGCTTCCTCCGGCGGGGGCAGGCTGCGTCCCACGGCCATCGCCTCGATCTCATCGGGAAACCGGTTCCCAGCCTAACCCGGCCCCCGCGCCCGCGCCAGCGCGCGACGGGCTACCGGATGGCCGTGATGCCGGCCAGGATGAGGTCGATCCCGGCGAGGAACTGCTCGCGGTCATCGTGGCCGGGCAACTGCCGCGCCATCTCGTGCACGAACGGGTACCGTGCGGGGTCGAGTTGCGCCCACCGGGCGGCGACCGAGGCCAAGAACGCCGTCCGGTCGGCGTCGCGCGCGATCAGCCGGGCGCCCGCCGCGTACTGCCCGGCCAGGCCCAGGATGTAGTTCACGAGCGCCGAGGCGCAGTAGAACCACGCCCGCTCGGGGACGCCGAGCGCCCGCAGCTGCGCGCCGACGCCCTCGAGCACCTGAAGCACCGCGAACTGCCACGGCTCCCGCGACAGCTCGGTGCCGACCCACGGATGCGCGTCGAGCGCGTCGAACACCCCGACGGCGACGGCCCGGATCGCCTCCCGCGGCCCCGCCCCGCCGGCCAGGCCGGCCAGC
>DATBEM010000041.1:0-8502 GCA_036276115.1 Trebonia sp.
TACGTCAGGGCGCCACTCCCTTGAAGGCCACGCCGATGGCCGATGACTTCCCCGAGTTGTCGGGGTTGGGCAGCGGCGTGTAGCTCATGACCCCGCTGCCGCTGCAGGGCACCGTGATCCCGGTCGAGATGGGCGCCCGGACGTCGTACTGGCTGAGCGTGGCGATGCTGTCCACCGTCGTCACCCCGCCCACGGTGAAGATGAGGGAGACGTCAACCTTCACGCCGTAGTTCCCGGTGTAGCCGAGGGTGGCCGGCGGGGGGACCACCTCGTGGACCGCGACCGACTGCCCGCCCGCCGGGTGGCCGGTCAGCGCCCCCGAGGGGCAGACCACCAGGATCGTGGCGTCCGCGGCGGCGCTGCTGGTGTTGAAGATCTCGCCGACGAAGTACTGCCTGGGGCCGATGTTGGCGGCGGCGCGGGCCACCGCCGGGATCGCCAGCCCGCCGCCGACGATAAGCGCGGACACGGCCGCGAGCGCAACGCGGGAAGTGGTTCTGCTTAGCATGGGTCCCTCCGATGGGATTGCTCAGATGCCCCCTCAGGGTCTCCCGGCGCGTCCCGCCCGCCTAGTGCCCTTAAGGAGTTCTTTGCTATTCACCAATAGCCCGGGACCAGACTTAACGATGGCGCGTTCGCCGATTCGCGTTCCGGCCACCTCGGGCCCCAAGGGAACCAGGCTGCCCGTATTTCACGCCGGCGGCCGGCGGGTGAGCTCTCCCGGCCGGCCGCGTGACGAGGTATAGGCCCGGGCTACTGCTTGAAGGTCACGCTGACGTTGGATGAGTGCCCGGAGCTGTCCGGGTTGGGGACCGGGGTGAAGGTCATCGTCCCGGTGCCGCTGCACGGCACGGTGATCGTGGTTGAAATCGGCTCGGGAGTGTCGTAAGCGGTTAGCGTGGCGATTGCGTCCGTTCCCGCGCTTGATATCAGGGAGGCGGCGATCTGGTTACCGTAATTGCCGGTGTAGCCGATCGTGGCGGCCGGCGGGAAGAGCTGCCTGACCGCGACGACCTGCCCGGCCCGCGGGTGGCCGACCGCCGCCCCGGTGGGGCAGGACACGTAGATGACGCCCGCCGTGCTGCTGGCGCTGGCGAGGCTGTAGACCTCGCCCTGGAAGTACTGCCTGGGGCCGATCGCGGTGGCCTGGGCGGTGGCGGGCAGCGCGAGGGCGCCGGCGGCGATGAGCGCGGGCACGGCGGCGAGCGCGATGCGGGAAGTAGTTCGGCTGAACATGAGTGCCTCCACGGGGCTAGCGGGCATGTCGCCTTCAGATTCCCCCCAGAAATTTGGCCCGCCAAGGGATCTTAAGCAGTTCTTCACTATCCCGGTGGATGAATGATGGCCGCCTGGTCAATTAATTCAACAATGAGCCCGCCAGCTTCCCCGGCACCAGGAGAATCACGGCAATCCGGGCGCCGGATCACCGGGGGTACATGCCGCCGTCGAGGGAGATCACCTGGTTAGTCAGGTACCCGTTGGCCAGGATCGCGGCCGCCAGGTCAGCGACCTCCTCCGGCTGGCCGAGCCGGCCAGCCGGAATTCGGGCACGCAATTCCTCCGGGTCGCCCGGGAGCATCGTGGTGCCGGATATCAGGGCCGGGGCCAGCGTGTTGACGGTGACTCCGTACGAGGCCAGCCGGGCGGCCAGGTAATGCGCCATCCCGTGCAATCCGGCCTTCGACGCCGCGTAATGCGGGCCGACCATGCCGCCGGTGAACGCCGCCACCGAGGAAATGAACAGGAGCCGTCCGAAGCCGCGGTCCTGCATTCCCGGCGCGAGCCGCTGGGCGAGCAGGAACGGCGCCCGCAGGTTGACCGCCATCATGTCGTCGAAGTCGCTGACGCTGACCTCCGCCAGCGCCTGCCGGCGCCCGAGGCCGGCGTTGCTGACCAGGATGTCCACCGGCCCGAGGGCCTCCTCGGCGCCCTCGATCAGCGCCCCCGGCGCGTGCGGCCCGCGCAGGTCGGCCCGCAGCGCCACCGCCTGGCCGCCCGCCGCGCTGATCTCGGCCGCCAGGCGCTCGGCGGGCTCGGCGCTGGCGCCGTACCCGAGCGCCAGCCGCGCGCCCCCGGCGGCCAGCCGCCGCCCGAGTGCCTGCCCGATTCCGCCGCTCGCGCCGGTGATCAGCGCGACCCGCCCGGCTAGTGCGACCCGCCCGGCTAGTGCGTCCCGCCCGGCTAGTGCGTCCCGCCCGGCTAGTGCGTCCCGCCCGGGCGCCGGGTCTTCCCCTGAGGTGGTCACGGCCTAACCTCTCTCCTGGCCGCCCCTCCGGAAACAACCGCCGGAGGCAACCGCCGGAAGCGGGCTTGCGTGACCGGGCCCGCTAGCCGCCGCGGGCGGCGGGCTCCTCGCTGGCCCGGTAGGAGGGAGCGGCCTGGGCCGGGACGCGGCTGTGGTCGGTGGCGGTGAGGCTGAACTTCAGCGCGCCATCCTCGACGGCCACGGTGACGTGCTGCCCGGCGCTGAGGGTGCCCGCCAGCAGCATGGCCGACAGCCGGTTGTCGACCTCGCGCTGGATGGTGCGGCGCAGCGGCCGCGCCCCGAACTCGGGCTGGAAGCCGCGCCGCGCCAGCCAGTCCACCGCCTCGGTCGTGAACGCGACCGTGACCGACTGGGCGTGCAGCCGCCGGGTGGTGTCCTCCAGCAGCAGGGTGGTGACCTGCCGCAGCTGCTCCTGGTCGAGCTGCCGGAAGACGATGACCTCGTCAATCCGGTTGAGGAACTCCGGCCGGAACGCCTCCCGCAGCCGCCCCATGACCCGGTCCCGCGCGTCAGCGGCCCCTTGATCGGCGGCACTGCCGTCGAGGGCCGCCCCGTCGAAGCCGATCCGGCGCTGCCCGGTCACCTCCGAGCCGAGGTTGCTGGTCATGATCACGACCGTGTTCCGGAAGTTCACCGTGCGGCCCTGGCCGTCGGTCAGCCGCCCGTCGTCCAGCACCTGCAGCAGGATGTTGAACACGTCCGGGTGCGCCTTCTCGATCTCGTCCAGCAGCAGCACCGCGTACGGGGTCCGCCGCACCGCCTCGGTCAGCTGGCCCGCCTCCTCGTAGCCCACGTACCCGGGCGGCGCGCCGGTGAGGCGGCTGACGGTGTGCCGCTCCTGGAACTCGCTCATGTCGATGCGGACCATCCGGTCCTGGCTGCCGAACATCGCCTCCGCCAGCGCCCGCGCCAGCTCGGTCTTGCCGACGCCGGTCGGCCCGAGGAACAGGAAGCTGCCGATCGGCCGGGCCGGGTCGCCGAGGCCCGCCCGGGACCGGCGGATCGCCTCGGCGACCGCCGCGACCGCGTCCTGCTGGCCGATGACCCGGTGGTGCAGGCGCTGCTCCAGCTGCAGCAGCCGCTCGCGCTCCTCCTGGGTGAGCTGGGCGACCGGGATGCTGGTCGCCCGCGACACCACCTCGGCGATGTCATCCGCGCCGACGCAGGGGACCGCCTTGCCGCCCTCCCCCCCGCCGCCCGGGGCCCGGTCGCCGTCGCCTGCCGCCTGCTCGCGCAGCACGGTGACCTGGTCGCGCAGCTCGGCCGCGCGGACGTAGTCCTCGGCCGCGACCGCCTCGTCCTTCTCCCGGCTCAGCTGGTCCAGCCGGGCCTGGGCCGCCCGCCGGTCGCGGCTGGGGGTCCGGGTGCGCAGCCGCACCCGGGCGCCGGCCTGGTCGATGAGGTCGATCGCCTTGTCCGGCAGGAACCGGTCGTTGACGTACCGGTCCGACAGCTGCGCCGCCGCGACCAGTGCCTCGTTGGTGAACCGGACCTGGTGGTGCGCCTCGTACCGGTCGCGCAGCCCGCGCAGGATCTCGATCGTGTCCCCGACGCCCGGCTCGGGGACGAGGATCGGCTGGAACCGCCGCTCCAGGGCGGCGTCCTTCTCGATGTCCTTGCGGTACTCATCGATCGTGGTGGCCCCGATGATGTGCAGCTCGCCGCGCGCGAGGGCGGGCTTGAGCATGCTCGCCGCGTCCACCGCGCCCTCGGCCCCGCCCGCCCCGACGACGGTGTGCAGCTCGTCGATGAAGATGATCAGCTCGTCGCGGTGCGCGCGGATCTCGTCGATGATCTTGCGGACCCGCTCCTCGAAGTCGCCCCGGTACCGGGTCCCGGCGACCAGGCCGCCGATGTCGAGCTGCACCAGCCGCTTGCCGAGCAGCGTGTCGGGCACGTCGTCGGCCGCGATGGACGCGGCGATTCCCTCCACGATGGCGGTCTTGCCGACGCCGGGCTCGCCGATGAGCACCGGGTTGTTCTTCGTCCGGCGCGACAGCACCTCGATGGTCTGCTCGATCTCCTCGCCCCGGCCGACCACCGGGTCGACCCGGCCCTCGCGGGCGGCCAGGGTCAGGTCGGTGCCGAACTCGTCCACCGTGGGCGTCGCCGACGGCGGCTGGCCGCCCGTCCCCGGCCCGCCCGGGCCGCCGCCCGCGCCGCCGTGCCCCCGGGGACCGCCCGGGCCGCCCGGAGCCGCGAGGCCGCGCCCGGTCACCGCGTCCTGCAGGGCCTGCGGGGTCACCCGGAAGTCGCCCAGCACCCGGCCCGCGGCCGACTCGGGGTTGACCGCGAGCGCCAGCAGCAGGTGCTCGGGGCCGATGTAGGTCGACCCGAACGCCCGGGAGACCTGCCGCGCGTCCAGCAGCGCCCGCTTGGCGGCCGGCGTCAGGCTCGGCACCTCGTCGCGGGGCGGCGCCCCGGGCTGGGCGGCCGACTCGACCTGGCGGGCGATGGCGTCCGGGTCGGCCCCCGCCGCCGCCAGCAGGCGGCGCACGGACTGCTGCTGGGCGGCGGCCCACAGCAGGTGGTCGGTGTCCAGGTCGGCCTCGCCCCACTGGGCGGCCTGGGCGGCGGCGTCGCGCACGACCTCGCGGGCCTGCTCGGTCAGCAGCCGCCCGATGTCGATCCGCTGGACCGGGCGCTGGGGGACGGGGCCGCCGAAGAACCGGGCGAGGATCTCGTCGATCGGGCTCGCACCGTACTCGGACTCGAATGGGTTGTAGGCCATGGGGAAGCCCTCCTGACTGACAGTAGCTGGCGGTCAAGTGGCACTCACCCAGCTGGCAAGCACCCGGCATTGCCGCCGTACCCGCCCCCTACCTGGGCAAACAGGGCTGGCTGACCGCCCCGGGGCGAGGGCAATCGAACGTCAGGGTGCTCTCGCCTGCGTAAGCTGGGTGACTCGCGCGTCCCTGGGGCAACGAAGCCGACCGGGTGGCCGACCCGCAGCACCGACGAAACGGGGTAGTTCATTGACGGGCGCGATAGCACCGCTGTCCGACTTCAGCCTCTGGGCGCGGGGTGACCTGCTGGTCATCGTCCTGCTCATCCTGGGGGCGGCCTTGCTGACCCGGCTCGCCGACTGGGCGCGCGGCCAGGTCATGGCCCGCATGGAGGCCCGCTCGGCGAGCTCCCCGGGACTGGTCCGCTCGGAGGCCGCCAAGCACCGCGCCGTCGTGGCCCAGGTTGTCACCTGGAGCGCCATCGCCGTCGTCTACGTTGTCACCGCCGTGCTCGTCGTGCAGCGCCTCGGCGTGCCGCTGGCCGGCCTGGTGGCGCCCGCCGCGCTGGTCAGCGCCGCCCTGGGGTTCGGCTTGCAGCGGTTCGTCCAGGACATCGGGGCCGGGTTCTTCATCACCGGCGAGCGGCAGTACGGGTTCGGCGACGTGGTCCGCATCTCGGTCGCGGGCGGCCCCCCGCCCGCCGTCGGCACGGTCGAGGAGGTGACCCTGCGGGTCACCCGCATCCGGTCGGAGAGCGGCGAGGTCATCATCACCCCGAACGGCCAGATCATCCAGGTCACCAACCTGTCGCGGGACTGGGCGCGGGTGGTCATCGACGTTCCCGTCCCGTCGTCGGTCGACGTGGGCCACGCGACCGAGGTGCTCCAGGCCGTCGGGCGGTAGGTGTTCGCCGACGGCCGCCTGCAGGCGATGATGCTGGACGAGCCGACCGTCATGGGCGTGGAGAGCATCGAGGTCGACACGTTCTCGCTGCGCATGGTGGCCCGGACGCTGCCCGGCATGCAGTTCTCCGTCGGCCGGGAGATCCGCGCCCGGGTCGCGTCGGCGTTCCGCACCGAGGGCATCGTCGTCGCCGCCGAGCTCGACCCCCGCCCGGCGACGAAGGACTCCGCATGAGTGAGCCCGCGAGCGAATCGGCCAGCACCGGGCGCCCGCGAAGGCGGCCGGCGAGCGCCAGCGAGGAGGGCTCATGAGGCGCGTTACCCGGCCCCGCACGTCCACCTTCGTGCTAATCGGGCTGTTCATCGCCGTGCTGGCCCTCTACGTCCTGGTCCGCCCGGACCCGGTCCCGGCCGGGGCGCAGCCCCCGTCGCGGGCGCCGTCCCCCGCGACCACCACCCTGCCCGCCCCGCGTGAGCCCGTACCGACCCGCACCCGGCCCCCGACGCCCACGCAGACCCCGACGCCCGCCCCGTCGCGCACGCCGAGCCCGTCCCCGAGCAGCCGCCTGCCCTCGCCCGGGACGACCTCGCCGTTCCCCTCCTCGTCGTCCCCGTCCCAGCCGGGCCGCCCCGGCCAGCCGGCCCCGGGCCAGACCACCGCTCCCGGCGGCACCCCGACCCCGGCCGCCTCCGCCCCGGCCGCCGCGTCCCCGCCGTGAGTGTCGCTGTTGTTAACAGAGGCAATTAACGTCCTTGTCGCCGCGGGGGCGCGGGCGTCTCCTGAATAGCTGACTAGCCTCCGGCACCGCGAGGGCCGCTCACTTCGAGCGGCCCTCGCGTCATTTCGCCTGAAGGGCCCCGTTCGGACCAATCCGCGGGCCCGCCCACGGCGTATCAGGATTAGGGGGCCAGCGCAGCGGACGAGCCGGGAGGACGAGGCAGTTGAGCGATCATGCCGAGACGGGCTGGCGCGCGGCCGGGGCCTGCGCCGCCGTGGATCCCGACCTGTTCTTCCCGTCCTCGCCGACCGGGTTCGGCGCCGCCCAGCTCGAGCAGGCCCGCCGCCTGTGCCGGGACTGCCCGGTGCAGCGCCAGTGCCTGGCGGAGGCGATGAAGATGGGCGATGTCGAGGGCATCTGGGCGGGCACCACCCAGGCCGAGCGCAAGCGCGCCCGCCGGGCGCGGGCCCGCTCCCGCGCCCCCGAGGCCAGCTCGCCGTCGCGGGCAGCCTGACCGGGAGGCCTCTTCGTCACCGAACCTCCGCCTCGCATCGCCCCGCCTGCTCGGCTCGGGCGGGCTTCCCCGGTTCGCGCCCGCCCGGGGCCATGGATCCCGGCCTGCCCCTCCAGGCTTGCGGGCCCGGGCGGACACGGGCTACCACGCCGGCGAAAGTCGCCCCGCTCGGCCCCCTCCGGGCTGATCGAGCCGCCGAGGTCGAGGGCGTCACCCAGCAGGGTCGGCTCCTTGACCGCGTAGGCGGGCAGCGGCGGCGCGCCCGCCCGTCGAACACCTCAAGCCGGGGCCGAGTTCGAGCCAATGACCAGCACCCCGGGCAGCATCAGCCGCCGTTACCCGCAAGCGGCCCGATCATGGCGTCGTCTAGTCGCCGCCGTCCTTTTCCCGGCACGACCAGATCGGCCCGCGGTACCCGCGCGCAAAAAGAAGTTCGAACCGCCGGAGCCGGGGCAGGGGGAGGCGCCATGAGCGACAGCGATAACACCGCGGACCAGGTGAGCCCGCAAGACAACCCGGCGAAGGACCCGGCCGACTGGGTCACCGGCGACGAGCCGATGACCGGCCCGCAGAAGTCCTACCTGCAGACGCTGGCCCGGGAGGCGGGCCGCGAGGTTGACCCCGACGGGATGTCCAAGGCTGGCGCCTCCCGGCTGATCGACGAGCTCCAGGCCGAGTCCGGCCGCGGCGTCCCGGCTGACTGAGGCTTGCCCTGGCGGCCTTCAGGATCGCCCGGCGGCACCGTGGCCGGCCGGCCCCGTGCCCGCATCGCGCGACGGCCAGCCGGCGCCCCCAGCCGGCACCGTCCGTCACCAGGACACCAAGCTCATCTCGCGCACCACTGATTCCTGGAGGAAAAGCACTAGGCGGTAGCCCGGCCGGCAGCGGGCCTGTTCCAGGCAGCCAGGTTGCGGTCAGTTCAGGCTGAGCCCTCCGCGGGCGGCGCGATGGGCGGGGCGGTGCCGAAGGCCCGGCGCAGCGCCGTCCGGGCGGCGTGGTAGCCGCACATGCCGTGCACGCCCGGGCCCGGGGGAGTGGCGGACGAGCACAGGTAGATCGCCGGGTTCGGGGTGGCGTAGGGGGCCGGCACCGGGACCGGGCGCAGCAGCAGCCGCAGCCCGTCGCACCGCCCGCCGGCGATGTCGCCCCCCACGTTGTTCGGGTTCCGCTCGGCCATGTCGGCCGGGGTGGTGACCGCCCGGGCCAGGACCAGGTCGCGGAAGCCGGGCGCGAACCGCTCGACCTGCCGCTCGATGGCGGGCACGAGGTCGCCCCGCCAGCCCTGCGGCACCTGCGCGTACACCCAGAAGACGTGGCCGCCGGCCGGCGCGCGGCCCGGGTCGGACACGCTCGGCTGGGCGGTGATCAGGAACGG
>DATBEM010000042.1:0-7337 GCA_036276115.1 Trebonia sp.
GACCTGCTCCGCTCCCCGGCCGCGAGGGCCGACCGGCACCCGCTGCTTGTCGGGCTCGGCAAGGACGTCGAAGGCCGCCCGGTCCTGGCCAACATCGCGAAAATGCCGCACATCGTCATCGCCGGGGCCACCGGGTCGGGCAAGTCGGTGTGCGAGAAGGACATCATCACCTCGATCCTGATGCGCGCCACCCCGGACCAGGTACGCCTGCTCCTGATTGACCCCAAGCGGGTCGAGCTGTCGATGTTCGCGGGCGTCCCGCACCTGGCCATGCCGATCGTCACCGGCGCCGAGCGGGCCAGCATCGCCCTGCAATGGCTCGTCCAGCAGATGGACGCCCGATACGAGCTCCTCGAGCGCCACGGGTTCGAGCACCTCGACGACTACAACCTCAACGCCCGGGCCGGGAAGCTGGGCCGTCCTGGGGACACGCTCGCCGAGCCGCTGCCGTACCTGGTGGCCATCATCGACGAGCTCGCCGACCTGATGATGGTGACCGCGTCCGCCCGCGCCGACGAGGACGCTGACCCCGGCGAACTGGACGCCGAGGAGTGCATCGTCCGGCTCACCCAGCTCGCCCGTGCCGCCGGCATCCACCTGGTGCTGGCTACCCAGCGGCCCTCAGTCGACGTCGTCACCGGCCTGATCAAGGCCAACGTCCCGTCCCGGCTCGCATTCGAAACCGCGTCGCTGGCCGACTCCCGGGTCATCCTCGACATGCCCGGCGCGGAGAAGCTCACCGGCCAGGGCGACGGCCTGTTCTTGCCCGCCGGGTCGGGCAAGCCGGTCCGCATCCAGGGCGCTTTCGTCTCCCGGGCCGAGATCCAGGAAGTCGTCCGCGCCTGCAAGGCCGCCGCCGCAAGCCAGGGGAGGTAGCCCGGGTGCTCACCGTCGGCACGCTCGTCGTCGTCAACTCCCAGCTCGGCGAGATCACCAAGCTGAACACCCGGCTCGGCCGGGCGACCGGGCACAACGTCCGCGTCAACCTTGATGGGGGCGACCCGACCCTGGGATTCCTACCGCACTTCTGCCCGGACTACCTGGTCGCCGAAGCCCGCGTCGGGGTCAACATCTGCCCCAGGCCGAAGGGCACGTGCTTCTGCGGTCTCGTCCACCTACGCCAGGACTGGCTGGACAAGGTCAGGCAGCAGCAGGACCGCGCGCAAGGCGACATCCCGGCCGACCCGGCTGGCAGTCGGCCGACCGGCTGGCGCGAGCACGCGGCCGAGCGGGCCCAGCAGGCCGCCTGGGAGCGCGAGGCCCGCGACGACGACATCGTCCGGCGGGCCGCCCAGCTCGACCCGGCCGACCAGTCCCGGGGCGCCCGGCACCTGCGCGAGACCGCCGGCAGCATCCTGGACCACCGGGAAGACGCCGCGCAGCGGGCCGTCCGCGCGGCCGCCGACAACCTCGGCGTGGCCGCCGCGCCGCCCCCGCCCGCCGGGGAGCTGGCGAACGCCGGCATCGGGATCATCGAGTACCTCCAGGCGCAGGCCACCCTGCTGCGGTCGCTGCGGCAGCGAGCCGACCACGGGCAGCTAACCGCCGAGCAAGCCGCGTCCGAGGCCAGGCGGTACCGGGACCCTGAGGCCATGTTCGCGGCCGCCCGGAACGCCACCGCGCCCGGGGAAGCCAGCGCCGGCGGCGCGACGCAGCCGCCCGCGCAACCCGGCCCGCCTCGCGGCGACGGCGCCGCGCACGAGGCGGCGCAAGGCCAGCCGGGCGCTGAGCTCGCGGGCGACTCGCCGTACAACGGGGCGCTCGCCGCGCTCGACGCCTACGCCCGGACGGCGGCCTCGACGGCGACCGCGGCCGAGGCCCTGGAGGCCCGGCTGACGGTGCACGGATTCGACCGCGACGAGGCCGTCATGGCCCACGTCGGCGCCCTGCGCGAGGCGGCCACCGTGCTCCAGGAGCACGCCCGCAGCGCCCGCACGGGCCTGACCCAAAGGCATGCCGCCGGCGCGGAGTACCACGCAAGCGGCCGTGACGCCGGCACCACGGCGTTCCGGCAACCCGGCTAACGCCGGACCCACCAAGGTGCCCGGGACGGGCACCCGGCCTAGGAAACTGCGCGCCCGTCCCGGCCCTCCACCGCAATGGAGGTTCCCACATGATGTCACCCGCCCAGATGGACGGCGTCTATGCCGCGCTCGTCACCGCCGACGGTGACCAGGACGCCGATGCGCTGGCCGCGATCTGCTGGCAGCTCTACCGCGAGCTCGGCACGGTCAAGGCGCGAGCCGACGCCCTGCAGGCCCGGTTCACCGCCGCCGCCCAGGCCCTGGCCAGCCCTCCGCCCGGCCACGCCGCCCCCGCGCTCGCGCAGCCAGCCGGGACACCACGGTGAGGCCGGCCCTGGCCACCGTCCTGGCCGCGCTCGAGGCCGAGCGCCTCACGCCCGTGCCCCGGGCATCCCGCGCCGCCTGCGTGGACGTCGACGACCTGGCCCTGGTGCTGCACCACGCCCCCCATAGCGGCATGAGCGCCGACACCGCCGGGGCGTACCGCCGCCTGGCGGCCATCGTCCGGGCGCACGTCGCAGCGGGTGCTTGCGCGCCAACGGCAACCGGAAGGGAGGCCGGGCAGTGACCGCGAAGCAGCCGTTCATCCACGTAGGCCGGATCCACCCGCACCCCGGCAACATCCGCGCGGACCTCGGCGACCTCACCGAGATCGCCAACTCGATCCGCGCCCACGGCGTCCTGCAGCCGCTCACCGTCGAGCCGCACCCGGGCAAGCCCGGTCACTTCCGCATCATCGCCGGGCACCGCCGCTACCACGCCGCCATCCTCGCGGGCCGCGACATGCTGCCCGTCTCGGTCCGCCAGCCCGGCCCCGGCGTCGCGCCCGAGGAACTGATGCTGGTGGAGAACCTGCACCGCGCGGACCTCAACCCGATGGACAAGGCCGAGGCGATGGGCGCGCTGCGGGACAAGGGCTATACCGCCACCCGGATCGCCGCGTCCACTGGGCTGAGTGACGGGACGATCAGCTTCTACCTCGCGCTGCTCGAGCTGGCGCCCCGCGCCCAGGCGAAGGTCCGCAACGGGACGCTGTCGGCCGCCACGGCGGTCGCCGCGGTCCGCCGGGTCCGCAAGCAGCAGCGGGCCAGCGGCGGCAGCCCTGGCCGGGCCAGCGACTGGGAGCCGGACCACTTCACCACCCAGCATCCCCTCGCCAAGAAGGCCGCCGCGCTGTGCAACGGCCGCGAGCACAACATGCGCCGCCGGATCGGCCGGCTGGCCTGCGGCGAGTGCTGGGAAACCGTCATCCGGGCCGACGAGCGCACCGTCACCGAAGCCCTCGCCCGAGCTGGCGACGGCCCTGTCCTGAGGAGCGCATCATGACCCCCGCCACCACCGCCGTCCAGTCGCCCGGCGAGGTCGCTGACGCCGCGATCCGGCTGGCCGGGCACGCCCTGGCGTTCGGCCGGATCGACCGGACAGCCTGCCGGCACCCGGACGGGACACCGGAATCCGACGCCGACCACACGGTGATGCTCGGCTGGCTCGCCCCCGCGCTGGCGGCGCTGACCGAGCCAGGCCTGAGCCCCGACCTGGTCGCCGCGTTCTGCCTCGTCCACGACGCCGTCGAGGTGTTCGCCGGGGACACCCCGACGCTGGTGATCAGCGACCAGGAACGCGCCGCCAAGGCTGCCCGGGAGCACGCGGCCGCCGACCGCTGGCAGGCCGAGCTGGGGGACACGCTCCCGTGGCTGCCCTCGACGATCGCCCGGTACGAGGCGCAAGACTGCCCGGAGGCCCGGTTCACGCGGGCGGCCGACAAGATCTGCCCGAAGCTGCTGCACGTGCTGTCCGGCGCTACCGACCTGGCCGCGTACGGCATGACCTACTCGGCGCTCGGCCAGGTGCTGGCCCGGCAGCGGGCCGACGTCGCCCGGTACGCGGGCGAGTTCACCGGCCTGCTCGCCCTCTACGACGAGATGGCCACCCGCACGCTGGCTGCGATGGCCGCCACCACGGGCGGGGTCATCTGCCCGGGCTGCCGCGGCCTGGCCTGGACGTGCTTGTTCTGCCGCCAGGAGCAAGACCCCAGTTGCGGGCACGGAGTCGAGCACACGCCGCCAGGCGATGGCTTCCCGGGCTTTTGGCGGTGCAGCGAGTGCCGCGCGGTCACCGCAAACGATGACAGCGGGAGCGGCCGGTGAGCGTCGAAGCCCTCGTCTGGGCGCTCAACCTCGCGCCGGTCCCGCTCGACAAAGACGGCACCCCCAACAGCGGCTGCGCCTTCGTCCTGGTCGGGCTGGCCAACCAGGCCAACGAGGACGGCCTGGCCGCGTTCCCCTCGGTCCGGACCCTCATGCGGTACACCCGGCTGTCGGAGCGGACCGTCCGCACCGCGCTCGACCGGCTCGAGGCCGCCCGCGTCATCTCCCCGTGCGACCCGGCGATCGTCGCTGTACACATCCGCCGCGCCGACCACCGGCCCCAGGGCTGGAACCTCGACCTCGCCCTCATCCGCCCCGACCTCACCGACAGGGACATCGACGCCCTCGAGCGGCAGATCCCCGGCCTGCGCGCCCGGGTGGAGGCCACCCGGGCAACCCAAACGCCCGTTTGCGACGAGGTGCGGTCGCTGCACCCCGTACCGCCCGTGCCTGTGGAAAACCCGTCACACGGGGTGCAGCCGTCGCACCCCGGGCGGGGAACGGGGTGCAACCAGCGCACCAACGGGGTGCAACGGACGCAGCCACGGGGTGCAGCCATTGCACCCGAACTATCCATAGAACCATCCAGAGAACCGCCTGCCGCCTCCGTGCGCGCACGCGAGACCGGGCGACCGGCTGTGGAAAACCCGGCAGGCGGCGGCGGAGCGATCGAAGAATTCTTCACCGCGCTCGGCGAGGGCTGGCCGCTATCGCCAGCGCACCGCGACCGCCTGGCCGTCGCCGTCGGCACCGCCCTCGGCCTCGGCTGGCAACCCGGCGACCTGGCCGCGTACGTTGGTGCGAACACCGCTGGGGTGCGCAGCCCCTACGCGGTCCTCGCCGCCCGGCTCGCGCCAGGCGAGTTGCCCGGGCCGCCCCGCCCCGCGCCCCGCCGGCTCCCGTGGTGCGGCCGGTGCGACCCCGGCACCCGGCTGCTGCTCGACGAGAACGGCTATCCAGACACGAAGCGCTGCCCTGACTGCGGTCGGGCAGCCGGGGCGTTCCCCGCTGCTGACTGGCCGGGGGGAACGCCGTGATCGGCCGGGTCTACCTCGAGCGGGGCCGCCCGGTGACCGTGCTGGTCCGGTGGCGGCCAGGGTCAGGAGGCCCCCGGAACGTCCTCATCCGGCGGGAGGACGGGTCGCTCGTGGTCCGCCCGTTCCGGGGACTCCGCAAGCCCAAGGACTCCGGATGAGTCGCTGCCCGTTTCCGGCCCGCCATCCCGGCGGGGACGGCCCAGAGGACGCGTGCCCGGCCAGTGGCCCTCCAGGGTGTCCAAGGCCGCGTCCGGGTCGCTGGCGAGCCAGCGCAGGCAGGCGCGCAGGAAGGCGCCCGGGACGAGGCCACGGGCGGTCAGGATCTCCTCGGCCGGGTTCCACTCGCCGTCCTCGGGGCGGAACGCGCGGGCCTGGTTGCGGTGCTGGCTCGGCACGGCACTCATTCTCGCACAGGTGGTTGACCACTTTCCGCTGTGCCTGGTACCGTCAAAGAAATAAGTGGTCGACCACTTGTGAAGGGCGGATATGCCGATGACCAACCAAGCTGCGGCTAACCCGGCCGGGGACGCCATCAAGGCGTCCCCGGACTTCAGCCGGGCCGCGAAGGCAGCCACGACACTGCGCGCCATCACCGCCGAGCTGGCCAGCGCCTACTGGGAGCGGGAGTCCGTCGCGCGGGCGCTGGTCACCGCGATCCTCGCCGGGCAGCACAGCCTCCTGCTCGGCCCGCCCGGCACCGGCAAGAGCGCGCTCGCCCGGGACCTGGCCGGCCGGATCGACGGCGCCCGGTACTGGGAGATCCTGCTGGGCAAGTTCACCGACCCGAAGAAGATGTTCGGCCCCATCGATGTCGGCGCCCTGGTGCAGGGCCAGTACACCCAGGTCTTCGACGGCCGGGCGACCCAGTGCGAGATCGCGTTCATCGACGAGATCTTCAAGTGCAGCACCGGAGCGCTGAACGAGACCCTCGCCTACCTCAACGAGCGGCTCTACCACCCCGAAAACGGCGGGGGGCCGATCGCCTGCCCGCTGCTCGCCGCGATCACCGCCAGCAACGAGCTGCCCTCCGGCGAGGAGAACGCCGCCGTCTACGACCGGCTCCTGGTCCGGCTCGAAGTCGGCTACCTCACCGACCCGTCCAGCTTCGCCGCCCTCGTCCGCTCCGCCGTCACCCCGCCCGCACCCGTCGCCCGCACCGTGGTCTCGCTCAGCGACCTGCAGTTCCTGGCGACCGGCGTGGTCCCCGCCATCGAGGTCCCTGACGGCATGGTCGACGCGGTCTGCCAGCTGCGGGCGGCGCTACGCCGCGCCGAGCTGACCGTCTCCGACCGCCGCTGGAAGCAGGCCGTCCGCCTGCTGCAAGCCTCCGCGCTGCTCGACGGCCGCCCGGCCGTCAACGAGAACGACCTCGCCGTGCTGACCACGGTGCTGTGGGATTCCACCGCCGAGCGGCCCGCGGTCGAGCGGGAAGTCCTGCAGATGGTCAACCCCGGCGCGGGCGAGGCCCTGGACCTGCAAGACGCGATCGACGAGCTGGAGGCGCAGCTCGACTCCAAGGCCGGGCAGTCCCGCGAGTCGCTGTCGCAGTGGGCGATCGGCGAGGCCAACGGCAAGCTCGCCCGCGCTGGCAAGCGGCTGCAGGAGATGCGCGCCGAGGCCACCGCAGCCGGCCGCTCGGTCGCCATGCTCGACCAGGTCATCGCCCGCCGTCGCGCCGTGCACGCCCGCGTCATGGTCGAGGCCCTCGGCGTCGACGCCTCCATGGTCAACGCGACGCTCTGAGAGGCAGTCATGATCACCGGACCAGTCATCCCGTGCCAGCCCGGCTGGCCAGGCGCCACTGTCTACTGCGTGCCTTACCCGAACTGCTGCCAGGGCATCATCGTCGAGGTCCACCGGTCGTGGTGGCAGTGGACGCCAGGCTCCTACGGCCAGGCGGCACTCGTCATCGTCGTTGCCGGCCTCCTGCTGGCCTGCTGCTGGCTCCTCGTCATCTGCCGTCGGCGCCCCGTCCGAGGCTCCTAGCAATGGGCCAGAGCAAGCTAAGGAACCTGGCCGCCCGCGCGCGCCGCTGGCTCGCTCTCACCACCCCGCCAGCCCACACCACCGCCATCAACTCCGACCGGTTCGACGCTATGACCTGGCAGGACACCTACGACCAGGCCCCC
>DATBEM010000043.1:0-34991 GCA_036276115.1 Trebonia sp.
CCGGTGATCTCGCCGCTGTACTCGCTGTACCTGTACCACGTGCACATGATCAGCTTCGGCGTCAACCTGAGCACGCCGCACCCGTACATGTCCCAGCCGTGGGGCTGGATCGTGCTCAGCCGCCCGGTCGCCTTCTACTACCAGGGCTTTGCCAACGCGGCGGGCACCCGCCCGTGTCCCGCGGCCGGCTGCCCGCCCGGGCCGTCCTGGTCATCGGAGGTGCTGCCGCTCGGCAACCCGGCGATCTGGTGGGTCGCGATCCCGGTCATGCTGTTCTGCGCCGGCTGGTGGCTCACCCGCCGCGACTGGCGGGCCGGCGCGACCCTGCTGTGCATCGCGGCCGGCTGGCTGCCATGGTTCCTGTTCCTGGCGCGGACCAAGTTCAGCTACTACTCGCTGGAGTTCCTGCCCTTCCTGATCCTCGCCCTCACCCTCTGCCTCGGCCTCATCACCGGGCGCGCGCGGGCGGGCCGGGGCCGGCGCGTCGCCGGCGCCGCCATCGCCGGGGCCTACGTGCTGGCCGTGATCATCGTGTTCTGGTACTTCTACCCGCTCTACACGGCCCAGGTCATCCCGTACCCGTCGTGGGCCGCGCGCATCTGGTACTACGGCTGGATCTAGCCTCGTGTTCACCTATTGTCAATAGTCTTGCCCGTGGCATATAATTTTGCCATTAATGGCGGCGGCGGGAACGGTTGGCTAGCTTAATGGTCGAACTAGCGCGCGAGGCGCTGCACGAGTCGGTTACCGATCCGGTCGCGGCGTCCATGAATTTCCTCAATGAAATCGCGGGCCGTTTCCCCGAGGCGATCTCGCTAGCCGCCGGGCGGCCGTTTGATGAATTTTATGACGTCGCCGACGCCGAGCGGTACCTGGCTGCCTATATCAGCCACCTGCGGGCCGGGGGAATGAGCGAGGCGCGCGTCCGGCAGGCCATCCTCCAGTACGGCCGGACCAACGGGCAGCTCGGGGCGATGATCGCGCGGATGCTCGAGGCCGACGAGCGCATCAGCGTCCCCGCCGACGCGATCATGGTCACCGCGGGCTGCCAGGAGGCGATGATCATCGCCTTGCGCGGCCTGTGCGCGGGCCCGGACGACGTGGTCCTCGCGGCCGAGCCCTGCTACGTCGGGCTCACGGGCGCCGCTCGCGTGCTCGGCGTCCCGGTCGTGCCGGTGCCGGAGACCTCCCGCGGCCTGCGGCCGGAGACCGTCGCCCGGGTCGCCCGGGAGGTGCGGGCCAGCGGCCGCCGCCCCCGGGCCCTGTACGTGGTTTCGAATTTCGCGAATCCTTCCGGCGTTTCCCTGAGCGAGGACGTGCGCCAGGGGCTGCTGCAGGCGGCGGCCGACGAGGACCTGCTGATCCTCGAGGACGACCCGTACGGGCTGTTCGGGCTGGACGACCGCCCGCTCCCGGCGCTGAAGTCGCTCGACGCCGACCAGCGCGTCATCTACCTCGGCTCGTTCGCCAAGTCGGTCTTCCCCGGCGCCCGGGTCGGCTTCCTGGTCGCCGACCAGACGGTCGTGAGCGCGGCCGGCCACCGCAGCTTGCTGGCCGACGAGCTCTCCACGGTCAAGAGCATGGTCACCGTCAATACCTCCCCGATCGCCCAGGCGGTCATCGGCGGTGTCCTGGTGTCATGCGGATATAGCCTGCGCGCGGCCAACAAGGAGAAGATCGAATTCTACCGGCGCAATATGCGCGAGCTGCTGGCTGCACTGGGCCGCCACTTCGATGACCCGGCCATTACCTGGAACTCGCCGAGCGGCGGATTCTTCGCCGTCCTTAGCGTGCCGGTCCGGGCCGACGAGAAGCTGCTGGAGATTTCCGCTCGTGATTACGGCGTGCTGTGGACGCCAATGAGCTTCTTTTACCTCGGCGGTGGCGGCGGCAACGCGATCCGGCTGTCGTGCAGCGCGCTGGCGACCGCGCGGATAGACGAGGGCGTCCGCCGGGTCGCCGCCCTCATCGCCGACGTCCGGTCGTGACCGGCGCCGCCTGCGTCCCGGCGAGCTCGCGCTCCTTCGCCTCGTACAGGGCGGGGATGTTGCTCATGCCGAACGTGCGGGCGCCGCGCCGGTCGATCAGCTCATGGAAGTACGTGCGCCTGATGTGGGTGGACTTGGCGAAGATCTGGTACATCTGGCCCCAGTGATCGCGGTCGACCAGGACGCCGCACGGGCGCAGGTCGTCGGCCGGGATCTCGGTCTCGCCCAGGCGGGCGGCGAGCATGTCGTAGTAGCTCGCGGGCGTCACCGCGAACTCGGCCCCCTGAGCCTCGAACGTGCGCACCGCGCGGACGATGTCGTCGGTCAGGAACGCCAGGTGCTGCACCCCGGCCCCGCCGTGCCAGGACAGGAAGTCATCGATCTGGCCGGACGGGCGGCTCAGGTCCGGCTCCAGGATCGTGAACGTGACGCCCCCCGACGGGGACTGGACGACCTTGGAGAACATGGCCTGGCGGCCGACCACGACGTACTCCTCGAAGACGACGGACAGGCCGAGCACCCGCTCGTGGAACGCGACGACGGGCTCCAGGTCGCCGGCCGGGACGACCAGCGCCGCGTGGTCGACGAGGCGCAGCAGGTCCTCGCCGGAGCCCCTGGCCGCGGCCGGGTCCATCGTGATCGCGCCCGGCTGGAACTCCCCGTCGCCGCCGCGGCGCTCGGTGAGCCGGTAGACGACGTCGCCGAAGCCCGCGACCTCCGCCGTCGTGACCAGGGCGCCGTCGTTCTCCCAGGCGCGGGGTGGCTGCAGGCCGGTCCCGCCCGCGGCGACGATGGCGGCGTAGGCGGCCTCGGCGTCGTCGGCACGGAACGCGATGACGGCCACGCCATCGCCGTGCCGGGCGACGAACTGGCTCGCGGGGTGGTCCTCGCGCAGCCCTGAGGTCAGCAGGACCCGCACGCCGCCCTGGCCGAGCAGCACGGTGCGCTGCCCCGCCAGCCCGGTCTCGGGGCCGCCCTGGCCGAAGGCGCGGAAGCCGTAGGCAGTGCTCATGGACCGGGCCGCCGCGACCGCGTCGCCAACGTAGAACTCGATATGGTCGATATCGAGGATGTTCATCGCTTACTCCTGGCCCGAGGTAGCCGACGTTGACCGGGAGCATCCCTCGCGGACCGCCAGCAGCGTCGCGATCAGCTCCAGGACACCCGGAAACCAGGCAATGACAAGCTCATGGTCAGGCAAGCACCATTAGAGCATCATTCTTCTCATAGGGAACATATACCCCATTAGCCTGCCTTGGCAAGACCACGGCCGGGCGGTCAAATTACCGTCGCTAAGGGAAAAGCGCCCGGCCGGGCTCGTGCTGGCGGCCGGTGATTTCATGCTCCCGGGAATATCGAGGCTGGCCAGGGGGCGGCCCCGCTAGTTGGAGAAGTCCTGGGTGAGCCAGACGGTGCCCGACCCGTCGCGGTAGACCGAGATCCCGATGTGGGTGAAGGTGCTGCTCAGGATGTTCTGCCGGTGGCCGTCGTCCGGCGGCTTCTCGTCGAGCATCGACTGGGTGAGGCCGACCGCCATCTGGGCGATCACGGCCGAGGCATCCGCGACCGGGCCGCCCTCGCCGATATTCTCCCCGGCGGCGGTCCAGTGCACCCCCGCGTCGGTCTCCCGCGTCCCGATCGGCGGCTCGCCCGGGCACTGGTGCGACAGCCCGCAGCCGCCCGCCATCCGCGCCGTGTGCGCGGACGAGCTGGCCTCCAGGCCCGAGGTGACCGTCAGCGCGGGCAGCCCCGCGGCCGACCGGGCCTGGTTGATCAGCGCGAGCACCTGGCCTTCGGCGGCGGAGCCGGACGAGCCGGGCGCGCTGCCGGCGCCCCCGGGCGCGCCGGCGGATCCCGATCCCGATCCCGAGCCGGACCCGGAGCCCGCCCCGGACGCGGTGGCCGTCGCGGACGGCTGGCCGCCGCTGCCGGATGCCGTCGCCGTGGGCGTTGGCGTGGCCGACGGGGTCGCCGGCGATGCGGGGGTCGCCGCGGGCGTGGCGCTAGCCGATGGCGACGGCACGGTGGCGAGCACCGGCGGGCCGGCGGCGGCGAGCGCGGCCGGGTCACCGGCGCACGAGCCCGCTCCCGGGGTGGCGCACCCGGTCGCGGTGGCGCGGGCGGCGACAGCGGGCCGGCCGGCCGCCGGGCCGGCTGCGGCCGGGCTCCGGGCCAGGTAGAGCCCCCCGCCGGCGAGCACCACGGCCGCCGCGGCCACGCCTAGCAGTACCCGCCAGCCGCGCGGGGTCATCCTCGGTGAATCACCAGCCATCTGCGCACCACCTCACTGCCGCTGACACTAGAGCACTCGTGCCCGGGTCGCAGGCCCAAAACCAGAACAGAAACCGGCAGAAACCGTCGCGGTGGCGCGCGGGCCGGTTACGGCCTGCGGGCCGCCGGTCGCGCGCCATACTGTGGACTATGAGCGAGATCCTGCCGCTGTTCCCGCTGGGGACCGTCCTGTTCCCGGGGATGGTCTTGCCGCTGCACGTGTTCGAGGAGCGGTACCGGGAGCTGGTCCGCGACCTGCTGGCGGGGCCCGAGCCGCGCGAGCTCGGCATCGTCGCCATCCGCTCGGGGCAGGAGGCCGGCGCGCGGAGCCCGCGCGAGCTGCACGAGGTCGGCTGCGTGGCGGCGGTGCGCGAGGTGGCCGCGCACGACGACGGCCGCTTCGACCTCGTCACCGTCGGCACCCGGCGGTTCCGGCTGCTCGGGACCGACGACGCCCGGCCCTACCTGCAGGCGCAGGTCGAGCCCCTCATCGACGACGCCAGCGCCGAGGCGGGCGAGGACGCAGCCAGCACCGCCGCGATGGCGACCCTGGTCGCGGCCGTGCAGTCGGCGTTCCGGAGCTACCTGAACGCGCTCGCGGACCGGGCGGGCGCGGTGATCCGGGTCGCCGACATCCCCGACGACCCGGCGCTGCTGTCTTTCGTCATCGCCGCGGCGATGATCATCGACCTGCCCGAGCGGCAGGGCCTGCTCGCCGCGCCCGACGCCATGACCCGGCTGCGGGCCGAGCGCCAGCTGCTCACCCGGGAGCGCGCGATGCTGCGCGTCACGACTTCGCGCCCGGCCCCGGACCTGCGCGGCGAGCGGTTCTCGCCGAACTAGCCCGGCAGCAGCTGCAGGAACTGCAGCCGGTTCCCCAGCGGGTCGCGGGCGTAGAACCGGCGGTAGCCGGGGAACTTGGCGTCCCACTCCACGTCGATGCCGCGCTCGGCCAGCCGGGCGGCGAGCGCGTCGATGTCGGTGACGAGCGTGCCGGGGTGCGCCCGCCGCGGGACGCGGGCGCCCAGCTCCACGTCGAAGTCGAACTCCAGGTCGCCGAAGCGGAACTGGCAGCCATGCTGGCCGCCGTCCCTGTCGACCTCGGTCATCCCCAGGACCTCGCCGTAGAAGGCGCGGACCTCCGGCTCTGCTCCAGGCGGGATCGTCAGCGCGATGTGGTGCACGCCCCGCCTGTACCCGGTGTGAGCTGGCTCACTCTCCATGACTGCTCCTTCGGCGCGATGCGGACAGTGCTCGGGACTGCGGCAGTGCTCGGGACTGCGGCAGTGCTCGGGAACGAGGTCAGTGCTCGTGGATGATGACGCCGCGGATGTTGCGCCCGGCCATCATGTCCGCGTAGCCCTGGTTGACCTGGTCCAGCGTGTACCGGGCGGTGATCAGCTCATCCAGCTTGATCCGGCCCGCCCGGTACAGGCCGAGGAGGCGGGGGATGTCGTCGAAGGGATTGCTGCTGCCGAACAGGGATCCCTGCAGCCGCTTCTCCAGCAGCGTGAGCTCGAACCCGGACACGCGCACCGTCTTGCTGGCCGGCCCGGCCAGGCCGGTGAGGACCACGATGCCGCGCTTGCGGACGATGGCGAACGCCGCGCTGACAACCTCCTCGGTCACCACGCCCACGCAGACCAGCGACTGGTCTGCCCCGACGCCGAGCGACAGCTCGGCCACCAGGTCCTTCGCCTCGCCGGCGGTCGCCACCGCGTGGGTCGCGCCGAGCTTGAGCGCGGTCTCGCGCTTGAGCTCGACCGGGTCGACGGCTACCACGAAGCGGGCGCCCGCGTGGGCCGCGCCCTGGACCGCGTTGACGCCGATCCCGCCCGCGCCGTAGACGACGGTCACGTCGCCCGGGCGGACCTCGCCCGCGTTGACCGCCGAGCCGAAGCCGGTCGGCACCCCGCAGCCGGTCAGCGCCGCGACGTCGAACGGGATGTCGTCGTCGATCTTGACCGTGGACCCCTCGGGAAACACCGCGTACTGGGAGAACGTGCCGAGCAGGCACATCTGCCCGAAGTCGGCCGCGCCCTGGTGCAGCCGGAAGGTCCCGTCCGGCAGGCAGTTGGCGTGCAGCAGGCGGCCCAGGTCGCACAGGTTGCTCTGGCCGCGGGCGCAGAACCGGCACTTGCCGCACACCGGCAGGAACGAGCCGACGACGTGGTCGCCCGGCTGCAGCCGCTCCACCCCGGGGCCGGCCCGCTCGACCACCCCGGCGCCCTCGTGGCCGCCCACGATGGGGTAGCGGACCGGGATGTCGCCGGTGCGCAGGTGGTCGTCGGAGTGGCACAGGCCGGAGGCCTCCAGGCGCACGAGCACCTCGCCGGCCTTCGGCTCGTCGAGGTCGAGCTCGGCGATCTCGAAGTCCTGGCCGACGTCCCGGAGCACCGCTGCTCGGGTCTTCATGCTCTTCCTCCCGGAGGTGAAACGCAGTCCGCTGGTCATCATCCGCCACAACGTGACATAGGTCACTGGGGATGGCCACAAGCAGGCATAGGCATCGTTGTGGCCATACGCCATTAATTCATGATCCGGGCCGGGCCGGTAGCGGAGGCGACGAGATGGCACGGGATGGCAGCGGGCCATTACAGTTCGGCCAACGCGTAGTGCCTTTGTTACTACTGCTTGGTAAGGTCGCCCGGTGACGATTTACCGTTGTAACTTCCGCACGCTTGCGGTCGCCGGGCTGGCGTGCGCCAGCATCGCCCTGGCGGCCTGCGGTTCCAGCTCGTCGAGCTCCAGCTCCGCCGCTGCCCCGGCGACCTCCGCCGCCAGCAGCAGCGCCGCCGCGACCCCGTCGGCCACCTCCGCTAGTCCCGCCACGGGATCCGGGCCGGTCGACGTCCTGTACGCGGGATCGCTGGTGAACTTCATGCAGAAGGACGCCGGGCCGGCGTTCCAGGCCGCGTCCGGTTACTCGATCACCGGGACCTCGGCCGGCTCCAAGGCCCTGGCGACCGACATCAAGGGCAAGGTCTACAAGGGCGACGTCTTCATCAGCGCCAGCCCGACCGTCAACGCTTCCCTGGAGGGGGCGAAGAACGGCGGCTGGGTCTCCTGGTACGCGACCTACGCGACCGCCGGGCTGGTCATCGGCTACAACCCGAAGAGCAAGTTCGCCGCTGACCTGAAGTCCAAGCCCTGGTACCAGGTCATCACCGAGCCGGGGTTCAAGCTCGGGTTCACCGACCCCGCCACCGACCCCAAGGGCGAGCTCGTCGCCGACGCGCTGACCGACACCGCCAAGAGCAAGAGCCTGCCCGCGCTGACCGCGATCGAGAAGGACAAGGGCGACGTCTTCCCCGAGGAGACCCTGGTCGGCCGGCTCCAGGCGGGCCAGCTCGACGCCGGGTTCTTCTACACCAGCGAGTCGACCCCGGCCAACATCCCGACCGTCCCCGTGACCGGCGAGGCCCTCAAGGCCACCTACACGGTGACGATCCTGGCGGGCGCCGCCCACGAGGCGGGGGCCGAGGCGTTCGTGCAGTGGCTGCTCGGGTCGGCCGGCCAGTCGGCCCTCCAGGGGGCCGGGTTCAGCCTCGTCTCGCCGATCAAGGTCACCGGCACCGGGGTCCCCGCCAGCCTGAGCAGCGTCCTGCCCTCCTCCTGAGGCGGCCCCCGTGCTTGGCTAGCCCCGTGTCCTACCGCGCGTCGCGCAGCCCGCTCACGTTCCTGGGCGGGCTGCTCGCGCTCTACCTGATCTTCCCGGTCGGCGCCTTCCTCGTCCGGCTCGCCCAGCCCGGCGATCGCGGGTTCGGCGCCGACGGCCTGTGGGGCGCCGTCTGGGTCTCGGTCGAGAGCGCGACGATCTCCACCGTGATCGTCGCGCTGTTCGGCATCCCGCTGGCTAGCTGGCTGGCGCGCTCGCGGGGGCCGGTCGCGCGGGTGGTCGGCGTCTTGGTGCAGCTGCCGCTGGCGCTGCCGCCGGTGATGGCCGGCATCATGCTCATCTACCTCGTCGGCCCCTATACCTGGCTCGGGCAGCTCTTCAACGACGACCTCACCGGGACCGTCGCCGGCGTGATCATCGCCCAGACGTTCGTCGCCGGGCCGTTCCTGGTCGTCTCGGCCCGCTCGGCCTTCGCCGGGATCGACCCGGCCCTGGACGACCTGGCCGCCAGCCTCGGGCACCGCCCGCTGGCCCGCTTCTGGCTGGTCAGCCTGCGCGCCGCCGCTCCCGGCATCCGGGCCGGGGCGCTGATGACCTGGCTGCGCGCGATCGGCGAGTACGGGGCGACGGTCCTGCTGGCCTACCACCCGTACTCACTGCCGGTCTTCACCTACGTCGAGTTCTCCTCGACCGGCATCCCCGACACCCAGGCGCCGACCGCGCTCGCGCTCGCCATCGCCGCCATCGTGCTGGTGGCCGCCCAGGCCCGCTGGCCGTCCCGGGCGGGCCGCGAGGCCCGGCTGCCCGACCCGGTCCCGCCCGCGCCCGTCACCCCCACCCCGGTCAGCTTCGACCTCGACCTCACGGTGGGCACGTTCCGGCTGACGGTGCGGCACGCGGCGGCCAGCCACCGGATCGCCATCCTGGGGCCGTCCGGGGCCGGGAAGTCGATGACGCTGCGCGCCCTGGCCGGGCTCCTCGGCCCGCGGGCCGGCGCGGTGAGCTACGCGGGCGAGCTGGTGACGGCGGTCCCGGTCGAGCGGCGCCATCTCGGCTACGTGCCGCAGAGCCTGGGGCTGTTCCCCGGCCGGACCGTCTGGCGGCAGGCGACGTTCGCCACCGACGCCAGCCCCGCCCTGGCCGCCTGGTGGCTGCGCACCCTGCGCCTGGACGGGCTGGCCGGGCGGCGGCCTGAGCAGCTGTCGGGCGGCCAGCGGCAGCGGGTCGCCCTGGCCCGCGCGCTGGCCCGCGGGCCGCGCCTGGTCCTGCTGGACGAGCCGTTCAACGCCCTGGATGCCCCCGTCCGCGACGAGCTGCGCCTGGAGTTGCGGCGGCTGCAGCGGGACGTCGGCCTGTCGACCGTCCTGGTCACCCACGACCCGCAGGAGGCGGCGCTGCTGGCCGACGAGATCCTCGTCATCGACGAGGGGCGGCTGCTGCAGGCCGGCCCGCGGGCGGAGGTGTTCAACCGCCCGGCCTCGCCCCAGGTGGCCCGGCTGCTCGGCATCGAGAACCTCAGCCCGGCGGCGGTGGCCGAGGCGGGCGTGATCGTCGCGGGCGGCACCCGGATCACCGCCCCGACCGGGGACCTGCCGCCCGGCACCGAGGTGCTCTGGTGCATCCGCCCTGACCACGTCCTGGCCGGCCAGCAGGGGGACTACCCGGCCGTGGTGGCGGACGTCGCCGACGTCGGCACCATCACGATCATCACCGCCCGCCTGCCCGGCGGAGCGCGGGTCCGCGTCCGGGTCACCGACCCCGGCGGCCTGGAGCCGGGCGACCCCTGCGCCCTCACCCTCCCGCCGTCAGCGATCACCCTCTGGCCCGCCGCCCCCGCCCCGGCGCCGGCCAGCTAGCCCCGCCCGTCCCGGCTGCCTCCGCCGCCACCTCGTCAACTCGCGGCGAGGTGTCGTGCGGCGTGACATGATCTGGCTGGCGCACTATTCACGCATCGCTTACCGGCAATGACGGGACGTGCATGACCTCCAGGAAGCTCGCCGCCGTGGCGGCGCTCGCAGCGGTCGCTGGCGCCGCCGGCTGCTCCGCGTCCTCCCCGGTCGCCCCGCCCTCGCCCCGCCCTGCCTCCTCATCAAGCGCTGCCTCCTCATCAGCCCCTGCCTCCTCGCCCCGCGCTGCCTCGTCATCGGGTACCGCCTCCCCGGCGGCCCCTGCCTCCCCGGCGGGAACTGCCAGCGTCGCCGGCCCCGCGTCCCCCGGCGGCGGTACCGGGTCCGGCGGCGGCACCGGGTCCGGCGGCGGCACCGGGTCCGGCGCGACCGCGGGCACCGGGCCGTACCTGGCCGAGAGCCAGGACGTGCACGGCACCATCGTGCGCGCCCCCGCGTGCGCGGGCGGCTGCCCGCTGTCGGGCGACGGGACGATCGTGCTGTACCGCATGACCTGGACGTCCTGGACCGCGCGGGCCGCGACGGGGACCGGGACCGAGGACATCGAGACCTGCCAGCCCAGCTGCGCGACCGGGGCCGACTATCAGGTCCCGGTCGTCGTCACCCTCACCGGCCCGATGCGCGACTGTGCCTCCGGCAGTCCCGCCAGCCCGGCCGGGCCGCCGCTGTACCTCTGGACGCGAGCGGCGTTCCGCTGGCCGCGCGGCCTGCCGGCCGCCCTGCGAGGCGCGAGCGCCCCGTACAACCCGTGGACGTTCACCGCCCTCCAAGGCGACCTCGGCTGCTAGCCGGCCCGCCGCCCGCCGGTCGCGCCGATTGCCGTCGATTGGACTCATATGTGCGTCCAATCGACGGCAGTCCCGTCCACTTGCCTGATAACAGCAAGAGGCCGCCGGCGGGCTGCGCTGCTCAGGCGGACCCGGGGTCCGCGCTCGAGGTTCCCGCGCTGGCGGCGGACCGCCACGGGCCGGGGACGCGGGCGGCGCGCAGGGCGGTTGCCACGGCCGCCAGCAGCAGGCCGGCCGCGACCGCGAGGGCGGCGGTCGAGGCGACCTGCAGGACCAGGAACGCGCCGAGGATGGCCCCGCCGATCATGACGGCGACGGCCAGCACCCGGCGGGCCAGCAGGACGTGCCCCCGGCGGCCGGCCCGTGAGTCGGCCCCGATGCCGGTCAGCGTCCGGGTTAGCACGGTCGTGGTCAGGTCGGGCACCGCCAGCTTGACCGCGACCGAGTTCTGGATGCCCATCGCCACCGCGAGCAGCAGCGCGAGGGCGTCCCGGGAGACCGCGCCGAAGCCGCCCGCCTGCCCCGCGCCCAGGTGTGCCAGGCCGGTCCCGGCGACCGGCGCCCCCGAGGCCGCCATCACGACCAGCGCCACCGCGACGAACGCGAGCTCGGCCGCCATCGCCGCCCGCAGGTGCAGCGCCCGGTCAGTGCCCAGCCGGCCAGCCAGCCGCCCGCCGAGCAGTGCCCCGGCCAGGAAGCCGGCCACCGCGAACAGGGAGGAGGACAGGGAGAAGCCGGGCGCGCCGGCGATGGCGAAGCCGGCGAACACCACGTTGCCGGTCATGTTGGCGACGAACACCCGGCCCAGCACCAGGATCGACACCGCGTCCACCAGCCCGGTGACCACGGTCAGGGCCAGCAGCACCTCCGGCAGCGGCCCCCAGCCCGGCCCGGCGGCGGGCCACCATAGCCGGGCGGGCCGCCACCGCGCGGGGACCGGGCGCTCATCGGGTGCTGGTGCCATGGCACCAGGGTGGCACAAGGCCTCGCGGGCCGCCGGCCAGGTCACCACCTGCCACTGGCGCCGCAGGAGCCGGCCGGGTCCGTGGAAGGGAAAGAGCGCCACCGCGAGCGCGATCCCGGCCCGGGGCCGGGCGCGCGATTTGTGTGCTTGCACAATGGTGCCTGCGAAAACCTTGTTTCGCCGTGCTGATGCCCCTCGGCCGTTCCTCCGGCACCATGATGTACGTGCGACAAGTCATGATTTGGGTCAGGTCCCGCGGGCCCGGGGCCTCT
The DNA here is from genome assembly GCA_036276115.1 of Trebonia sp. Lineage (GTDB taxonomy): Bacteria > Actinomycetota > Actinomycetes > Streptosporangiales > Streptosporangiaceae > Trebonia. The sequence continues at coordinate 11,810 of DATBEM010000043.1, forward strand.
TTGTGGCATGCCACAAAGAGCGGCGCCCCGGGCTGGGCGGCCGCGTGAGCGCCCCCAGGGTCGCGGGCGCCGGGCCGGTCCCGGTCGAGCTGCTGCCCGGGCCGCCGGCCGACTGGCACCCGGGCCCGGGCGAGCCGCGGCGCCCGGCGGCCCCGGCGCCCGGGATGGCGCCCCGCTGGGCCTACCTGGTGCAGCGGCTGGTCCGGCCGAACTGGCTCAACCGGCGGGCCGGGGCACTGGTCGAGCGCTGGCCGGCGGCGCGGCGGCTGTTCACCCGGGCCGAGCGCGCGTCCAAGGAGGGCCTGTTCGGCTGCCGCATGTGCGGGCAGTGCGCGCTGCCGGTCACCGGCTACTCCTGCCCCATGGGCTGCCCGAAGGAGCTGCGCAACGGCCCCTGCGGCGGCGTCGGGGCCGGGGGCGCCTGCGAGGTCTACCCCGACCGGCGCTGCGTGTGGGTGGCCGGCTACGAGCGCGCCGCTGGCATGGGCCGGGCCGGCGACCTGCGGCGGCTGCAGCGGCCGGTCGACCACCGGCGCTTCGGCGAGAGCTCGTGGCTGAACTACTGGGCCGGGCGCGACGACCACCTGTGGACCGCCGACGACGGGCTGGCGTCCCCGCCGGCCATGGGGCAGGTCCCGTGAGCGAGCTCGCGAGCGAACTAGCAAGCACTGCGCGTCCGCGAAGGCGGCCGGCGAGCGCCAGCGAGGAGGGCGCGTGAGCGAGCCGGCCGGCCCGGCGCGCCCGGCCTCCCTGCGGGAGCGGCTGGCCTCGGGGGCGTTCACCGTCACCAGCGAGCTCAGCCCGGTGCGGGGCGCGTCGGCCGACGCGCTGCGCGAGCGGGCCCGGCTGCTGGCCGGCTGGGTGGACGGGGTGAACCTGACCGACAACCAGGGCGCCCACGTGCGCATGGCGAGCTGGGCCTCGGCCCTGGCCGCCCGCGAGGCCGGGCTGGAGCCGATCATGCAGATGACCTGCCGCGACCGCAACCGCATCGCGCTGCAGTCGGACCTGCTCGGCGCGGCGTCGGTCGGCCTCACCAACCTGGTGTTCATGACCGGCGACTACCCGAAGTTCGGCGACCACCCGGGGGCCAAGCCCGTCTTCGACCTCGACAGCGTCACCATGCTGTGGACCGCCCGGACCATGCGGGACGAGGGCCGGCTGCTGTCCGGCAACGAGCTCAAGCCGCCGCCGTCGGCCCTGTTCCTGGGGGCAGTGGAGAACCCGTTCGCGCCGCCGCAGGAGTTCCGGGCCGCCCGGGCGGCCAAGAAGGTCGCCGCCGGGGCGCAGTTCCTGCAGACCCAGTACGTGTTCGACATCCCCGTCTTCGAGCGGTGGGTCAGCGCCCTGCGGGCCGAGGGCCTCACCGAGCGCTGCTCCATCCTGGCCGGGGTCGGCGTCATCCGCTCGGTCCGGGCGCTGGACTTCATGGCGTCGGGCAAGGTGCCCGGGGTGGTCATCCCCGACGCCGTCCAGCGGCGCCTGCGGGCGGTCCCGGCCGATCAGGCGGGGGAGGAAGGCCACCGGCTCGCGGCCGAGGTCATCGCCCGGGTCAAGGAGGTCCCGGGGGTGGCGGGCGTCCACCTGCTGACCGCTGGGTACGAGAAGAGGGTGCCTGAGCTGCTCGACCTGGCCGGGGTCAGCCACGGGCGGGGCCCCCGCCCGGCTATCACGCATGCGAGGAAGTCAACGAATGCACATTGACGTGCGCCCTGTGCGCAGGCTGCGGGAGTCGGCCGGGGTGCGGGCCGCCTTCCCCGCGATGCTGGAGGCGCTGGCCGCCAGCGACGCCGACCTGGACCGGCTCGGGGTGGTCTGCGACTGGATCCAGTACAAGGCGAACTTCCGGGAGCCGGCGACGGCTCGCCCGGTGCTCGCCACCGGGTCGCCCGACGCGCCCGCCGGGTCGTGGGAGATCGCGGTTGACCTGCGCCGCCTGGCGGCCGCGGGGGCCGACGTGGCCGGCGCGCTGGCCCCGGCCCTGGCCGAGGCGGCCGGCGGCGGGACCGGGCCCGGCGACGGCCGGGTGTGGCTCGAGCCGTGGGAGGCGGGCAAGGACAGCCTGGTGTGGCGGTTCAACGCGCTGTACTGGCAGCACCTGGCCGACTGGGAGAAGGCGACCGGCAAGGAGTACGAGGCCGCCCTGCCCGGCGGGCAGACCGACGCCCGTAACTCGGCCGCCGCCCGCGAGCTGATCCTGGACATGTTCAAGGTCTGGGACGAGCTCGCCGCCCGCCGGGCGCTGCCCGAGGAGCTCTACGTCCTGGAGCTCGGGGTTGGCAACGGCGGCCAGGCGCGCACGTTCCTGGATGAGTTCCAGGCGCTGGACCGGCGGCACGGCCGCGGCTACTACCGGCGGCTGCACTACCTCATGGGCGACTACTCGGCCCACGTCCTGGACCGTGCCCGGCAGGAGATCGGCCAGCACGCCGAGCACACCAGCGGGCTGGTCCTGGAGGCGACCCGGCTGTCGGGCAGCGTCGGCTTCCTGGCCGGGAAGGCGTTCCTGGTCTACATCTCCAACGTCTACGACAACCTCCCGACCGACGAGGTGGCCTCCATCAGCGGCCGCAACTACCTGGTCCAGGTGCGGTCCTACCTGCCCGCCGATGCCGCCGGCGCGATCGCCGGCCGGTTCGGGATGGACCCGGGCCAGCTCCCGGCCCTCACCGGGCGGCTGTTGCGGATCGGCCCGGAGCTGCTGGCCGAGTCGGTGCCGGAGTGGTTCGGCGACACCGGCGCGGCGGTGCAGTTCTGGCAGGCGGTCTGGGAGTCGCTGCGCCAGGCCGAGCGGTACCTGCTGCTGGAGGGACTCGACACCTACCAGGTGACCCCGTCGGTCACCGGGGAGATCCTGCGCCCGCTGCTGTCGGCCGAGGGCGACGTGCGGATGCAGGTCAGCAACGGGACGCTGGCCAGCTTCGCCGACACGCTGCCGCTGCTGCACCCGTTCGGCCGCGTCGTCTGCCACGACCTGTTCACGACCGGCACCGGCGAGTACCGGGGCGGCTTCTTCGGGCCGGGCAAGTACGACGGGTCGGTCGTCAACTGGGTGAACGGCCCGCTGCTGGCGCTGCTGGCCAGCCGCCGCGGGTTCGGGGTGCAGTTCAGCCCGTTCAGCCAGCGCCCCGCCTCGCACGTCAAGACGCTCACCGCCCAGGTTAGGGACTGACCGCATGACGATGACCGAGCAGGGCGAGATCGTTTTGCCAACCACTGTGGTCGGGTCGTACTCGGTGCCCGAGTGGCTGGAGCGGATCAAGACCGAGTACTACCAGCGGCGGATCAGCGCCGCCCACCTTGGCGAGATCTGCGAGGTGGCCATCAAGGCCGCCGTCAAGGACCAGGAGCTGGCCGGCATCGACATCGTGTCCGACGGCGAGCTGCGCCGGGACAACGACACCGACTACTTCCTGGCCCGCGTCCCCGGGGTGAACATCGCCCAGCGTGGCAAGTCGGACTACTACGACTACTACGAGGCCGAGGTCGCCGCGCCGCTGCCCGAGGACGACAAGGCCCCGCTCGGCCTCGCGGCCGACTACGCGTTCACCCGGGCGCTGACGTCGCGGCCGATCAAGTTCTCGTTCACCGGCCCGTTCTCCTTGTCGCGGCGGGTCGCCGACCACGCCTACTCCGACCCCGGCGACCTGGTCCGGGCGCTCGCCCGCACCCTCAACACCGAGGCCCGGGCGCTGGCCGACGCGGGCGCGACCCTGCTGCAGATCGACGAGCCGTTCCTGGCCGGCTATCCCGAGCAGGCGGAACTGGCGGTGGAGGCGGTGAACATCGTCACCAGCGGCGTCCCCGTCACCTGGGCGCTGCACGTCTGCTACGGCAACCGGTACGCCCGGCCGTCGTGGGAGGGGCATTATGACTTCCTGTTCCCGGCCGTCGCGTCGGCCCGGGTCGACCAGCTCGTCCTCGAGTTCGCCCGCAAGGGCCTGGAGGACCTGCGGCTCATCCGGGACAACAACTGGGACCGGGCACTGGGCCTGGGGGTCATCGACGTGAAGTCCACGGCCGTCGAGTCGGCCGAGCTCGTCGCCCGCCGCATCCGGCGGGCGCTGGACTACGTGCCGGCCGACCGGCTCGTCATCAACCCCGACTGCGGGCTGCGGCACCTCGCGCCGGATGTGGCGCGGAGCAAGCTTCGCGCTATGGTGGCTGGCGCGGCCATCGTCCGCGGCGAGCTGGGGCTGGCCGGGCAGCCGGTCCCGGTCCCGGCCCTGGCCCCGGCGGAGCCCCGCCGCGGCCGGGCCCGCGGGGCTAAGCTCGCCGGGGCCAAGCTCGCCGAGGACAAGCCAGGCCCGGGTCCCGCCCAGTCCTAGCCGGCCGCGCCGCCGCCAGCGGCGCAGGCGTAGGGGAATAAAGTCAATAAAATCGATCACTTTGGGAGACAAATTGGCTCCCGTGGCCCAGGAGATAAAGCATGAGCAGCGGATTCCTTTTCACGTCCGAGTCGGTGACGGAGGGGCACCCGGACAAGATCGCCGACCAGATCTCCGACGCCGTCGTTGACGCGGCGCTCGCGGGGGACCCGCTGTCCCGGGTGGCCTGCGAGACCTTGCTGACCACCGGCACCATCGTCATCGCGGGCGAGATCACCAGCAGCTCCACGATCGACTACCAGTCCATCGCCCGCAGCGTGGTCAACGAGATCGGCTACGACAACGGCGAGTACTACTTCGACGGCAACGCGGTCGGGGTGCACGTCATCGTGGATAAGCAGTCGCCCGACATCGCCCAGGGCGTCGACACCGCCCACGACTCGCGGGTCGGCGGCTCGGAGGACCCGCTGGACAAGATCGGCGCCGGCGACCAGGGGATGATGTTCGGCTACGCGTCGAACGAGACCCCCGAGCTGATGCCCGCCCCGATCACCTGGGCGCACCAGCTGTCGAAGAAGCTGTCGGAGGTGCGCCACTCGGGCGTCCTGCCGTACCTGCGCCCCGACGGCAAGACCCAGGTCACCGTCCGCTACGACGACCAGGGCCGCCCCGAGTCGATCGAGAAGGTGCTGATCTCCACCCAGCACCAGGACGGCGTCGAGTCCAAGCTGCCGGACGCGCTGTGGACCGAGGTCGTCCTGCCGGTCCTCCCGCAGGACCTGTTCGACCCGGCCAAGCTGCGCCAGGAGTTCTACTGCAACCCCACCGGCCGGTTCGTCATCGGCGGCCCGGTCGGCGACACCGGCCTGACCGGCCGCAAGATCATCGTCGACACCTACGGTGGCTTCGCCCGGCACGGCGGCGGCGCGTTCTCGGGCAAGGACCCGTCGAAGGTGGACCGGTCGGCGGCCTACGCGGCCCGCTACGTGGCCAAGAACGTCGTCGCGGCCGGCCTCGCCGACCGGGCCGAGGTCCAGGTCGCCTACGCGATCGGCGTCGCCCACCCGCTGTCGCTGCTGGTCGAGACGTTCGGCACGGAGAAGATCGACCGCGCGAAGATCGTCGAGCTGGTTACCGAGCACTTCGACCTGCGCCCGGGCGCGATCGTGCGCGACCTGGACCTGCGCAAGCCGATGTACCGGCAGACCGCCGCCTACGGCCACTTCGGCCGCGTCGCCGACAACGGCTTCACCTGGGAGCGGACCGACAAGGCAGCCGCCCTGAAGGCCGCCGCCGGCTTGTAGGGCGCCTCGCCCCGTCCGGCCCGGCCGCGCTCGCCGCGCGGCCGGGCCTTCGCCTTCCGGCCGGTGCCGGCTCGCCCGCCGGGCGGCGGGCCCGGGCCGCCCGGCCACGATCGGCCGGGCGCCTCGCCCCGCTGGCCAGGCGCCCGCCTCCTTCTTCTTAACGCCTTTTCACGGGCCCGGCCGCTCGCAGGCCGCCGGCGCGCCGCCGTGCCCGCCTCGCCTGGACCGCGAAGTGCCGCCTGACCGGGCGCGGGGCCGGCCAGCCAGCCCGGGCCGGAGCCGGTTGCCTTGCCCTTGACGTAACGCCGGCCGGGCAGCAGGGCCGCACGGCGCGAGCCGATGCTTTGTTCGGCCGTGGTCGCCCGTCCCGTCAGTGCACTCCGTGTAAATGAAACTCATTCGCCCCGGCCGGGAGCGGCATCCCGGTTCCCTCGCGTCGCCGCCTGGCCGGCCCGGCCTCTAGGCTTGCCGTTCGTGAGCACGGCGCAGGAGCTGGAAGGGGAGCGGGCCGGGCGGGCTCGGCCCGCCTGGCGGCCGCGCGTCCCCGGCTGGCGGCGGCTGCCCCGGTGGGGACGCCGGGCGCTATCGGCGCTCGCGGCGCTGGCGGTCGCGGTGACCGTCGCCAGCTTCTCCTACAACCTCGCGACCGGCGCGCCCGCGCCGCGCCCGGCCGGGCTCCGGTTCGCCGCCGGCGGCGGCTTCACCACCCGCTACCTGCAGTGGGGCGCCAGCGGCACCCCGGTCGTCCTCCTGCCGGGCGCGCTCGAGACCGCCGACACGTTCGCCGCCCTCGGGCCGGTCCTGGCGGCCGCCCGCCACCGGGTCTACGCCATCGACCTGACCGGCACCGGCTACAGCGCCCCCAGCCCCCCGTACACCGCCGGCCACCTGGCCGCCCAGGTCGTCGCGTTCCTCAAGGCCAAGGGCCTCACCGGCCCGGACGCCCCCGTCCTGGTCGGGCACTCGGCGGGCGCGGCCGACGCCGGGGTCGCCGCCCTCGCCGGGCCGGGCACGGTCCGGGCGGTGGTGTTCCTCGACGGGGACGCGCTGCCACTGGGCGGCCCCCGGTTCCTGGGCTACCTGCTGGTCGACCCGTTCCGGACCTCGCTCCTGCGCCTGGCGCTGAGCTCCGGCGGGCTGATCCGGTCCCTGTACGACTCGCAATGCGGGCCGTCGTGCCCGCCGCTGAGCGCGGCCGGGGTCAGTACCTGGCGCTGGCCGCTGGAGCAGCCCGGCTTCGAGGGGCAGCTCACCGACCAGGCCCGGGCCGGGATCACGGCCATGACCAGCGCCCAGTTCGCGGCGCTGGCCGCCAGCAAGGTCGCCAAGCTGGTCGTCGTCGGCTCCGGCGACCCCCAGATGTCCCACGCCGACGCCGCCGCCACGGCCCGCGCGATCGGGGCGCCGCCCCCCGTCTACGTGCCCGGCCGCCACCTGACCATGATCGCCGCCCCGCGCCAGGTCGCGGCCGCGATCGCCGCCGTCGCCACCGCCAGCGGCCCATTGCCCCGGTAAGTTCCCGGCCCCGCCCGGCCCCGGCGAAGGGCCCCGCCTTCCGCCCGCCCGCGCGGGCTAACGCCAGCGGGCGCGATCCGCCCTTGTACATGAACAGGGACTCGGTCCGCGACAGCATCCGCTCGTCATAGCGGCCGGCCAGGCGCCCGCCGGGAGAGAGCGCGAACATCGCGTTCACCGGGCGCGGGCCGGGGCCGGGGAAGTCGATGCCACCCGCCACCGTCCACAGGCCCAGGTCACGGGCGGCCCCGGCGGTGGCGGCGAGCTCGGCCGCCAGCGTCGCCCGGTCAACGCCGGGCCAGTCCGCCTCCGCCACGAGGTCCGGGCCGCGGCTGGACATGATCCGCTTGCCCGGGCAGGTCAGCGCGCCCTCGGGGAGTGCACGAGGACGGCGCCGGCCGCGGCGGCCTCGCCCATCAGCTCGCGCACCCGCGCCCCGCTCGCGCGCAACTCCTGGCCCGAGCGCGGGTCGGGGCGCAGCGTGAGCTGGGCGGCGGCGATCACGACACGGACGGCACTAGGGGCAGGGCCGCCCGCGCCGGCCCGGGCGGCATGGCGCCGGGCCGGCGGCGTACGACTCGCCGGTCTTGGCCGCCCGCTGGCGGACACGCCGCTTGAAGTTGGCGTTCTTGGTCATCACGAGCCCTCCGCGCCACGAGCGGTCGCCTCCCAGCGGCGCACCCGTGACGGGTCAGGACGTGGATGACCCGAGCACGAGAGGCCCTTTGCCCCCGTCAGCACGCCAACGCTGGGAGTCGGCCCCGGGGGTTCGGCGCGAGCCACGCCACCGGCAGGCTATCCACCCGTGCGGCGGGCGGCCGCCGGCTACAGCTGGGTCGCGTCGTAGGCGGGCAGGCCGAACTGCGTGGCGATCGGCTTCCAGTCGCGGGCGAAGTTCTGCTTGTTGGTCGTCGCCGGGCTGTCGTAGGCCAGGCTGGCCTGGTACTTGGGGTCGGACGTGGCCTTCTTCGGGTCGCAGCCGCCGCTGATCTCGTCCTGCGCCCAGTCGTGCAGGTCGGTGTCGACCTGGATGGACGCCGTCCAGGCGTTGGCCAGCTCCTGCAGCAGCGACGCGGGCAGCGCCGACCGGTTCGGCAGCGCGTTCAGCTGCGCCAGCAGGTTCTTGCGGTTGGTGGCGGAGTCGCCGAAGGCCGTCCGCGCGGCCTTCAGTGACTTGCAGGCCGCGACGTTGCTGACCCCGGCGTTCACGTCAGCCCGGTACCTCCCGCTCTGGGAGACGAGGGCGGACAGCTGGGTCGCGGCCGTCCGCCCGGCCGTGGCCGGGGCAGACGCCGACGTCGAGGCGGACGCCCCGCCCGCCGCCGTGCTGGCGGCCGGGGACGGCGTGCCGCCCCCGCTGTTGACCAGCACCACCACGACGACCACGACCACCGCGACCGCGGCGATGGCCAGGGCCGGGATGAGCGGGCCGCGCGAGCGTCGCCGCCCGGGCCCGCCCGGGCCGCCCGACGGGGGGCCGTACTGCGGGTCGCCGTAGGGGTTCTGGCCCTGGCCGGGATAGGGCTGGCCGCCCCCGGGCTCGGCGTAGGTCGTGCCGGCCGGTCCCGGGTAGCCGCCTCCGCCGAACGAGTCGCCCCCGTCCGGGTACGGCTGCTGGCCGCCATATTGCCGCCTGGGATCATGCTGCTGCCCAGGATCGTGCTGCTGGCCGGGATACTGCGAGGCGCCGAAGGCCTCTGTCGAGCCGTACTGCTGGGTCGCCGGGGGGTACGGCGGCGAGCCAAGGTACTGCTGGTTACTCGCGTACCCTTGCGTGTCGTACGCGGCCTGCTCGTAGCCCTGCTGGCCGTGTCCCTGCTGGCCGTGTCCCTGCCCGCCCTGTCCCTGCCCGTCGCGGGGCGGGCCGCCGGCCTGGGTGACGCGGGGCATCGTCGCCGATGGCGTGTCCAGCCGGTGTCCCCGCGGCTTGCCGTACCACGACGCCCACGGGTCGTCCGCCTGATCAGGGTTGATCGGCGGCTGCTGGATCTCCGGTGGCGGCGGCGGCCAGCCCTGCCGCGAGCTCGCGGCCGGGGGCGGCGGGTCACCCGCCGGGCCGGGGCTAGCCATGGTGGGCGCAGCGGGCTGCTCGCCGCGCCCGACGGGGGCGGAAGGCTGTCCGCAGACGTCGCAGAACTGTGCCCCCGGCCGTACGGGATGGCCGCATGCCGGACTCCAGGAACTACCCAAACCGACCACAGACTTCCTCTCAAGTCTTCAGCAGGCTAGTCCAGATGGCGGCGTCCGCCAACCGGAACGCCACTTCTTAGTGATTCCAGCTCGCCCTTGTGGGGGCGGGGAATCGGCTTGCGGAAGCCCTCCCAGGTAGGCCTCGCATGACCCGGAAATAGCAGGCCAGGTAGTCCAGGAGGCCCAGTGCGGGCATTGTTGTCACGAAGCGCCCGGCTGCAACGGTAATGTGGCCCCATTATGGCGCAGGACTGGAACGGGCGAGGCCCGGGCGGGATGAGCCGGGCCGCCATGCTCACGGCGCTGCGCACGGCCGGCGTCGTCGTCGCCCTGGTGGTCGCGGGCGGCATCTTGTACTTGTCGTTCCGGGGGCACCCGTCGTCCCACCCGGTCGCCGCGACCCTCAGCCCGGGGATCACGCCCGGCGTCGGGGGCACCGCGGCCAGCGGCGGCCGGGGCACCGGGAGCGGGGCCAGCGTCCCGGCCTCCCCGTCCGCCAGCGGGTCCCCGGCCGCGAGCAAGCGCCCGACGGCGACCGCCTCGGCCACCACGTCATCGACGGCCAGCCCGCTCGGCCCGGCCGTCGGGTCTTACCTGTCCGGCCGGACCGGGACCGTCCGGGTGGCGGTCTATGACCTGAAGGCCGGGAAGGAATGGTCGATCGGCGGCGCGGACTCCGCGCAGTCCGAGGCGAGCATCGTCAAGGTCAACATCCTCGAGGCCCTGCTCTCGCAGCGCCCCGCCGGCCTGACGAGCTACGACCAGTCGCTCGCCCAGCGGATGATCGAGGACAGCGACAACGACTCCGCCACGACCTTGTGGAACCTGGTGGGCGGTGCGTCCGGGATCGGTACCTACAACAGCAAGGCCGGGCTGACCCAGACCACGCCCTCGACCTGCGTGCAGTGCCCGAACTTCGCCTGGCCGGGCTGGGGGCTGACCACCACCAGCCCGGAGGACCAGGTCACCCTGCTGCGCCGGCTGGTCGAGACGGGCGGCCCGCTGACCAGCGCCCAGCGGCAGTACATCCTGTCGCTGATGGAGAACGTCGCCTCCGACCAGCGCTGGGGGGCCTCCGGCGGCGTCCCGGCCGGGGTCACCGTCGCGCTGAAGAACGGCTGGCTCCCGCTGGACCCGGCCCAGCAGAACTGGCAGATCAACAGCATGGGCTGGGTCTCGGGAGACAACCGGGACTACCTCGTCGCCATGCTCAGCACCGGCAACCCGACCGAGCAGTACGGCATCGACACGCTGAACTCGGTCAGCTCGATGGTCTGGAGCGCCCTCGGCTAAGCCCCGGCCGGACTTCCCGGGCTTAGCCGCTAGCGCCCCGCCCGCCGCCGGGCCGGGCCGGGCGTCCCGGGGGCCGGGCCGGTCAGAGCTGGTCCTGGTCGTAGCTTGGCAGGCTGTACTGCTGGGCGAGCGGGTTCCACTGGCTGACGAAGGAGGTCTTGTCCGCCGTGGCGGTGGTGTTCGGTCCCTCGGCGGCGGCGTAGGCCATGTCGTTGTGATCCTGGGGGACGCAGCCATTGGTGTACTCGCTGAAGGCCCACGAGCCGTAGTCCTTGTCCACCTGCATCGAGGCGGTCCAGGCGCCGTTCAGGGCGGAGATGAGCGCGGGCGGCAGGCTGCTGGCGCCGGGCAGGGCGTGCAGCTGGTTCAGCAGGTTCTGCCGCGAGGAGGCCGCCCCCTGGAACGTCTGCTCGTCCTGGCTCAGGTTCGGGCCGCAACTGTCGACGTCGTTGTAGGCCTGCTGGATGGCGTTGCGGTCCGACGAGCTCTGCGACAGCAGCCCCGACAGGCTGGTCGCGGCCTGCTGCTCGGTCGCGGCCGGGGTCGTGGGGGGCGCGGTCGTCGGGGGGGTGCTGGCCGGCGGGGTCGTCGGCGGGGTGGTGACCGACGCCGGGACCGTCGTGGCAGCCGGCAGGGTCGAGGAGTTCGCGGCCTCGGAGCCGCTCGTGTTGGCCGACTGCCTGAACGGGTGGGCGACCAGGACGTAGGTGCCCGCGCCGGCGCCGAGGAGCACCGCCGCGAGGACGACCCCGGTGACGACCGGCAGCCGCGACTGGCGCCCGCCCTGCCCGCCGTCCGGGCCGCCCATCGGCTGGCCCGGCTGGCCCGGACCGTACTGCTCGGGGTGGGGCTGCCCTGGGTGGGGCTGCCCGGGGCCGTACTGCCCGGCTGGCGGCTGGGCCGCCCCGGGCTGCCAGCCCTGCGGGCCGCCGGCCTGCGGCCACTCACGCTGGGGCTGCTGCTGCCACTCCTGGCCGGGCTGCCATTCTTGCCCGGGCTGCCACGGCTGGGCCGGGGCGGGCGGCTGGCCCTGGTATCCCGCGACCGGTGGCGAGGAGGGCGCGCGAGTGGGGGCGCCGGGCGGCTGGACCGTCTGCGTCGGGGGCGCCGAGTTAGCCTTCGGGGGCAGGGCGACCGTTTGCGTGGCGGTATTCCCGGTGACCGGCATGCCGCAGACCGTGCAGAATGTCCGGCCCGCCGGCACCGAGTGCCCGCACGGGGCGGTAAAGCTCCCCGGCCCCCGGTTCCCGCCCGGCCCGTCGTTGTACCCATTTACGTTCGTCATCCGCAAACCCCCCGCGAGCAGCGTACTCCCAACAGTTATCCAGATGCCATGATTCGCCACCGTCCGGTGGCAATTCCATTGAAATCGGCATGCGTTATCCAACGGCAACGCGCTCGCGGGCCGTGCCTGCCCGGTGACCGCGCGGCCCGGCCGCGCGCCCTTGGAGATCCGGGCACGTAACGAGTCCGGCATCTCACGCATCGTCACCAATTCGGCGAGCGCGCCGGGTGGCCGGCCCGCCGCGCAGGCGGTCGACCGCCAGATTGCCGCCAGGAGTTGGGCCAGCTATTTGGCGTGATTAACGAACACTCGGTACGGTCAGACGAGTGAGCGACCCTGGCGACGAGCGTCCCGAGCAAGGCTCCGAGTACCCGTCCTCGGAGCACCCCCCCACGGTCCCGCGGGCCGGGCTGCCCTGGGAGCCCGGGCCAGGCGCGAGACCGGGCGGCCAGGAATCGCGGGACCAGGAGCCGGCCGGCTCCGGTGATCGCGACGCCTGGCAGTCCAGCGCCCTCGGCGACACGCGCGGGCCGGGGGGCGCGGGCGACTCCCGCGACCCGGCCGCCGGAGGCTTCCGCGACCCCGGCGATCCCGCGGCAACGGGTGGCTTCTGGGAGCCGGGACGATCGGGGGCCTCGTGGGGCGCGCCCGGGCCCAGCGACCCCGGCGATTTCTGGAGCACCGGCGGCCCGGCCGGCGCGGGCGGGCCCGGGGGAGCGAGGTCCGGCGGGTACCCGCCGGACACGGGCCGCCCCGGCGGCTACCCGGGGCGGCCAGATGCCGGTGACCGGCCGGGATACAGCGGCGGGTATGGCAGCGAGCCAGGCGCGGGCGCCCAGCCGACGTTCCGGGCCCGCCCGGACGCCGGCGGCCAGCCCGGCGACCGGGACCCATGGGCTTCGGGCGGCCAGGGGCAGAACGGCCCGCCCGGGCGCGGTGGCCAGGAGGGCTACCCCGGCGAGCGATCCTACGGCGGCGATCCCGCCTACGGCGACCAGGGCGGCCCGGGATCCTCGGGCCAGCAGGCGGGCGGCTTCGGGAGCCGTCCCGGCCGCGCGAGCCAGCCTGGCGACAGCGGCCAGCGGGGCGACAGCGGCCAGTGGAGCGATGGCGGCCAGCGGGGCGACAGCGGCCAGCAGGGACGCGGCAGCGACCAGGGGCACGGCGACCAGGGGCCGGGGAACCAGGGGCCGGGGAACCAGCCCGGGTACCGCGACGAGCCGGCGCGCACCGTTCGCCGGGACCCCGGCGAACGGCCGGGATTCCCCGGCCAGCAAGGGCCCGGCGGCCAGCCCGGCTACGGGGACCGGCCGGGCTACGGTGCCCAACCGGGCTCTGGTGCCCAACCGAACTCAGGCGGCGAGCCCGGCTCCGGGCAGCCGGGCGAGGGCGAGCCACGTGCCTACGAGGGCTACGCGACCAGCCGGATCTACGGGGCCCCGCGCAAGCAGGAGGCACCCGCGGCCGCGGGCGGCGGGCGGCGGCGCCGGCGGGGGCCCATCATCATCATTACGTCCGTGGTCGCCGCGGTGGCGGTCGTCATCGCGGTGGTGATCGTCGTCACCCGGTCCGGCCCCAGCGCCCCGGTCAAGGGCTTCGTCCCGACCGGCACCTCGGCCCAGCAGGACTCCGAGCAGATCGCCACGGCGTTCCTCACCGCCTGGCAGCAGCGCGACTACGCCAAGGCGGCCAGCTACACCGACAACCCCGCCGCCGCGCAGGCGGCGCTCGCGGCCTACGGCGCCCACCTCGGGCTGACGCACCTGACCGCCACCTACCAGGGCAGCGCCGCCGCCGGCGCCGCCACGCCGGCGGGCGCGTCCCCCAGCGCCTCCGCCACCGCGACCCCGGCCGCCCCGGCCACCGCGCCGGGCGTGCCCGCCGCGAGCGCGAGCGCGGCCCAGGCCACGCCGCACCAGGCGGTCACGTTCCTCATGAAGGACACCGTCAGCGCGCCGTATGAGGGCAAGCCCGTCAGCGCCACCTGGAGCTACCACTCGACGATGGTCACCTACCAGCAGCTGAACTCGCCCGGCTGGTACATCGCGTGGCGCCCTGACGTGGTCGCCCCCAACCTCACCGCGACCACCCACCTGGCCACGGTCACCGTCCCGCCCACGGTGCAGCAGGTCACCGATGGCACCGGGCAGAGCCTGACCCGGTTCGGCGACGCTGGCCTGACCAACATCAACGGCCTGCTGATGAAGTCCGCGCCGGCCAACCAGGGCGGTACTCCCGGCCTGGACGTCGAGATCCAGACCGCGAAGGGCGCCGCCGTCCCCGGCACCGCGGGCGTCCTCGTCAACCCGGGCAACATCCCGACCCTGGCCACCACGATCAGCCCGCAGGCCGAAAGCGGCGCGCGAGCGGCGGTCGCCCAGCACAAGGGCAGCGCGATGGTCGTCATCCAGCCGTCCACGGGCGACATCCTCGCGATCGCGAACAACGCCCAGTCCAATGACTTCGCGCTGACCGCCAACGTCGCCCCCGGCTCGACGATGAAGATCATCACCTCGGCATCGCTGTTCAACTCGGGCACGCTCACCCCGACTAGCGGGGTCGAGTGTCCCAAGGCCTACACGATCCAGGGCATCACCTACCACAACGACCAGAACGAGACCCTGCCCGCCGGGACGGCGTTCTCCGACGACTTCGCCCAGTCCTGCAACAACGCGTTCACCCAGCAGTGGCCGCACCTGAGCGGCCCGAACTCGCTCGCGAGCACCGCCAAGACCTACTTCGGCCTCAACCAGGACTGGGCCATCGGCATCCCCGGTGCGTCGGCTAGCTACTTCAACGCGCCCGCGAGCGCGAGCGGGTCCGAGCTGGCCCAGGAGGCGTTCGGCGAGGGGCAGCTCACCGCGTCACCCATCGCGATGGCCTCGGTGGCCGCCACGGTCGCCACCGGCACGTTCAAGCAGCCCATCCTCATCGCCCGCACCAAGCAGGTGGCGGCCACGCCGCTGCCCGCGGCGACCGACTCCGACCTCAAGCAGGTAATGCGGGCGGTGGTGACGAGCGGGACGGCCAACGGCCTGGGCCTCGGGCCCAATGTCTACGCCAAGACCGGCACCGCCGACATCAAGGGCCAGCAGCAGCCCAACAGCTGGTTCGTCGCCTTCGACTCGTCCAAGGACGTCGCCGTCGCCTGCCTGGTGCTCAACGCCGGCTACGGCGCCTCGGTCGCCGGCCCGGAGGCGGCCGGCTTCCTCAAGGGCTACTAGCCGCTAACGGCCAGAAAGCGAGCGATAACCGAGTGCGGCGCGAGCGCGCCCGCATTTGCGTAATTACGTGAGTTCGGGCATGCTGTGCACCGTGACCGAGACAACGGGGCTGATTGATGTCCGGGGGCTATCCAAGAGATACGGCGACAAGGTCGCCGTCAACGATTTGTCATTTACCGTCGAGCCGGGACGGGTCACGGGATTCCTTGGCCCGAATGGCGCGGGTAAGTCGACCACCATGCGCATGATCGTCGGGCTGGACCATCCCAGCAGCGGCAGCGCGACCATTGACGGGGTGCCCTACGCCCAGCTGCGCAAGCCGCTGACGGTGGTGGGCGCCCTGCTGGAGGCCAAGGCCCTGCACCCGGGCCGCAGCGCCCGCAACCACCTGCTCTACCTGGCCCAGACGCAGGGGCTGCCCGCCCGCCGCTGCGACGAGGTCCTTGACCTGGTGGGCCTGTCGGCGGTGGCGGGCAAGCGGGCCAAGGGCTTTTCCCTTGGCATGACCCAGCGGCTCGGCATCGCGGCGGCCATGCTCGGCAACCCGCGGGTCCTGATGCTGGACGAGCCGGTCAACGGCCTGGACCCGGAGGGCATCCGCTGGGTCCGCACCTTCATGCGGCAGCTCGCCGCCGAGGGCCGCACCGTGCTGGTCTCCAGCCACCTGATGAGCGAGATGGCGCAGACCGCCGACCACCTGGTGGTCATCGGCCGCGGCCACCTCATCGCCAACTGCTCGACGCAGGAGTTCATCGCCCGCAGCTCCGAGCGGTCGGTGCTGGTCCGTTCCCCGGACGCCCGGCTGCGGGACCTGCTCGCCGCCGAGGGTGCCCAGGTGGCGGCCGAGCCCGACGGCGGCCTGGGCGTCTCCGGGCTGGAGGCGCCGCAGATCGGCGAGCTGGCGGCCCGGGCCGGGGTGGTGCTGCACGAGCTCACCCCGCGGCTCGCCTCGCTGGAAGAGGCGTTCATGGAGCTGACCGCCGACAGCGTCGAGTACGGGCAGCGGGCGGGCACGGCGCCCGGCGCCGTCCCGCCCGGCGCGACGCCCCCCGGCGGCCCCGGGTACGCCGCTGCGGGCGGCGGTTTCCCGGGTAACGGCGCGGCCGGCCATGGCGCCCCGCCGAGCACCAGCCCCCAGACCACGGGGGTCCCCAGCGGCACAGGACGGAGCGGGTCATGACCACGCTGCACGATGCCCCGGTCCCGGCGGCGCCCCCTTCGGCGGGCCCGCGCGTCCCGCTGGGCGGCCTTCTCCTTTCCGAGTGGACGAAGATCCGCACCGTGCGGTCCACCGTCTGGTCGCTCATCGCGTTCGCGGTGGTGACGATCGGCGCCAGCACGCTGATCGCCTCGCTGATCGCGGCGAACTGGAACTCGCCCGGCAACGACGCCGCCCATACCCTGACCACCGACCCCACCTCGCTGGTGTTCGGCCCGGGCTTCTTCCTGGGCCAGCTCGCCCTCGGCGTGCTCGGGGTCATCGTGGTGTCCGGCGAGTACTCGACCGGCGCGATCCGGTCCTCGCTGCTGGCCGTCCCCGGACGGCTGCCGATGCTGGCCGCCAAGATCATCGTGTTCGCCCTGCTCGAGATCGTGATCTCGGCCGTGATGATCTTCGTGGTCTTCTTCATCACCACGTCGATCTTCTCCAGCCACGTCTCGATCACGATCAGCCAGCCGGGAATGGTGGGCGCGTGCATCGGCGCGATCTTCTACCTGACCGTGGTCGGCCTGTTCGCGATGTCCGTTGGTGGCCTCATCCGGCACACCGCGGGCGCGATCGCCACCGTCGTCGGCATCATCCTCGTGGTCCCGTCGCTGATCGGGCTGATCCCGGGCACGGTCGCCCAGCACATCTCGGCCTACTTCTTCACCAACGCCGGAGTGCTGGTCGCGCAGACCCACCAGCAGCCGGGCGACCTGCTGTCACCCTGGCAGGGACTCGGCGTGTTCGTCCTGGAGGTCGCGATCTTGCTGGCCGCGGGCGCCTGGCTGCTCAAGCGCCGCGACGCCTGACCGGCACTGGTCTCACCGGCACGGGCCGGGCCGCACCTCGCGGCCCGGCCCGTGCCGGTTGATTGTCGTCTTCCGGTTGCCCGTTTTCGGGCAGAGTTTCGCTTAGTAAGGTTTCCGTACGTTCTCTGTCGCCTCAAGTGCCGCAATGGCTATACCGGGCAACATTGGGCACTCGGCTTTCGAGAAAACGATCTTGGATTGGTCCAACTTGCCCGAAAAATGGCTCTGACCTGCGCGCATACGCTGCGCGGACAGGGTAGCATAGGAATGCGGACGCAATCGCACCGCATTTGGCCTGTTCTACCGTTCTCGGAGCCAGGGATGACGGAAGAATACGGGGAAACTATATCGGCGCAATGCCCGGTACATCCAGATAATGGACGTATCAAGCGGGTATCGGTCGTCTACGCCGCCGGGGAGCCGCAGCTGCTCCGCCCGGGACCGGTCCTGCGCGCGGCGAACCGCCTGGCCTGGGCGGGCACCGCGCTCGGCGTGGCCGGCGCCATCGCCATCTGGATCGGCACCCTGATCGGCCACGGCGCGGCCGGGCCGGCGCTCATCGCGGGCGTCGTCTGCTTCGCCTACGCGCTCGCCCTGTACGGCTGGGCGGCCGCCCGGCGGGCCCGGCTCACGGTCGTGGAGCGGGGCCTGCCCGAGGCGATGGCCGTCTGGCAGGCGGCGTGGTACTGCGATGAGTGCGACGGGATCTTCTTCCTGCCCGGTGCCCTCCGCCCGGCGCCCCCCGACGTGGTCGAGGGCGCGGTGATCACCCCGGCCGCCTTCCACCGCCTGGTGTGGCGGGCGGGCGGCTACGGGGCCGCCGGCCGCCTGGCCGGCTAGCGCCCGCCGCGAGCACCTGGCGGCGCAGGGCGTCCCGCGCGCCCTGCGGGCCGCGCTGGACGGGAACGAGGCATCCCCGGCTGGACGCGCCCATGCCGGCATGATCTGACGCCACAGGCCCGGTCCGGCGTAGCCTGGCGGGGTGAGCGAGCTGGATGTAGTCGCGCTGCTGGCGCAGATCGCGGACGTTGGTCGAGACGCCCGGCGTGGTGGGTACACGCGGCACGTATTCGACGAGCATGAACTGTGGCTGCGGCAGTGGTTCACCGGGCAGGCGACCCAGCTCGGGCTGAGCGTGCAGCCGGACGGCAACGGCAACCTCTGGGCCTGGTGGGGGGAACCTGGCCCCGGCGCCGTCCTGACCGGCAGCCACCTCGACTCCGTCCCCGGCGGCGGCGGCTACGACGGGCCCCTCGGCGTGGCCAGCGCGCTCGCCGCCGTGAGCAGCCTCGCCGCGGCCGGGCTGGTACCGTCCCGGCCGCTGGCGGTGGTCGCGTTCGCGGAGGAGGAGGGGGCGCGCTTCGGCCGGGCCTGCCTCGGGTCGCGGCTCGCGGCGGGCCAGGCGGACCCGGATGCCGTGCGCGCCCTGCGCGACCAGGCCGGGATCACGTTCGTGGCGGCGGCCCGCCACGCCGGGCTCGACCCGAACGACCTCGGCCCGGTCAGCTGGGCCACCGAGGCGGCGTGCTTCGTGGAACTGCACGTGGAGCAGGGCCGGGCCCTGGCCGACCTCGGGCAGCCGCTGGCGATTGGCACCAGCGTCCTGGCCCATGGCCGGTGGAAGGCCGAGTTCACCGGGGAGGGCAACCACGCCGGGACCACCCGCATGGCCGGCCGCCGCGACCCGGTCGTCGCTGCCGCGCGGCTGATCCTGGCGGCGCGCGACCTCGGCCTGGCCGCCGACCAGCAACCCTCCGCCCCGCCTGTCCCGGACTCTGATAACAGCAAGAGGCCGCCGGCGGGGCCGGTGCCGCCGGACGCGGCGGCGGACACTGACTGGCCGGACGCCGGCTCGCTGGAGACGGCCTCGTCCGCGACGGTGTCAATGAAGGCAGTCCGGAGGGACGCGACGCCGCGAGGCGCGGCCCAGGCAGGCGCGGCCCAGGCAGGCGCGGTGCCGGCCAGTGCGGTGCCGGCCGAGGCGGCGCAAGCCGACGCGGTGCCGGCTGAGGCGGTGCCGGTGGGCCGGATGACGGTCGGGCGAACCGAGTTCACTCCCGGCGGCACCAACGTCATCGCGTCGCGGGCGGCCGTCTGGCTCGACATCCGGGCCGGCCGGGACGCGGCTCTCGGGGCCCTGGCCGCCGAGGCCGCCGAGGCCGCCCGCCTGGCCGCCGACGCCGAGGGGTGCACCGTCGCGGTGACCGAGGAGTCGCTGTCCCCGCTGGTGGAGTTCGACGCCGGGCTGCGGCAGCGGATCGCCGGCCTGCTGCCGGGGGCGCCCATGCTCCCCACCGGGGCCGGGCACGACGCGGGCATCCTGGCCGCGCTGATCCCTACCGCGATGCTGTTCGTCCGTAACCCGACCGGGGTCTCGCACGCGCCGGGGGAGGGCGCCAGCGACGAGGACTGCCGGGCGGGCGCCCGCGCCCTCGCCGCCGTCCTGCGCGACCTCCTGTCCGCTCCCGCTCCCCGTTAGGCGATGCCCCGGGCGAACGCGGACCGCGCAACCGGTGCCCGGGACTGCCGTCGATTGGATTCAGATGTGGAGCTAATCAACGGCAATCCGCCCCGTTGCCCTGATAACAGCAAGATGCCGCCGGCTGGCACGCCGTGCCCGCCACTCCTTCAGCGCGCTCGGGCGCGGGTTCAGCGGTCGCCTATCATGGATGGCCGAGTCGCCCCCTGTTGTGGAATGAGAGTTACGTGACGACCGAGTCCCCTGAGCCGGCCCGTGCCGTGCCTGCATCACTGGTGCCTGAACCAGCAGGGCTGGAGCCGGCGGTGCTCGGGCCGGCGGTGCTCGAGCCGGCGGGGCTGGGGCCGGCGGGGCTGGAGCCGGCGGTGCTCGAGCTGGACGGGGTGACCTACCGGCGGGAGAGCAAGGAGATCCTGCACGGCATCTCGTTCACCGTGCGGGCGGGGGAGCACTGGGCGCTGCTTGGCCCCAACGGCGCGGGCAAGAGCACCGTCCTCGGCTTCTGCGGCGCGGTGACCCACCCGACGTCGGGCACCGTGCGGGTCCTGGGCGAGCAGCTCGGCCGGGTCGAGCTGGCCCGGCTGCGCCGCCTGATCGGCCACGTGAACCCCCGGCACCCGCTGCGCTCACCGCTGACGATCCGCGAGGTCGTGCTGACCGGCCTCACCGGCTCGATCGAGTCCCCGCTGCGCTGGCAGCCGGCCCTGGCCGAGCTGGACCGGGCGGACGCGCTCATCAAGACGCTGGGCCTGTCAGGCAGGGCCGGCGACCGCTGGCCCACGCTGTCGCAGGGAGAGCGCGGCCGGTCCCTCATCGCCCGCGCCCTGATCGGAGAGCCGCGGCTGCTGCTGCTGGACGAGCCCGCTACCGGCCTGGACCTTGCCGCCCGGGAGCAGCTCCTGGAGACGATCGACCTGCTCGACATAGCCCACCCGGGCACCACCTCCATCCTGGTGACCCACCACCTGGAGGAGCTGCCCGCCTCCACCACCCACGCCCTGCTCATCGCGGCGGGCCGGGTCGTCGCGGCCGGGCCGGTCGGCGACGTCATCACCACCGCCAACGTCTCGGCCGCGTTCGATTATCCCATCGAGGTCCGGCGGGATGAGGGCCGCTGGGCCGCCCGGGCCGCCACCGGCGCCCCGCGGGTGCAGCCTCAGCTGCCAGGCAGCCGAATGGCCGGCGAGCGAGCGGAGCGGGCTCTTGACTGATACCGACGTCGTCATCGTCGGGGCCGGGCTGGCGGGCCTGGTCGCCGCGCACGAGCTCACCACCCGCGGCCGCCGCGTCATCCTGCTGGACCAGGAGAACGAGGCTAACCTCGGCGGCCAGGCCTGGTGGTCGCTGGGCGGCCTGTTCCTGGTGGACTCGCCCGAGCAGCGCCGGCTGCGCGTGCGCGACTCGTTCGAGCTGGCCTGGAGCGACTGGCAGGGCAGCGCCCAGTTCGACCGGCAAGCCGACGAGGACGCCTGGGCCGTCCGCTGGGCGCGGGCCTACGTCGAGTTCGCCGCGGGGGAAGAGCGCGCCTGGATCGCCAGCCACGGCATCGGGCTGACCCCCGTCGTCGGCTGGGCCGAGCGCGGCGACCTGCGCGCCGGCGGCCACGGCAACTCGGTGCCGCGCTTCCACGTCCCCTGGGGAACCGGCACCGGCGTCGTCGCGCCGTTCATCGCCAGTGCCCGCCGGGCGGCCGCCGAGGGCCTCCTGGAGATTCGCCACCGGCACCGGGCCGACGAGATCACCACGGGCGGCGGCACCGTCACCGGCGTGCGCGGCACCCTGCTGGCCCCGGACGACGCGCCCCGCGGGGTCGCGTCCAGCCGCGTGGCCGCCGGGGAGTTCGCGCTGGCGGCCCAGGCCGTGATCGTCACCACCGGCGGCATCGGCGCCAACCACGACCTGGTCCGCCGGCACTGGCCCGCCCGGCTCGGGACGCCCCCCGCGCACATGGTCACCGGGGTGCCCGCCTACGTGGACGGGCGCGGCATCGACATCGCCGCCGCGGCCGGGGCGCGCGTGGTCAACCGCGACCGGATGTGGCACTACACCGAGGGCCTGCACAACTGGGACCCGGTCTGGCCCGGGCACGGCATCCGGATCCTGCCCGGCCCCTCGTCGCTGTGGCTGGACGCGCTCGGGCGGCGGCTCCCGGCGCCCTGCTTCCCTGGCTACGACACGATCTCGACCCTGCGCCACCTGCGCGCCACCCCGGACATCGCCCGCTACGACCACTCGTGGCTCGTGCTGACGATGCGGATCCTGGCGAAGGAGTTCGCGCTGTCGGGCTCCGAGCAGAACCCCGACATCACCGGCGGCCGCCGGGCCGACGTGCTCCGCCAGCGGCTGGCCAAGGGCGTGCCCGGCCCGGTCGAGGCGTTCCGCCGCCACGGGGCGGACTTCGTCACCGCCGGCACGCTCGATGAGCTCGTGACCGCGATGAACGGGCTCACCGCCGAGCCGCTGCTCGACCCGGCGCTGGTCCGCGGCCAGGTCGAGGCGCGCGACCGGCAGGCCGTCAACGCCTTCAGCAAGGACGCCCAGGCGCAGGGGATCCGCAACTCCCGCGCGTTCCTCGGCGACCGCCTGACCCGCACGGCCCGGCCGCACCGGCTGCTCGACCCGGGCGAGGCGCCCCTGGTCGCGGTCAAGGTCCACGTCATCACGCGCAAGACGCTGGGCGGGATCCAGACCGACCTGGACTCCCGCGCGCTCGGCGCAGGCGGCCAGCCAGTGCCCGGGCTGTTCGCCGCGGGCGAGGCCGCCGGGTTCGGGGGCGGCGGGGTCCACGGCTACAACGCCCTGGAGGGCACGTTCCTCGGTGGCTGCCTGTTCTCCGGCCGGCAGGCCGGCCGCGCCGCCGCCACGGCCCTAGCCTTACCGGCGGATCCAGCTTTGCCGCCGGCGCTAGCCTTGCGGCCGGCACCAGCCTGGCCGGCGGCACTGCCCTGGCCGGCGGCACCAGCCTGGCCGCGGCACTGCCCCGGCCGCGGCACTGCCCCGGCGGGCAGCCCTGGCCGCTTCGCGAAGCCAGCGTCCGCCCCCTCAGCGAGCCGCCGAGGGCCGCTCTCATGGCCGCCCGGCAGGCCCCTAGCCGGGACGGCGGGACTCGCCCACGCCCGCGGGCACCTGCTCGGCGACCGAGGCCGCGACCGGGTCGGCCGCCTCCGCCCGGAACGGCTCGGGCGCGGCGTCCAGGCTGGGTAGCGCGTGGCCGGCCTCGTGACGGGCCGCCGGGCGGCGCTGGCCGCCCAGGATCACCCGCCACAGCGCCCGGGACCGGCGGTCGCGCCGGTGCCCGCGACGGGCCGGCGTGGCGTCCGCGCCGGCCCGCTTGGCCGCGGCCCCGACGAGGCACGCCTTGAGGCTCACGAACACCATGACGCTCCCCAGCGCGAGCAGCCCGTACTGCTTCGTCATGGTGTCGTAGGGCAGCCAGGCCAGCTGCAGCCCCAGGTTGCCGTGCCACGCGAAGCGCCAGCGGTGGGCCATCGCCCACATGACCCCCACGTTGATGACTGCCAGAACTGCTGAGCCCAGCGTGAGCAGCG
>DATBEM010000044.1:0-32975 GCA_036276115.1 Trebonia sp.
TGTCGCTGCCGTCGACCAGGGTGGACGCGTTCAACGTCACCCAGGCCGACGAGCTGTCCCGCAATGGCCGCCGGTCGGGGCTGACGTTCGCCCCCGAGGGCGGCTCGGAGCGGATGCGCAAGGTCATCAACAAGATGGTGACCGAGGATGACCTCATCCGCACGGTCGCCACCGCGTACTCCTCCGGCTGGCGGCAGGTCAAGCTGTACTTCATGTGCGGGCTGCCGACCGAGACCGACGAGGACGTGCAGGCCATCGCCCGGCTGGCCCAGCGGGTCATCGCGACCGGCCGGGAGGCCTCCGGCCGCAAGGACATCCGCTGCACGGTGTCCATCGGCGGGTTCGTGCCCAAGCCGCACACCCCGTTCCAGTGGGCCGCCCAGTGCGAGTCGTCGGTCGTGGACGCCCGGCTGAAGGCCCTCGGCGCGGCGCTGCGGGCGGACAAGTCCTACGGCAAGGCGATCGGCTACCGTTACCACCAGGGCGAGCCGTCGCTGATCGAGGGGCTGCTGGGCCGGGGCGACCGGCGCGTGGGCGCGGTGATCCTCGCCGCGTGGCGCGACGGGGGCCGGTTCGACGGGTGGAGCGAGTACTTCTCGTTCGAGCGGTGGGCCAGGGCATGCGAGCAGGCGCTCGCTTCCTGGCCAGTTGACCTAGCTTGGTACACTACGCGAGAGCGCGACTACGACGAGGTACTTCCCTGGGACCACCTGGACTCGGGGCTGGACCGCGACTGGCTGTGGGAGGACTGGCAGTCGGCCATCGCACCTGACGGGGCAGGCGAGGTCGAAGATTGCCGGTGGACTCCGTGCTATGAGTGTGGAGCATGCTCCGCGATGGGTACAGAGATCCAGGTGGGGCCGACCGGTGAGCGGATTGACACCGCCCGGTTGCTGCCGGTGCTATCGGTGACTGGAAGCGGGAGATAGGCGCGTGGCGGACGGGGCTCACCAAAGGCCAGGCAACCTTCGGCCTGGGCAGGCGCCGAACCCGCAAGCGCAGCCTCCGGTTCAGCACCTGGTCGTCCGGTATGCTAAGCGGGGAAGAATGCGTTTTGCCAGCCACCTGGATGTGGCGCGTGCCTTCGAGCGGGGCATTCGGCGGGCCGGGGTGCCCGTTGCCTACTCGGCCGGATTCACGCCGCATCCGAAGATTTCCTACGCGGGGGGCGTGCAAACCGGCGTCGCCAGCGAGGCGGAGTACCTGAGCCTCGCGCTGACGAGCCGGACCGTTCCCGCGAGGGCGCAGGAGCTGCTGAACGCGGCATTGCCGGATGGGATTGAAGTGATCGACGTCACCGAGGATGCTGGTGGGCTGCCGGCCAGCCAGCTAGTCGCGTCCGAGTGGCGAGTCGTCCTTCCCGGTTTGACGGCCGAGGCGCTGGCCTCGGCGGTACAAGAGTTTCTTGCCCTAGAGCACGCTGAGGTTCAGCGGCTCACGAGCAAGGGAATGCGTCGCATGGACGCGCGGCCCGCGGTCGTCTCGATCGACGTGGATGCGGCTCCAGCAGGCGACGCGGCGTTGCGAATGGTCGTGAAGCACACCGTCCCGGCTGTCCGCCCGGACGACGTGCTTACCGCCTTGCGCGAGGTTTCAGGCCTGACCCCGGACGCCCCGCCGCTCACGACGCGGCTGGCGCAGGGGTCGATCAGTGAGTTCGGGGTGGTCATGCCATGACCGTCCCCGAGACCAGGTATCCGACCATGTCCTCCGGGCACCGGCCGAGCGGTGCCGTGCGTGCCCGCTTCCCGCACGGCGATGACGCCCGCGGCCCGGGGATGAGAACACTACGAGCTTCCGCGCGGCGTGCCGCCGGGTCCACGAGCGACGCCCTGCTCGCTGCCGACAGTGTCGTCAGCGCCAGCACCGCGATCGCCAGCGACCCGGGGCATGCCCGGGAGCCTGACTGGAGATTGCCCGAATGCTCGACAGCGAGCCCACCACCAGCGGTACTGATGACAACGAGCCGAACCCGGTAACGAACGACGCCGGCGCGGATGAGGTGACGGGAGGCGCGGCCGGCCGGGGACCCGCGCGGGCGGCCGAGCCTGCCCCGATCCCGGCCGTCCTCTTCCAGGCGCCGCAGGTGCTGTTCCAGCCGCCGCAGCCGTACGTGCCGGCCGCCAGCGCCGCCCGCGGCCCGGCCGGCGTCGGCTCTGGCGCCCCGGATGGCTCCGGCCCGAACGGCTCGGCTGGCCCGGCCGGCGACCGGGATGACTCCGGCGACGAGGACGAGGAGGAGGCCGCCCCGGCTAGCCGCGCGCGCCGCTCGTCCGGGCGGGCCGCCACCGGGCGGGCCGCCGCCGGCCGCACCGCCGGGGCCCGCACGGCCCGCACCCGGGCCGCCCGCGACTCCGGCCGCGAGGACCGCGACCGGGACGCCGCCGGCAGCGACGCCGACGAGGACGAGGACACCCTGGCCGCGCCGCCGGAGGACACCGCTGTCACCAGCGGCGCCGGCGAGCAGGGGGGCGAGGGCCGGGCGGGCGAGGGCACCGCCAGCGAGGACGACGCGGACGAGCCTGGCAGCGCCCGGCGCCGCCGTCGCCGCGACCGGCGCAGCCGGGGCCGCGCTGAGGCGGAGATCTCCGTCACTGACCCCGACCCCGACGCGGGCGCCGAGGGCGACTCCGGCTCCGCCAGCGGCGATGCCGACGACGACGACGAGTCCGAGGGCGGCAGCACCAGCCGTCGGCGGCGGCGCAAGCGCCGTCGCGGCTCGGCCGACTCCGACGTCAGCGCCCCCGACGACCCGCCGGACACCGTTGTCCACGTCCGCGCGCCGCACAACCTGGCCGATGACGTGCGCTCGGTCAAGGGCTCGACCCGCCTGGAGGCCAAGAAGCAGCGGCGCCGCGAGGGCCGCGAGTCGGGCCGCCGCCGCCCGCCGGTCGTCACCGAGTCGGAGTTCCTGGCCCGGCGCGAGTCCGTCGAGCGGACCATGGTCGTCCGCCAGCGCGGCGACCGCACCCAGATCGCCGTCATGGAGGACGGGGTCCTGGTTGAGCACTACGTGAACCGCACGACCCACCAGTCCTACGTCGGCAACGTCTACCTGGGCAAGGTCCAGAACGTGCTGCCGTCGATGGAGGCGGCGTTCGTGGACATCGGCAAGGGCCGCAACGCCGTCCTGTACGCGGGCGAGGTGAACTTCGACGCCAGCGGCCTGGAGGGCCAGCCGAAGCGGATCGAGGCCGCCCTCAAGCCCGGCCAGTCGGTGATCGTGCAGGTCACCAAGGATCCCGTCGGCCATAAGGGCGCCCGCCTGACCAGCCAGGTCAGCCTGCCCGGGCGGTACCTGGTGTACGTGCCGGGCGCGTCGATGACCGGCATCAGCCGCAAGCTGCCCGACACCGAGCGCAACCGGCTCAAGCACATCCTCAAGAAGGTGACCCCGGACAACGGCGGCGTCATCGTGCGCACCGCCGCCGAGGGCGCGGCCGAGGCCGAGCTCGAGCGCGACGTGACCCGGCTGGCCGCGCAGTGGGAGAGCATCGCCAAGAAGGCGAAGACGGCCAGCGCCCCGGCCCTGCTGTACGGGGAGCCTGACCTGACCATCCGCGTCGTCCGCGACGTGTTCAACGAGGACTTCAGCGAGCTGATCGTCTCCGGCGACGATGGCTGGGGCGTCATTGACGAGTACGTCCGCTACGTCGCCCCGCACCTGGCCGAGCGCGTGGTCCGGTGGGAGCCGGAGGCCGCCGACGGCGGCTACGCCACCGGCTCCGACGACGTCTTCGGCGCCTACCGTATCGACGAGCAACTGGCCAAGGCGCTGGAGCGCAAGGTGTGGCTGCCCAGCGGCGGGTCGCTCGTCATCGACCGCACTGAGGCGATGACGGTGGTCGACGTCAACACCGGCAAGTTCACTGGCCAGGGCGGGAACCTGGAGGAGACCGTCACCCGCAACAACCTGGAGGCGGCCGAGGAGATCGTCCGCCAGCTCCGGCTGCGCGACGTGGGCGGCATCGTCGTCATCGACTTCATCGACATGGTCCTGGAGGCCAACCGGGACCTGGTGATGCGGCGGCTGCTGGAGTGCCTGGCCCGCGACCGGACCAAGCACCAGGTCGCCGAGGTCACCTCGCTCGGGCTGGTGCAGATGACCCGCAAGCGGGTCGGCGCCGGCCTGCTGGAGGCGTTCTCCGAGCCGTGCGAGACCTGCAACGGCCGGGGTGTCGTCGTCCGGCTCGATCCGGCCGAGCCCGGCCACCACGGGAACCGCCGGGGCGGCAACGGCAACGGCTCGGCCGGGAACGGCAATGGCCACGGCGGCAACGGGCACGGTTCCCCCGGGCACAGTTCCCCCGGGCACAGTGGCAACGGCCACGGGGCCGCCGCCGACGCCGGCCGCGCGCCGGCCCTGGCGGCCGTCGGCAGCTCTGCTGGGGATGCCGGGAACGACGGCGGCCAGTCCGGCGGCTCGGAGCGCAGCGGCCGCCGTAACCGCCGCGACCGTGGTCGCGGCGGGCAGGGCGCGGTCGCCCAGGCGATCGCGGGCATGGCCTCGGCCACCCTGGCGGTCCCGTCCGACGCCGACGTGCTCTCGGTCGACGCGGCCGCGAGCCTCGCCCCGGCCGTCACTGACGAGGCACCCGCGAGCGTGCCCGTCGCGACCGAGGCGATTGCCGCCCCGGCGGCGGCGGGCGAGGGCACCCCGGCCGATGACGCCGCGCCGGCCCAGCCCCGCCGCCGGACCCGCTCCGGCCGGGCGTCAGCCCGCCGGGTCGCCACCCCCGACGAGCCGGTGGCCGTCGTCGTCCCGTCGCCCCCGGCCGAGACCGCGGTGACCAGGGCGCCCGCGCCCGCCCCGCAGGTCGCGGAGTCCGCCGTGACCGGGCAGGCCCAGCCGGCCCAGCCCGTGGACGAGGTCGCCCCCCAGGTCGCGGAGTCCGCCGTGACCGAGCAGGCCCAGCAGGCCGAGGCGGCCCAGCCCGAGGCCAGCGTGCCGTCAGCCGGCCCCGAGGCCTGGGAGGCCGCTCAGGCCGCCGCGCCTGCCCTGGCCGCCGAGGCTGCCCGTGCGCGGGACGCGGGCGACGTCCCCAGCGAGGTGATCCAGTTGCCCGAGGAGGCCACCCGCGCCCAGGAAGTCGCGCCCCCGCTCGACGCGGTCAGCGACGGCGAGGCGAGCCCCGCCCCCGGCGAGGACGCCGGCCCGCTCTCCTGACAGCGCATTCCGGGCCGTAGCCGCCTGGGAGCCGGCCAACGGCTCCCAAGCGGCCCGGGCCGGTCGGGAGAACTGGTAGCATTTACGCTAGCGACCCGGGATCGTGGTCGCTTCATGCGCGTAAGGTGCACGTCAGGTTCATGGCGTGCCAGGTGGATGGCGAGCTCGCCGTACCCGCGATGGCTGAGATTTTGGTCGAGGTCCGTGGCTGTGCTGGTGGTAGCACGCATAAGAGGGAGAAGTGAGTTCTCGGGTGTACGCGATTGTGCGCTGCGGCGGCAGGCAGGAGAAGGTCGCCCTCGATGACGTGCTCACCGTTGACAAGCTGGCGGAGGAAGAGGGAGCGACCATCACGCTCCCCGCGCTGCTCGTGGTTGACGGCGAGAACGTGATCACGGACGTGGCCGGCTACACGGTGACGGCTGAGGTCGTCGGCGCGGCCGCCGGGCCGAAGATCAACATGATCCACTACCGGAACAAGACGGGCTACAAGCGCCGTCAGGGCCACCGGCAGAAGTACACGCAGGTCCGGGTCACCGGCATCGAGAAGGCCTAGGTAACGACATGGCACACAAGAAGGGCGCGTCGTCCAGCCGCAACGGCCGTGACTCCAATGCGCAGCGACTCGGCGTCAAGCGGTACGGCGGCCAGGCGGTCAACGCCGGCGAGATCATCGTCCGCCAGCGCGGCACCCACTTCCACCCGGGCTACAACGTCGGCCGGGGCGGCGACGACACGCTGTTCGCGCTGGTCACTGGCGCGGTCAAGTTCGGCAAGGTGGGCGGCCGCCGCGCGGTGAGCATCGTCCCGGCCGCGGCGGAGTAAACCAGCCGCAGTCGGCAAGCAGGTGGGCCGAAGGCGCGCTCAAGCGCGCCCAAGGCCGAGCGCGGCCTGGTGTCGGGCCGCGCGGGAGGCAGGGCGGGCCAGAGTCCTCAGCGACCGGCCCGCCTTTAGCATGTCCAGTAACACCAGCCTCAGTGAAGCAGGCGAGGGAGAAATGAATCATGGCGGAGTTCGCTGACCAGGCCGTGCTGAAGGTGCGGGCCGGCAACGGGGGGGACGGCTGCGCCTCGGTTCACCGCGAGAAGTTCAAGCCGCTCGGCGGCCCCGACGGCGGCAACGGCGGGCGCGGCGGGGACGTGATCTTGCAGGTCGACGCGTCCAGCTCCACCCTCCTGGACTTCCATCGCCGCCCGATCCGGCGGGCCACCAACGGCCGCCAGGGCGCGGGCTCGAACCGCAATGGCGGCGACGGCGACGACGAGGTCATCAAGGTCCCGAACGGGACGGTCGTGCTGGACAAGCGGGGCAACATCCTCGCCGACCTCATGGGGACCGGCACCCGCTTCGTGGCGGCCGCGGGCGGCAAGGGCGGGCTCGGCAACGCCGCCCTGGCCAGCCCCAAGCGCAAGGCCCCCGGCTTCGCGCTCAAGGGCGAGCTGGGGGAGGAGCGCGAGCTTACCCTGGAGCTGAAGACCGTCGCCGACATCGGCCTCGTCGGCTTCCCCAACGCGGGCAAGTCGTCGCTGATCGCCGCCATGTCGGCCGCCCGCCCGAAGATCGCCGACTACCCGTTCACCACCCTCATCCCCAACCTCGGCGTGGTCGAGTCCGGCGACGTGCAGTTCGTGGTGGCCGACGTGCCCGGGCTCATCCCCGGCGCGAGCGAGGGCAAGGGCCTCGGCCACGACTTCCTGCGCCACGTCGAGCGCTGCTCGGCGATCGTGCACGTGCTGGACTGCGCCACGATCGAGCCCGGCCGCGACCCGCTGTCGGACCTCGACGCGATCGAGGCCGAGCTGGCCGCCTACGAGGAGCTGACCGCCACCGGTACCGGCGCGGGCGCCGTCGGCGCCCTCGCCAGCGTGCCGCTGTCGCAGCGGCCCAAGCTCGTCGTCCTGAACAAGATGGACGTGCCCGAGGCCCGCGACCTGGCCGACCTGGTCCGCCCCGAGCTGGCGGCCCGCGGCCTGGCGGTGTACGAGGTGTCGGCCGCGACGACCGAGGGGCTGCGCGACCTCGGCTTCGCGATGGCGGCGCTGGTCACGCAGGCGCGCGCGGTCGCCCCCGAGCCCGAGCCGGCCCGGGTGGTGCTGCGGCCGGCCGCAGCCGGCGGGCCGGAGTTCAAGATCACCAAGACCCCCGAGGGCGCGTACTTCATCCGGGGCGACAAGCCCAAGCGCTGGGTCCGGCAGACCGACTTCGCCAACGAGGAGGCGGTCGGCTACCTCGCCGACCGGCTCGCCCGCCTCGGCGTCGAGCAGGCCCTGGCGGCGGCGGGCGCCCAGGCAGGCGACGAGGTCCTGATCGGCGACGAGGACGACGCGGTCGTCTTCGACTGGGACCCCACGCTGGAAAGCGGCGGCGGCCACGTCCCCGGCCCCCGCGGCACCGACGCCCGCCTCCTGGGCTGGTAGGGGCAAGCAGCCGTGGACGTCGTCCGGCCGGACATCGGATCCGCGCCGCGGGTCGTGGTCAAGGTCGGCTCGTCCTCGCTCACGACCCGGTCCGGCGCGATCGACGAGGGCCGCATCACCAGCCTGGTCGCGGCGCTCGCGGCCCGGGTGGTGGCGGGCGGCCAGCTCCTGCTGGTGTCATCGGGCGCGATCGCGGCCGGGCTGGCCCCGCTCGGCCTGCGCAAGCGCCCCCGCGACCTCGCGACCCAGCAGGCGGCGGCCAGCGTCGGCCAGGGGCTGCTGATCGCCCGCTACACGGCCGCGTTCGCCCTGCACGGCCTCGGTACCGGGCAGGTGCTGCTCACCGCCGATGACCTGATGCGCCGCGCGCACTACCGCAACGCCCAGCGCACCCTCGACCGGCTGCTGGAGCTGGGCGTGGTCCCGGTGGTCAACGAGAACGACACCGTCGCGACCGACGAGATCCGGTTCGGCGACAACGACCGGCTGGCGGCCCTGGTGGCCCACGTGACCCGCGCGAGCGCGCTGGTCCTGCTGTCGGACGTGGACGGCCTCTACGACGGCGACCCCCGCCGGGGCGACGCCCGCAAGATCACGCACGTGCGCGGCCCGGCCGACCTCGCGGGCATCCGCGCGGGCCGGGCCGGCGCGAGCGGCGTGGGCACCGGCGGCATGGCGACCAAGGTCGACTCGGCCATCATCGCGACCTCGGCCGGCATCCCGACCGTGCTCACGTCGGCTCCCTCAGCCGCCGCCGCGCTGGCCGGGCTGGAGACCGGCACCTACTTCGCCCCGACCGGCCAGCGCCCGGCGTCGCGGCTGCTGTGGCTGGCGCACGCGGCCGTCGCCCGCGGCACCCTGACCCTAGACGACGGCGCGGTCGCGGCCGTCGTCGGCCGCCGGGCATCCCTGCTGCCGGCCGGGATCAGCGGGGTCGCCGGGAGCTTCGAGGCGGGCGACCCGGTCGACCTGGCCGCCGAGGACGGCACGGTCGTCGCCCGCGGCCTGGTCAACTACGACGCCAAGGAGATCCCCGGCCTGATGGGCCGCTCGACCCGCTGGCTGGCGACCCAGCGCGGCGCCGAGTACGAGCGCGAGGTCGTCCACCGTGACGACCTGGTCATCCTCTAAGCGCCTTTCAGCCCACCTCGGATTCCAGGTACTTTTCCAGCACGTCCTTCGCGACCGATCCAGCCGAGCGCAGGAATGCCATGAGCCTGTCCCGGGCCGCCCGGCGCCGGGTCGGCGGCGCGTCCTTGTCTTCGACTTCGCGCAAGGCAGTTCGCAGCGAGTCCGCCGCCGCCCCACCGTAAGCGTCGATCAGCTTGAGCAAGTCCTGTGCCCGCGGCCCGAGGCTGACGGTACCGCTCACGTTCTGGATGACCGTTCCCTCGACCTTGTCGATTACCTGCTGGTTAACGTGAATCTCAGCCGCCATCGGCTCTGGCCACCGGCCTGCCGCCAGGATGCTCTGGTAGGCATCGGCCGAGACGTCGGGGACTAGCTCATCCAGCAGCCCGCGCAGCTCACGGGCCGCCGCCTGCCGGATGCCGTGCCCCCGGGCCTCGCCGAGCCAGCCCCGGAACAGCGACAGGAACTTGTCCGGCTCGGCCGCGTACAGCCGGTCGGACGGCACGTAGGCGCGGAAGATGAGGCCAGCGTCGTGAGCGTCCCCGGCTGCCGCCGTTCAGCAGGTCTCCGGCCTCCATCGGCCTGCCCCCTCATCCCGCCCGGGTGGATATGTACGAGCATGCTAAACGCGAACGCCCCGTCCGGGTGGGCGGGGCGTTTCGGGTGCTGCGCGCGGGGCTAGTTAGTTGTCGCTGTCGGAGCCTGAGCTGGAGCCGCCGTTGCCGCCGCCGCGGTTGCCGAAGCGGTCGAACAGGCCGCCGACGGTCCGGACGCCAGTCTCGGCCACGCCGCGCAAGATGCCCGCCAGCGGGTCCTCGGACCGGCTCCAGTTGTCCTGGTAGGACTTGGCCGCGTTGCGGACCTCGTCGCTGAACGAGGCGGTCCGGTCGTCCTCGCGGCGCGGGTAGTCCCCGGCCAGGATGCGCTCGTAGTCGCCGCCCGTCGCCCAGCGGTCGAGCTCGCCGAAGCGGACGACCGCGTGCGGGTGGGTGGTGCCCGCCAGCTGCATCAGCTTGAGGATGCTGTCGCGCAGGTCCGGCACCGCGTCGTACTCGTGGGCCTGCTCGCGGAACGCGTCCGGGTTCAGCTCCGACAGGTACGGGCCGCCGGCCAGCTTCATCAGGCAGCGCCGGGCCGCGTCGACGTCCTGGGCGGCCAGCAGGCCGGCCCGGTCGCACGACAGCTCGGACTTGCGGAACCACTCCTCCAGGCCCCACATGATCGCCTGCAGGCCGATGAAGCCGATCGGCATCCACGCGATCCGCGACGCGAGCTGCACGAGGATCAGCAGCATCGTCCGGTAGACCGCGTGCCCGGACAGGATGTGCCCGAGCTCGTGGCCGATGACGAAGCGCAGCTCCTCCTCGTCGTGCAGGTTGACCAGGCCGGTGGTGATCACCACGAACGGCCGGTCCCGGCCGATCGCCATCGCGTTGACGACCGGGCTCTGCATGACGAAGCAGTCGGGCACGTCCGGCAGGTCGAGGATGTAGGCGCCATCCCGGACGAGGGCGTGGATGTGCGGGAACTGGCGCTCGGACACCTTCACGGCGCCGGCCAGGTAGGTAAGCCGGAGGGCGCGCTCGTTGATCAGGCCGAAGAGCTTGCTCAGGAGGATGTCAAAGCCGCTCAGCTTGCGCAGGGCTACTAGCGCGGAGCGATCCGCCGGGTGCTCATAGGCCCTTGAGCTAATCCCCGTGAGGCGGACACGTGCGCGATCAGGCACAGTCATACTCGCATGGTAGTACCGCGTTCAACCAGTCGATAGCCTCTGGCGGAAATTCGCGGTATATCTCGACTTTCGTGACGGCTTGTAGTCTTCACTTGAGCGTAAAGTAGTCAGGTAGGGCAGCAGAACGGAGACTGTCGTTGACGAACCCGCACCGGCCCCGGCGGATCGGCGTGATGGGCGGCACATTCGACCCGGTCCACCACGGGCACCTGGTCGCCGGCAGTGAGGTCGCGCACATCTTCGGCCTCGATGAGGTGATCTTCGTCCCCACCGGCATCCCCTGGCAGAAGGAGGGGAACAAGGTCTCCCCCGCCGAGGACCGGTACCTCATGACGGTGATCGCGACCGCGTCCAACCCCCGGTTCAGCGTCAGCCGGGTGGACATCGACCGGCCCGGCCCGACCTACACGATCGACACCCTGCGCGACCTGCGGGCCGCCAACGGGCCGGACACGGAGCTGTTCTTCATCACCGGCGCCGACGCGCTGGCCAAGATGCTCACCTGGCACGACGTGGAGTCGCTGTTCTCCCTGGCCCACTTCGTCGGCTGCACCCGGCCCGGCCACCGGCTGACCGGGGCCGGGCTGCCGGAGGGCAAGGTCTCGCTAGTGGAGATCCCCGCCCTGGCGATCTCCTCGACCGGCTGCCGCTACCGGGTGGCGGCGGGCGAGCCCGTCTGGTACCTGGTCCCCGACGGGGTCGTCCAGTACATCGCCAAGCGCGGCCTCTACGAGCGGTCCGCTTAAGCAGGCCCGATATTCCTCGCCTTTCCATCCGGCGTGCCCCGGGGTACGGGGGTCGTCCCCCCGGGGGGATAACTTGACGGAGCCGGCCGTCAGGCCGCCGACCACGCGGCCCTCGATGATCGCGAACAGGATGAACACCGGGATGGTGGCCACCAGCGACGCGCCGAACAGGTGCTGCCAGTCCACCGTGTACTGCCCGATGAACGAGTCCAGCCGCACCGTCAGCGGGAAGTCGCTGTTGCTGGTGGTCAGGGCCAGGGCCGAGATGAACTCGTTCCAGGCCGAGATGAACGTGAAGATCAGCGCGGTGACGATGCCCGGCATCGCCAGCGGCACGGTGACGTGCAGCATCGCGCCGAGGCGGCTGTGCCCGTCGACCATCGCCGCCTCCTCCAGCTCCGGCGGGATCGACCCGATGTAGGCGTTGAGGATCCAGATCGCGAACGCGAGGTTGAACCCCGCGTTGACCAGGATCAGCGACCAGACCGGGTTGATGTTCAGCAGCCCGAAGCTGAGGAACTCCTTGTAGATGCCCACGATCAGCGCGGTCGGCTGGAGCATCTGGGTCGCCAGCACCAGCAGCAGGAACACGCCCCGGCCGCGGAACCGGTGGCGCGAGGTGTAGTAGGCGGCCGGCAGCGCCACCAGCAGCACCAGCAGCGTCGCCCCGGCCGCGATCTCCAGGCTGACGCGGACGCTGGACACGATCCCGTAGGCCGAGCCCCACATGTTGGTGAGGTTCGACCACGCGAAGTGCCGGGGCAGGTAGTCGCGGTCGAACAGCTCCTTCTGCGGCCGCACGGAGGTGACCAGCATCTCCAGGTACGGCAGGAGGAAGATGATCGCGATCACGTAGGCGACGAGGGCGATGACGGCGGTCTTGAGCGAGGGCAGCCGCCGCGGGCGCGGCGCGCCGGCGTCCCGCGTCCCGCCCGCCGCCGGCGCCGCGGCCGTCACGGTGGAAACCGCCATTAGCGGATGCTCCTCTGGTTCGCGGCATTCACCCTCAGGAAGACGATCGTGATGATCACGACGAGGGCGAAGTTGACGATGGACATGGCCGCCGCCTGCCCGACGAAGGTGCCCTTGAGGTCGTACATGAAGACCGTGCTGGTGGCGGTCTCGTAGCCGGGCCCGCCGCGGGTCATCTCCCAGATGATCGGGAACGAGTTGAAGACGTTCATCAAGTTGATCACGGTGCCGACGGCGAAGGCGGGCCGCAGCAGCGGCAGCGTGATGTGCCGGTAGGCGTACAGGGGCGACGCGCCGTCGACCCGGGCCGCCTCGTACAGGTCGCCCGGGATCGACTGCAGCCCGGCCAGCAGCACGTAGGTGGTGAACGGGAGCGACACGAACACCGCGACGGCCATCATGGCCGCCATCGCCGCGTCCGGGTTGCCGAGCCAGTCCGGCGTGTTCGTGCTGAACGTCGAGACCAGCCCGAGCTGGTGCAGGAGCAGGTAGATGACCCCGCTGTCGGGCTGCAGCATCCAGCGGAAGATCAGCGCGGTCATCATCACCGACGCCGCCCACGGGGCGATCAGCGCCCACCGCACGTAGCGCCGCCCGGGGAACCGCTGGTTGAGGAGCTGGGCGAGGCCGAACGAGAGGCTCATGGTGACCGCCACCACGGCGATCACCCAGATCAGCGTCCGGACGAGGATGCCAGGCAGGTTCGGGTTGTCGAAGACCTGCGAGAAGTTGCTCCAGCCGGCCGGGCCGACGTCGATGCCGAGCGGGGTGATGTTCCGCAGCGACGTCTGGATCATGGCGACGATCGGCCAGATGACGACGACGGCGATCAGCGCGACGGCCGGCCCGAGCCACAGGACCGGTTCAAGCCGGCGGGGCCGTAGGGATGCACGGGCGAGCCCGGCCCGCGGGCGCGGGCCGGGCTGCTCGATGGTGCTCGCGGACATGAGGCGGTCAGCCGCCGCTCGACGCCGTCTGCTGGATGGTGCCGAGCACCTGGGCCGGGTTGCCGGTGATGGCCTGGCCGACCGAGGTCTTGATCTGGTTCTCGACCGTGGTCCAGTTGGCCGCGCCCGGGTAGTTGACCGAGTTGACGATGTTGCCGAGGAAGGCCTCGAACATCGGGCTCTGGGTCCCCATGGCCTTGGCGGCGGTCTGGGTGGCGGGCAGCAGGTCGTACTCGTTGTCGAACTGGAGCTGCCACTTGTCGGAGTAGGCGAAGTCGAGGAACGCCTTGATCGCCGCCTGGTGGCTCGGGTTGGCCTTGAACGCGACGATGTCGTCGTGCACCCCGAGGGTCTGGGTGATGGCGCCGTTCTTGCCGGGGATGGCGGCGGTCGCGTAGTCAGCCGGCTGGAGGACGCCCGCGGACTGGATGATCGGGATGACCGCGGGGGAGCCGAGCATCATGCCGACCTTGCCCGCCGCGAAGTCAGCCCAGATGTCCTTGCGGTCGGTGCTGCCCGGGTTCGGCTGGGTGTCGCCCGCCGACGCCAGGCCCTTGAGGAACGTCAGCGTGGCGATGTTGGCGGGGGAGTTGATGTCGTACTTGCCGGAGCTGTCGACGTAGCCGCCGCCGTTGCCGAGGTCCCACAGCAGGAGCTCGGCCTGGGCCTCCTCGCTGCCCAGCGGCAGCCCGTATCCGATGTAGCCCTTGGCCTTGATCTTGGCCGCGTCCGCCTGCAGCTGAGCCCAGGTGGTGGGCGCGCTGGCGATGCCGGCCGCGGCGAAGATCTTCTTGTTGTAGTAGAAGGCCCGCGTGCTGGTGGTGAACGGGATGCCGTAGTCGGTGCCCTGGTAGGCGCCGTCGGCGACGAACTTGGGGATCAGGTTGCTGACCGTGGACGCCGACATCACCTGGCTGACCGGGTAGATCAGGCCCGACTGGGCGTAGGGGGGCGCCGGGTTGCCCTCGAGGATGTCCGGGTACTGCTTGTTCTGGATCAGCGTGGCGACCTTGGTCGGGAAGTCCGTCCAGTCGACCGTCTGCACGTTGACGGTGATGGTCGGGTTGGCCGCGTGGAAGGCCGTCGCGATCGCTTGCCAGTACTTGGTGGTGCTGTTGGATGGTCCGGTGCCGTAGTCGGCGCCGTAGAACTGCAGCGTCACCGAGCCGCTGCCGGAGCTGCCGGCCGCGGAGCCCGAGCTCGACGAGCTCGAGCTGCAGGCCGCGAGTCCCATGAGGGCCGCCGTGCCGACGGCGGCCGCGGCGATCAGCCGTGCTTTCACTTGTCACTCCATTGGTCGCGGGGGATGGCGATCCGTGCACGCTCTCGCGCTTAGGAAGGAAACTTACCTATTCATTCGAGCAGGAGTCAACACGGAAGGAGGCAAAAGATGCAAGAGATGATCGATTGGTGGACCGCGCCGCGCGAATCGGAAACATTGTGACTAGACGGGTGGTGCGCGGTCACGCCGCCGTTACGCGCGGGTCACGCGGTGATGACCTGGATCCCCTTGTCGGCCAGCGCCGCCACCGCGGGCTCGTCGGCGGCGGCGTCGGTCACCAGCACGTCGATCTCGTCTACCCCGCAGACCCGGGCGAACGTGCGGCGGCCGAGCTTGGAGCCGTCGGCGACGATGGCGACCCGCTGGGCGCGCGAGGCCATCAGCCGGTTGATGCTCGCCTCGCCCTCATGGTGCGCGGTGGCCCCGGCTACCGCGTCCAGCCCGTCCACGCCCAGGATCGCCCAGTCGAGCAGCAGCTCGCCCAGCACGTGGGTGCCAAGCGGGCCGATCAGCTCCGACGACTCCGGGCGGGCCACCCCGCCGGTCACCACCAGCTTGACGTGCGGCCGGATGGCGAGCTCGCCCGCGATGCTCAGCGCGTTGGTGACCACCGTCAGCGGGGTCCCGCCCGGCGCCGCCCGGCTCAGGCCGGCACCGCCGTGACCAGCACCGCCGTGACCAGCACCGCCATGGCCAGGGCCGCCAGGGGCAGGGGGCGCGCCCGGTCCCGGGCCGCCGCCGAGCGCCCGCGCGACCTCGATCGTCGTCGTGCCGCCGTTGAGCGCCACCGTCGCCCCCAGCGCGACCAGGGCGGCGGCGGCCCGCCCGATGCGGCGCTTCTCGGGCGCGTTGCGGGCGGTCTTGTACAGTAGCGGCAGCTCGTGCGCGAGCTGGCTGCTGCCGGTCGCCCCGCCCCTGGTCCGGGTGAGCATCCGCTGCTCGGCCAGCTGGTCCAGGTCGCGCCGGATCGTCGCCTCGGACACGTCGAGGACCCGCGCGGTGTCGGCCACCTCCAGGTGGCCGTGCTCCGCCACCAGCTCAAGCAGGCGGTTCCAGCGCTCGTAGCGCGACATTGGCCGCACGTGCTGCCTCCTTGAGTGGTTTGGCAAGGATACTACGCAATGCAGTCAATATCACGCACCATGCATACCCGTGCCGTGCGTGCTCGTGGTCATCGTGCCCGCGCGCGCGGTTGTACCCCCGGGCGCGCGGCGAGCGCCGGGCGGGGTCGCCGTGAGACGCTAGGCTTGGGAGCGTTTTCCTACGAAGGAGGCCGAGTCGCACACGTGACTGCAACCGCACGGGCCATTGAGCTCGCCGAGATCGCCGCGCTGGCCGCGGCGGACAAGCTCGCCCAGGACATCGTCGCCTACGACGTCAGCCAGCAGCTGGCGATCACCGACGCCTTCCTGCTCTGCTCCGGTGCCAACGACCGGCAGGTCCGCGCGATCATTGACGAGGTCGAGCTCAAGATGAGGGAGGCGGGCGCCAAGATCGTCCGCCGCGAGGGCGAGCGGGAGGGGCGCTGGGTGCTCCTCGACTACATGGATATCGTGGTCCACGTGCAAAATGCCGAGGAGCGCACGTTCTACGCGCTCGAGCGGATCTGGAAGGACTGCCCGGTGATCAAGCTGCCCGAGGCCGTCAAGGCCGGCCACCCGGGCGCGGCGGGCGATCCGGCGAGCGACGGGGAGTCCCGCTGAGCGAGGTCAAGCGGCTCGTGCTGCTCCGGCACGGCCAGACGACCTGGAACCTGGAGGCCCGGTTCCAGGGGCACACCGACATCCCGCTCGACGAGGCCGGCCTGGCCCAGGCCGGCCGGGCCGGGCGCATGCTGGCCGCGCTGCGGCCGGACGCGATCGTCACCTCCGACCTCGGCCGCGCCATCTCCACCGCCCAGCCCCTCGCCCGGCTGACTGGCCTGGTCACCTCGATCGACAAGGACCTGCGGGAGCGCTCGGGCGGCCTGTGGGAGGGCCTGACCGACGAGGAGATCCGCACCCGCTACCCGAGCGAGTTCAAGACCTGGGACCCGCCCGAGGGCGAGAGCAAGCAGGCCGTCGCCGACCGGGTCGCGGTGGCGCTGCGGCGCGCGGCCGACGCCCTGCCCCCCGGCGGCCTCGCCGTCGTGGTCAGCCACGGGGCGGCCCTGCGGTTCGGGGCCGAGGAACTGCTCGGCATCCCGGTCTCGGCCGGCGGCCTGCTCGGCCCGCTGTCCAACTGCAGCTGGTCGGTCATGCAGCTGCGCCGCGAGCGCTGGCGCCTCCTGGAGCACAACGCCGGCACCCTCCCCGAGCCGGTCATCGGCGACGACCGCTAGCCGGGCCGCCCCGCTGAGCGCGGGGCCGGCCGGGGCCGCGCGAGACAGCCCGCACACGCCGCGGGCCCGCCCGGCACCATCCGGGGCCGTCTCCCTTGTTGCCCGGCTCGGCTGCCGTCATCCGGGCAGCGAGCGCGGGCGCCGGGCACGGCGGCGCGCGGCCGGGGGGCGGTCCGCCCCGACCGACGCGGCCAGCGCCAGCAGGCACACCGCCGCGCTGACCGCGATCATCGCCCCGGCCAGGTGCGGGGCGGCGAGCAGGACGCGCGCGGTCAGCAGCGCGAGCACCATCATCCCGGTGGCCACCACCCACGGGGTCATGATCGTGGCCGGGGGCCGTCTCCGGCCACGCCCCTGGGCGCGGCGCGCCCGGGCCAGGAACCGTCCGGTTCCCCGCGCGGTGGTGCACATCGCCCGGTCGCGCGGGACGCGCCGGGTCCGCAGCAGCGACCGGACGATGACCTCCTCGCTGGTCACCACGACCCGCCGCCGCCACCGGGCGGCGCACCAGGTCCCGCCCGCGAGCGCGATGATGGCCGGCAGCCGCAGCCGGAACGAGAGCGCCCCGCCCGGCCCGGTCGCCTCCATCGCCACCGCGGCGGCCAGCGCCAGCGCCGTCCACGCGAGGCACTCCCAGCGCTGCCGGGCGGGCATCCGCCAGGTCAGCAAGACGGCTGGCTCACCGCCGGCCGCGGGCGCGGGCGCAGCGGCCGGAGCCGGGGAGTCGGCCAAGGCGCCGGAGCCAGCCGGGCACGAGTCCAGGACGCTCACGAATCCCCTTCCGGCGGGTCCGTAACTTCTTCGTAAGCTCTTACCCGCCAGCCACCCCCGGGATGCGCCCCGTGCCCGCCGGTTCACGGTCGGCGCGCCTAGCCGTTCGTCAATCGATGCGCAGCCCGCCCCGCGCTGCCGCCAGGCCCGCCAGCGCGCTTCCGGTAGCCAGGCGATTGCTACCTGACCTGGCCGACGAGTTGGCTGGAAATCACCCCGATTCGGTGCTTTTAGCAACCAACTCACCGGCAGAGTCCGAAAGTAGTTATCTGATCACCTTCGGTCCCGGTGGGCCTGGTCCCGGTTC
This sequence comes from Trebonia sp., assembly GCA_036276115.1. Taxonomy (GTDB): domain Bacteria; phylum Actinomycetota; class Actinomycetes; order Streptosporangiales; family Streptosporangiaceae; genus Trebonia. Next base: position 17,793 of record DATBEM010000044.1, read on the forward strand.
GGGTCGATCGCTACCGTTCTCTAGGTATCTCTAGCGCTTGATAGCACTCTCTAGCAGGCGGTGATCAGGCGCTCAATGGCCGCCAGCATGCGGCGGTGGTTCGGGATCATCGTGTCCCGGTACCGCCGGGCCTGGGCGGCGCTGCGCTCCAGGGCCCGGCGGGGGGCGGCGGCGAGGGCGGAGTCGAGCAGCGACCAGGACAGGTCCGCGAGCCGCCCGGTCAGCGGGCGGGCGTCGCGGGTCCGCCCGCACTCCGCCTCCAGGGCCGCCACCTGGGCCGGCAGCCGCTCGCCGGCCGCGAACCGCAGGCGGCCGGCGTCCACCATCGCGCTCGGCGAGCCGGTCATGTCGGCCGCCTCGTAGGCGTTGAGCAGCGGGCTGACGTCCCCGGCGGTCATCGGGTCGTACAGGCCGGGGAACGGCACCCGCTCGTAGCCGGCGTCGTAGCCGCTGAAGTACAGCGGGGTCGCCGCCCCGGTACTGGCCAGCACCCCCAGGGCGAGGTCGAGCAGCGTTACCGGCAGGCCCAGGTCGCTGATCGCGTGGACCCGGAACTCGCCCGGCCGGGCGCCGAGGTAGGCGGCCAGCAGCAGCTGGGCCGACTCGCGGGCCGACTGCACGTAGAACGAGATGTCCGGGTCGTGCAGCCGGATCACCGCGTCCGGCCGCTCCTCCCCCGTGGCGGGCGCCGCCCAGGCCAGCAGCCGCTGGTAGACGATCGAGTTGTCGACCACGTGGGTGAACCGGCTGGCCGAGGTGAGCAGGCCGCCGCCGCTGGCCACCAGCCACTCGGCCGCCCGCTTGGACGCGGTGTACGTCTCGGGCGAGTAGGGGCGCAGGGCCTTGCCGGTCGAGGCGTAGACGACCTGCGGCGTCCCCGCCGCCCGGGCCGCCGCGAGCACGTTGCGGGTGCCGAAGACGTTGGTGGTGATCGTCCGGTGCACCTCCGCCTCGGCCAGGCCGGGGTCGCGCTGCGCGGCGACGTGGAAGATCACGTCCGGCCGGACCTCGGCCACGATGGCGCCCAGGGTGGCGGCGTCGCGGATGTCGGCCGCGCGGTACTCGGTCGCCGCCACCCGCGGCCAGGCCTGGGTCACCCCGCGGCTGACGCTGACCACCCGCCCGGCGCCCCGCCGGGTGAGCTCGGCCAGCAGGGCCGAGCCGATGCAGCCGGTGCCCCCGGTCACCAGCACGGTGCTGGCGGCCAGCGCGCGCCCGAGCTCATCGTCGGGCAGCGTCAGGGCGCGGGGCCGGATGCCCAGGAACCGCTCGTGCTCGGCGCCGGCCTGCGCCCGCGTCGCCGCGACGAGCTCTGCCGTCAGGCCGGCCAGCAGGCGCAGCGCGCCGGCGTCCAGGCAATGCTGGCCCGGCGCGGCGACCCGGCGCATTTTCTCGATGATCTCCCGGGCAGTTCCGGCCTCCAGTAGCGATTCCGACATTATGGTTTCTCCCCGTGTTGTTCCGGCATGCATGAGCAGGGCATGGTTTCACTGGCCCGGGCTAAACGTCGGGAAATGTGTCCTCGCCTAGCCATTCGGGCATTCCGGTGCATGCGGACTGCACTCTGGATGCAAGCATCCGAGCACGTCAGGGTGGCTGCTAAGCGTGCCGGATAGGCGTTGACAATGTTAGCGCTAGATACGCAGTTCTCGGGCCCGGCAATGCCGTCCGATCTCGGCCCGTAATTATTTACCGGAGAACGGTTATTTACCGGTGAATGCCGGGCATGAGCGTCGGCTAGGCGGCCGGCCGGTTCGGCTCGATGGGGGCGCTAGCGTGCCGCCGGGGGCCGGACCACAATGCGGGCACCGCGTCGGTCGCCGCCGCGATCGCGTAGGCGGCCCGCTCGTAGTTGACCCGCCAGCCGGCGAAGTCCGGCCACGCCCGGGCGGGGTCGCGCTCGATGTCGAAGCCGACCTCCCGCAGCCGCCGGACCGCGTCCAGGAAGTCGTCGTAGGTCAGCGAGATCGGGGCGGCCGGGTCGGCCTCCTCGGGCACGTCACACCCCATTGCCCGGGCCACCCGGGTGAGGCACTCGAACCCGCCCCGCAGGCACAGCCGGGCCGGGACGGCCGGGGCTGCCCCGGGCGACAGCGCGAGGTACAGCGCCGCCGAGTCGAGCACCGCCAGCAGCGCGGTCACCCACGACGACAGCGGCCGGGGCGACCGGAACCGGACCAGGGGCAGGTAGGTGGTGTGGCTCTCGGCCACGTCGGCCGCCCATCGCTCCCACGTCGAGTACAGGCCGGCCAGGGTATCGACGGTCGATGCTCCCGAGCCGAACCCCCAGTGCGTGCGCACCAGCAGCTCCGGTCCCCAGCTGGGGACCCCCGAGCGGGCGTTGAGCAGCGCCACCTCGGTCTCCCGGCGGTTGAAGGCGGAGTACAGGGTGGGCAGGTAGCCAATCTGCAGGGCGACGATGACCAGCCCGGTGGCGGCGGCGATGAACACCAGCGCGGCCGGCCACGAGCCGGGCGGCTCGGCGTACCCGAGGGTGAACAGCGAGGATCCGGCGTCGCTGAACGCCGACGCGATCCCGGCCCGCGCGAACGGCCACAGCAGCAGCGTGAACCCCAGGAACGCGATGACCATCCACGCGGCCAGCTGGGTCAGCAAGATCGCCGCCGCCTGGGTGGCGAGGATCCGGTCCCGGCGCCGGTAGTCGCCCACGCGCGCGGTCGCCAGCCGGTAGGCCGCCAGCACGACCCGGTCCACCCACAAGGTCAGCCAGCTTCCGACCAGCCGGGGGACGATGAGCGTCCCGACCACGCTGGCCCACGTGGCCAGCACGATTCCCGCGCCGAACGCCGCGGCCACGCACCGGGCCGCCAGAGGTACTGCCATAACCAGAGATCCTGCCAGACCCGCCTGCCGCGTCAGCACCGCGAACCCCGGACAAACCGGACAGATACTCCGCATAGGGCCCCCGGTCCAGGGAGGCTCAAGCGCTCAGGGTTACAGTGCCGCAGTGCCGAACTACATGCTGTCCTGGCAGCAAGCCGCCGCCCTGGCGGCGGCACTCGGCCTCGCGGGCCTCGTGCTGGTGCGCGCGGGCGCCCCCGGCGGGCCGCTGGCCCGGCGCTGCGCCGCCCACGCCGGGCCCTTCGCGCGCGAGGCCGGCGTCGTCATCGGCCTCTACGCGCTGTGGCAGCTGGCGGGCAACCTCGCCGGCACCCCGCGCGACGCGATCGGGCACGCCTGGTGGATCTGGCATGCCGAGCGCACGGCCGGCCTGCCGAGCGAGCTCGACGTCCAGCGGCTCCTGCTGCCGCACCCGCTGCTGTCGCAGGCGGCCAACCTGTACTACGCGACGATGCACTTCGGCATGCTCATCGCGATGCTGACCTGGCTGTTCGCCCTGCACCGGGAGCGCTACCCGGCGATCCGCAACGCCATGGCGGCGGTCACCGCGACGTGCCTGCTGATCTCGTTCATCCCGGTCGCCCCGCCGCGGATGCTCACCCCGGCCGGCATCGTGGACCTGCCGGCCCGCTACGGCCAGTCCGTCTACGCGGCGCTGGGGCCCGCCACCGGGCCGGTCGGGGCCGACCAGCTCTCGGCCATGCCGTCCGTCCACGTCGCCTGGTCGGTGCTGGTCGCGTGGGCGGTCATCACCAGCGGCGCCAGCCGGTGGCGGTGGCTCATCCTCGCCCACCCCGCGCTGACGGTCCTGGTGGTGGTGGGCACCGGCAATCATTACTGGGCCGACGGGCTGGTCGCCGCCGCCATCGTCGCCGTCGTCCTGCTGGCCCAGGCGATGCTGCCCGCGCTGGCCGCCCGGGCCGCGGCCGCGCTGCGGGCGAGCCGCCGCCCGCCGGAGCCCGCCCCCGAGGAAACCTGACCCCTCCTTAGCGGTTGCCGGAGAACTGCTGCCCGCGCCGCGCCTGCCGGTTGAGCGCCGGCCCCGATACCTTAAGGAATGTTTTACCCTGTCGCCTCTAGGGGGAGCTGGTTCAGAACTGTACTGTCAGAAAAGGGAGCTTTCATAGTGCTTGGTCAGTAATGACCGCCTTTCCTGGAGGTACAGGTGCCCAGATTCGGCTTGCGGACGATCCCGCATGCCCTGACCGTGCTCGCCGTGCTCGCCGTGGCCGGCGCCGGCGGGCTCGCCGCGACCACCCCGGCCCACGCGGCCAGTGCCCTATCCCTCGTCACGCTGCCCGACCAGGGCGAGAACGCGATCTACAGCTTCGTCAATTCCGCGACGAGCTCGGTCAACGTGACCATCTACGAGCTGAAGGACACCACTCTCGTCAACGACCTGGTCGCCCGGGAGAAGGCGGGCGTTACCGTCCGCGTTATCCTCGACCAGGCCCAGAAGTCCTATGATCAGGCCGCCTACAACTCGCTGACCGCGGGCGGGGTGGGCGTGGTGTGGTCGTCCACGACGTTCACCTACACCCACCAGAAGACGATTACCGTCGATGGCAAAGAGTCCTACATCAGCACCGGCAACTTCGACACGACGTACTACGCCACCTCGCGGGACTTCGGGGTGCTCGACACCAGCGCGGCGGACGTGTCGGCGATCACGGCGGTCTTCAACGCCGACTACGCGCACTCGGCCATCACCCCGTCCGACGGGACCGACCTGGTCTGGTCGCCGACCGACTCCCAGACCCACCTCGCCGCCCTCATCAACGGGGCGACCAAGAGCCTGGACGTGGAGCAGGAGGAGTTCAGCGACACCACCCTGGTCAACGACCTCGTCTCGGCCGCCAACCGGGGCGTGACCGTCCGCGTCGTCCTGGAGAGCCCGTCGGACTACTCCTCCGAGGTCACCGAGGTCGAGAACGCCGGTGGCCAGGTCACCGGCTACTCGTCCTCGACCGGCTACTACATCCACGCCAAGACGATCATCGCCGACTACGGCACGTCGAGCGCGAAGGCGTTCGCGGGGTCGGAGAACTTCTCGTCCAACTCGCTGGGCAGCAACCGCGAGCTCGGGCTCATCACCACTGACTCAGGCGTGGTGAGCGGCCTGGAGTCGGCGTTCTCGGGTGACTTCAGCGGGTCCGCCGCGAACAAGGTCTCCATCATCAGCCCCGGCGCCCTGACCACCGCCACCGGCGCCGCCGTCAACTACCAGGTCCAGGCGATCGACACCTGCACCGGGACGCTCACGTACTCCGCCACCGGGCTGCCGACCGGCCTGTCGATCAGCTCCTCGACCGGCGTGATCTCCGGCACCGCGAGCAAGGCGGGCAGCTACAGCGTGACCCTGACCGGCAAGGACTCCACCGGCAAGACCGGCTCGGCGTCGTTCACCTGGACCGTCGGCTCGGGCGGCAGCGGGGGCGGCAACACGGTGACGGTCACCAGCCCCGGCAGCCAGTCCACCGCCGCCGGCACGGCCGTCAGCCTGCACGTCAGCGCCAGCGACTCCGCGTCCGGCCAGACCCTGGCCTACTCCGCCGCCGGCCTCCCGGCCGGCCTGTCGATCGGCTCCTCGACCGGGACCATCACTGGCACCCCGGCCACGGCCGGGACCTACACCGTGACGATCACCGTGACCGACACCACCGGCGCGACCGCCAGCGTGACCTTCACCTGGACGATCACCGGCGGCGGCGGGGGCGGCTGCACCGCCGCCCAGCTGCTCGGCAACCCCGGCTTCGAGACCGGCACCGCCGCCCCCTGGACCGCCAGCACGGGCGTCATCGCCGACAGCTCGAAGGAGCCCCCGCACGCCGGCACCTGGGACGCCTGGCTCGACGGCTACGGGAAGGCCACGACCGACACCTTGTCCCAGGCGGTCACCGTGCCCAGCGGCTGCAGCAGCGACAGCCTGAGCTTCTGGCTGCACATCGACACCGCCGAGACCTCCACCAGCACCGCCTACGACACCCTCAAGGTCCAGGTGCTGAACAGTTCCGGCACCGTGCTCGCCACGCTGGCGACGTTCTCCAACCTCAACCACGCCACCGGCTACCAGCAGCACTCCTACAGCCTGGCCGCCTACGCCGGGCAGGCGATCACGATCAAGTTCACCGGCACCGAGGACTCCGAGCTGCAAACGTCCTTCGTCATCGACGACACCGCCCTCAACGTCAGCTAGCCCGGTGAGCTAGCGCGGGGGCTGATCCCCGGCCCGTGGCCGGGGCGGCGTTGCGCCCGCCCCGGCCGCGGGCCGTTCTTCCGCCCGGGCCTTTTCCTTCACGGGTCCTCCCGCCTCGCCTGCCGCCGCCGCGCGGCCGTACCAGCCACATAGCCGTGCCAGCCCAGGCAGCCGGGCCAGCCAGGCAGCCGGGCCAGCGGGCGGCATAACGGGCGTTAGACTCTCATCCGTGCACCGGCTCTTTCCCGTAACCCCGCCGCCGCGCTCCCGAGCGGGGCGCTAGGCGGCTCTTGCCGTGCTGGGGTAGCCCGAGCTGGCGCCCCGCTTCCGCGACCATTGCCATCTCTGTCGCTGGAGCGATTCCTCATGCCCATCTCTACCGTCTGCCTCGTGCTGTCCGGCCTCCTGTGGGGGACCGGCGGCCTCATCGGCACCCTCTTCGGCCAGGACGCGGGCCTGTCCCCGCTGTCGGTGGCCACCTGGCGCCTGCTCGCCGGCGGCCTGCTGCTCATCGCCCTGCGCGCCGTCCCCCGCGGCGCCCCGTCCCGCGCTGGCCGGCGGTTCCCGTCCGGGCGCCGGGCCTGGACCCGCATCGCGGTCAACGGCGTGCTGTCGGCGATCTTCCAGGCCACCTACTTCGCCGCCATCGCCGTGTCCTCGGTCAGCCTGGCGACGCTGGTCACGATCGGCGCCGCCCCGGTCATCGTCGCGGTCGCCGAGCAGGCGCGCGGCCAGCGCTCCCTCGGCCGCCCCGGGCTGCTCACCCTGGCGCTGGCCCTGACGGGCCTCGCCCTGCTGACCGGCCTGCCCAGCGGCGGCCTGAGCGAGGGCGCGGTCCTGGCCAGCTCCGGCCTCGCGCTGGCGTCGGCCGCCGGCTTCGCCGCCATCACCGTGCTCGGCACCTCCCCGGTGCCCGGCCTGGACGAGCTGGCCCTGAACGGCTACGGCTTCCTGCTCGGCGGCGTGGTCCTGCTGCCCGTCGCGCTCGCGTTCGGCGCCCCGGGCGCGGGCAGTCCTGGCCTGGCCGGCGTCCACCTCGGCCTGGCCGCCCTCGGCCTGCTGGCCGCGCTCATCATCGGCCCCACGGCCGTGGCCTACACGCTGTACTTCCGCGGCCTGCGGACCGCCCCGGCCAGTACCGCCGCCCTGCTCACGCTGGTCGAGCCGCTGGCGGCGGCCATCTTGGCGGCGCTGGTCCTCGGTGACCGCCTCGGCGCCGTCGGCATCGCCGGCGCCGCGATGCTCCTGGCCGCAGTGGCCCGCACCGCCCTCGCGGGCGCGCGTCGCCCGGCACTGGACCCGGAAGGCTAGACAGGCCCGGCTGCGCGGCCCTTCCCGGGCCCGCGCGGCCGGGCAACCGCGCCCGGCCAGCACGCTGTCCAGGCAGTGAATTCTCCGGAACGGGCGGCTTTATCACTCGATGGCCCGCTACGCTCGCCCGGCCGATTTACCCAGCGTCGCAGGAGAGCTACTTGAGGAAGATCACCGTCACCGGGCTGGTCGCCCTGGCCGCCGTCCTCGCGGCCGGGGGCGCGGCGACCGCCGCCGGCGCCCTGACCAGCCCGGCTGGTGTCGTCACGACGGCGAGCGCGCAGCCGAGCGGAACCACGGCCACCAGCCCCGCCGCCACCGCTGCGCCGCTCGCCCGCTTCGCCGCCGCCACCGGGCCGGGGGCGGCCCCGGCCGCGCAGCCCCTGGCCTACCCGGCCGGGGTGAGCCCGGCTGTCGCCCCGCCGGGCGACACCCTCCAGGCCGTGTCGTGCTTCAGCGCGGGCGACTGCCTCGCCGTCGGGTCCAACTACGCGGCCAACACCAGCCACGGCGTGACCTGGTTCTGGGCCGAAGGCAAGTTCACCCTGGTCCGGGTGCCCGTGAGCTAGCCTCGATCGTTTGCGCCCGAAAGTTCACCAAAATGCGTGGTTTTCCGGGTTCCGGATCACTATGCTCGCACGCGGATTTAATACATTGAACGGGGAGACTTCCTTGAGAAAGATCACCGTCGCGGGCGTCGTCGCGCTCGTGGCAGTCCTTGGCTCGGCGGGCGCGATCACCGCGTCAATCGTCCTCAGCGGCCCGGCCAGCGCTGCCCTCACCAGCGCCACGGCGGCCAGCACGGCCACGGCGGCCAGCGCCCAGGACGCGTCGCTCCTGGCCGCCACCCCGGCCACCCGGGCGGACCTCGGGACCCGGCCGGGCGCGCCCCTGGCCAACCCCGTGAACCCGGCCCAGCAGCACCTGGCCTACCCGGCCGGGGTGAAGCCGGCCGCCACCACTGAGCAGGAGACCCTGAACTCGGTGTCCTGCCTCGCGGTCAGCAACTGCCTCGCGGTCGGCGGCGACTACGGGCTCAACGCCGGGCACGGCAGCCCGCGCACCTTCCACTGGAACGGCAGCGCCTGGTCGGCCGTCTCGGTCCCGCTGCCGTCGGCCACCACCGGCGGGTCGCTGTTCAGCGTCTCCTGCAACGGGACGTGCGTCGCGGTCGGCGCCTACTTCCGCGGCACCTCGCAGTACGTGCTGGCCGAGGCCTGGAACGGCACCGGCTGGACGCTCTCGCTGCCCGAGGCCATCCCCGGCTCGCTGGCTCCCGTCCTGTCGGTCGTGTCCTGTGCCTCCGCCGCGTACTGCGTGGGCGTCGGCTACTACACGCCCGCCAGCAACCACAACGGCTCGGTCGCGATCGCCGAGACGTGGACGCCGACTGGCGGCTGGACGCTGTTCACCGCGCCGAACACCACCAGCTACGACTACGACGCCCTCTACGGGGTCTCGTGCACCGCTACGAACTTCTGCCTGATGGGCGGGGAGTACGCGTCTTCCAACGGTGGCTACTTCACGTCGCTAGTGGAGCGCTTCAACGGGTCGGGCTTCACTCGCGTCACCGACGCCGCGCAGACGGTCGCCAACCACTACGCCACCTACATCAACAGCGTCTCCTGCCGGTCGAGCGTCGCCTGCGTCCTCGTCGGCGAGCAGACCAAGATCGCCAGCACCGTGACCTGGCAGGGCTGGGCCGAGACCTACACCGGCAAGTGGGCCCGCACCGGCGCGGCCGTGCCCGCGACCGGGGGATCCATCCTGAACTCGGTCTCGTGCGCGGTGAGCAACTACTGCATCGCGGTTGGCGGGTTCGGGGCCTACAACTGGCCGACGACCGGCAACGCGATCTTCTCCATCTGGAACGGCTCGACCTGGGCGCTGCACTTCGCTGACGCGCCGTCCGGCCAGGGCAACCTCCTGGTCGGCGACCAGTGCCTGACGACGACGTACTGCGTCGCGGCCGGCACCCAGGGCACCTACAACACCGACGCCGGCCACGGCGAGACCTGGTCCTGGAACGGCGCCAGCTTCACCCTGGCCCCCACCGCCTGATATCGCAGTGCTCCTGGGAAACCAGGAAGATCACCCTCACGGCCGTCCTCGCGGCCGAGCCGTCCCCCGGCCGCGCGGCGGGGGGACGGCTCTCGCGTTGCCGGCTAGGTTGCCGGCGCCGGCCGGGCAGCTGGCGCCGGGCGGGCGGACATCAGGTCGGCGACGACCTCGGGATGGGCCCAGCCGGCCCCGCCCGAGGTGGTCCAGCCGCCGTCCACCACCAGGTTGTGCCCGGTGACGTAGGACGACTCGTCCGAGGCGAGGTAGACGGCGGCATTGGCGATGTCGTCGGTCTCGCCGAAGCGCTTCACCAGGAAGTGGCTCAGGTGCGCCTCGTAGCGCAGGTCGCCCTCGTCGCCGAAGTTGCCCTTCGTCAGCGGGGTGCGGACGGCGCCAGGGGAGATCGCGTTGACCCGGATTCCCCATGGGGCCAGGCCGATCGCGTTGTGGGCCGTCATCCGGATCAGGGCGCCCTTGGCGGTCGCGTAGGCGACCGAGCCGGTGTAGTTGCCGGCCATGCCGGTGCCGACGTTCATGCCGCCGATCGAGGCCACGTTGACGATGGCCCCCCCGCCCCGCGCCCGCAGGTGGGGGACGGCGTGCTTGGTGGTGAGGAAGGCCAGCCCGGCGACGTTGAGCATGGTGTACATGAAGTCGTCCAGCGACAGGTCCTCGACCTCGCCCCGGCGCGAGGTCATCGCGTTGTTGTAGACGATGTCGATCCCGCCGAACTCGGCCGCGGCCCGGTCCATCAGCGCCGCGGCCGATTCCTCGGCCGCCAGGTCCAGCGGGTGCAGCGAGGCCATGACGCCGCCCGCGTCGCGGACGAGCGCCACGGTCTCCTGGGCGGCCTCGGGATCGAGGTCGCAGCCGAGCACGCGTGCGCCCTCGGCCGCGAAGCGCTGCGCGACCGCCCGGCCCTGGCCCCGCCCGGTCCCGGTCACGACCGCCACCTTGCCCGCGAGCCGCCCCACCTGCACCACCGCCTGCCTGTTGAACCTGACTGCTGTTGAACCTGACTGCCTGCTGAACCTGACGACCGGGAGAGCCGGGCCCGCTCAGGACGCGACGGCGTCCCGGGGGGTGATGGCGAACATCCGCGCGATCCGCTCCTCGGCGAAGCGCGAGGTCGCGCCGCGGCGGGTGACCGAGCTGACCCCCTCGACCTCGAGCAGGGCGGGGCGCACGAGCGAGCCCATGGTGATCGCGGCCGACGGGCACGCCTGGCAGCGGCCCTGGAAGTTCACCCGCACCTCGCCCGGGCCGGTCACGTCGAGCGTGATCCCGCCCCCGTGCGCCTCCACGACCTGCCGGACCCGGCCCTCGAGCGCCTGCTCGGCCCGCTCGGCCAGCTCCCGGGCAGCGTCACTGGCGGCAGCGTCACTGGCGGCAGCGGCGTCATCGGCCGGGCGGGCGGCCGGCTCAGCCGACACCGAGCTCGGCCTTCTTCTTCTCGATGTCGATGCCCATCACGCGGGCGAAGTTCCCGCCGAAGATGGCCGCCTTGATCTCCGGGGTCAGCTCCGGGTAGCCGTAGCCGTCCTGCAGGTCCTCCGGCATCGTCATCTCGGCGAACAGGTTGATGTAGGCCTGGATGTCGGGCCACACGAACGCCTCCGAGCCCCACAGCAGCCGCTCGTGGCCGACGTGGAACAGGCACTTGCCGATCGCGTGCAGGGCCTGGCGCGGGGCGACCGGGTACTGGTTGATCCAGGCGGTCAGGGCCAGGTAGATGTTCGGGTAGCGCGACGCGATGTTGATCGTCTCGTCGATGAACGGCTCGCCCAGGTGGTGCACGATGAAGTTCATCTCGGGGAAGTCCTGGGCGGCGCGCTCCAGGTCATACGGCGCCAGGTCCCGGATGTGCTGGTTGTTGAAGGCCAGCCCCTTGTGGAACTGGACATTGGTCACGCCGTGCTCCAGCGCCGTCTCCCACAGCGGGTAGGCGACGTCGCGGTCGTCGATGTTCCAGTGGATCCCGCCGCCGTGGGCCTGGTAGAACTTGAAGCTGACCGCGCCCCACTCCTCGATCTGCCGGATCATCTCGGCCTTGGCGCCGTAGCGCCCGTGGGTGATCGGGTCGACGCCGCCGCAGAACAGCACCCGGTCGGGGTAGGCCTGCTTGAGCTTCCAGTTGTTCTCGGCCGGGGAGAAGCCGAGCTTCCAGCCGCCGTGGCTCGGCACCGTCTGCGCCATGACCAGGTCGGTGTCGGACTTCTCGAACAGCATCGTGTAGGCGTCCTCGACCGACAGCTCCCGGTCGGAGATGTCGTCGTACGGGTAGCCCTCCTTGGAGTACATCTTCGCGTACTCGACCAGCGCGTTCGTGCGCTGGCGGCCGCCCCCGTACAACGGGTCCAGGTTCTCCTCGGTGAGCTTGTACATGTGCACGGCGTTGTCGAAAACGAAGTACTGGTCCTTCACGCTCTGCTCCTTGAAGGCGACTTTGTATACAAGGACGCTAATATCGCACCACTGCTCTGTCAAGACCGAAGATCGTTCCCCAGGTCGCGACTACTCTTTGCTGGTAGGAGCGTTACGCTCGCGGGCATGGCTAGGCCGTCGCCCTGCTGGGGGCGGCTTGATTGTGTGCAATTAGCTGTTCGGGGCGTCCAGTCCGACGGCGATGTCCGACCCGTCGGCGATGTCGGGCTTGACGAGGGTCGCCTTCGCGGCCAGGACGTGCGCCCGCATGACCGCCCCGGCCCACTGCCCGTCGCCCACCCGCAGCGCCTCGATGAGCTCGCGGTGCTGGTTGGCGCTGCGCTGCATGTCGGGCGCGCGGTAGCGGTGGAAGGTGGCCGAGACCAGCGGCAGCTGCACCACGCTCTGGATCATGGTGTTCAGCCGCGGGCTGGCGGCCGCCTCCCGCACCAGGTCGTGATAGCGGTTGTTGAGGGCCGAGATGCGGTCGCGGGACGCGCTGGTCCGCGCGGGCGCCTGCCCGTCCATCTCATCGCACAAGGCGACCAGCTCGGCCAGCGTCTCCTCGCTGATCCGGATGGCGGCCCGCTCGGCCGCCATCGACTCCAGGGCCGAGCGCAGGTCGTAGATCTCGCGCAGGTCCTCCAGGGTCCACTCGCTGACCCGCGCCCCCCGGTGCGGGGACACCTCCAGCAGGCCCTCGGCCTCCAGGCGGCGCAGCGCCTCGCGGATGGGGGTCCGGGAGGTCTGCAGGTCGCGCGCGAGGTCGGCCTCGATCAGCCGGGTGCCGGGCGTGACCGAGCCGCTGAGGATCTGCAGGCGGATGGCGTCGTAGGCGGCGTCAGCGGATTTCACGGTGCGGGGTTTCCTGTCCTAGGTGCGGTCGCCCGCGCCCGGCCGGCCGGCCGGGACGGGCTGCTGGGAGGGGAGGGGCGAGCCGGCGGGGGAGGGCTTGTCTGCGGGGAAGGGCTTGTCTGCGGGGAAGGGCGCTGCCCGGCCGAGCATGGCGCTGGTGCCGACGCCGTTGCCGGCGAGCAGGCGGGCGGCGCCGATGGTCCCGCTCACCGATACCGAGTCGTCCACGCCCGCCCGCCCGAGCATCCACGCGAGGTCCTCGGTGGCGATGTTCCCGGTCGCGGCCGGGGCGAACGGGCACCCGCCGATGCCGCCGATGCTGGCGTCGAGCGCGGTCACCCCGGCCGCCACGGCCGCGAAGGCGTTCGCGTAGCCGGCGTTGCGGGTGTTGTGCAGGTGCACTCGCATCGGGACCTCGCCCCCGGCCAGCTCCCGGATGCCGCCGAACAGGTCGGTGACCTGGGTCGGGACCCCGCAGCCGATCGTGTCGGCCAGCGCGATCTCGTCCGGGCCGGCCTCCAGCGCCTCCTGCACGAGGTCGAGCACGTCGCCCGGCGCGACCTCGCCGCTGAACGGGCAGCCGAACGAGGCGCCGAGCATGAACGTGCTCCGCAGCCCGCGCTCGCGCAGCCGCCGGGCGCTCGCCTGCCACGTCCGCATGCTCTCGGCGCGGCTGCACCCCTGGTTGCGCTGGTTGAACTCCTCGGTCGCGAGCATGACGAACGTGACGGCGTCGACCCCGGCCGCCACCGCCCGGTCGATGCCGCGGGCGTTGAGGGCGACCGCGCTCAGCTCGACCGGACTGGGCCCGAGCCGTTCGCGCACCCCGGCCAGCACTGCCTCGGCGTCGGCCATCTGCGGAACCGCCTTCGGGCTCACGAACGAGGTGACCTCGATGCGAGTGAGGCCGGCGGCCGCTGCCTGGAGGACGAGGTCCACCTTGACCGCGGTGCTGACTGGCGTCGACTCGTTCTGCAGGCCGTCTCGGGGGCTGACTTCAACGATGTGGACCACTGTTGTCTAGCACTTCCTTCACGGAACGTCAAAGACGACGCGCGAGGCGGGCTGCCTGCGCACGTGCATACAATAACGCCGATTTTTGCGACTTTCACTGCTTGACATGCAGGTCATCGTTTGCGATCGTACACAATTACCGATCGACCCCTGGCCCTGGAAGGACGAGCAGACGAGCATGGGTGTGTCATCGCATGGACCTCTCGCCGGAGTCCGCGTCATCGAGCTGGGGCAGCTGATCGCCGGTCCCTACTGCGGGCAGCTGCTCGGCGACTTCGGCGCCGACGTGGTCAAGCTGGAGGCGCCAGGCGCGGGCGACCCGATGCGCCGCTGGGGCGTCATCCACGAGGGCAAGTCGCTGTCGTGGGCCGTCTTCGGCCGCAACAAGCGCTGCATCGCTGCTGACCTGCACTCGGCCGAAGGACGCGACCTCGCCCAGCGCCTCATTGACGTGGCCGACGTCGTGGTGGAGAACTTCCGGCCCGGCACGCTGGAGCGGCTGGGCATCGGCTACGAGGAGATGTCGGCCCGCAACCCCGGCATCGTGTACGTGCGGATGTCCGGCTACGGGCAGCACGGGCCCTACTCGCCGCGGGCGGGCTACGGCTCCATCGGCGAGGCGATGGGCGGGCTGCGCTACATCAGCGGCGAGCCGGACCGCGCGCCGAGCCGCATCGGCATCTCGATCGGCGATGAGCTGGCCGGCCTGCACGGCGCGCTCGGCGCCCTCATGGCGCTGCGCGCCCGCGCCGAGACCGGCCGCGGGCAGGTCGTGGACGTGTCGATCTACGAGTCGGTGCTGGCCCTGTCCGAGGCCCTCATCCCCGAGTACGCCCTGGCCGGGGTGATCCGGCAGCGGACCGGGGCGGTGCTGCCGCACATTGCCCCCTCGAACCTCTACCCGACCGCCGACGGCGAGCACATCCTCATCGCCGCCAACCAGGACACCGTGTTCCGCCGGCTGGCCGAGGCGATGGGCCGGCCCGGGCTCGCCACCGACCCCCGCTACGCCACCCACGTCGCCCGGGGCGACCACCAGGCCGAGCTGGACGACGTCATCGCCGACTGGGCGGTCGCCCGCACCACCGAGGCGCTGCTGGAGCACCTGGAGCGGCACGGCGTCCCGGCCGGGCGCCTGTACCGGGCGCCCGACATGCTCGCCGACCCGCACTTCGCGGCGCGCGAGTCCATCGTCACCGTCCACGACGAGGACCTCGGCCTGATCCCGATGCCCAACGTCGCCCCCCAGCTCTCGCAGACCCCGGGCGAGGTCCGCTGGCCCGGCCCCGGCCACAACGCGCACTACGCGGAGGTCGTCGGGGAGTGGCTCGGCCCCCAGGCCGGCTCGCCCGAGGACGCGCCGCCCGCCGCGGACCCCCCAGCCCCGGACCCCCCAGCCCCGGACCCCCCAGCCCCGGACCCCCCAGCCCCGGACCCCCCAGCCCCGGACCCCCCAGCCC
>DATBEM010000045.1:0-87132 GCA_036276115.1 Trebonia sp.
CTCGCGAGTGGTGCCGAGGAACGCATGCCAGGTGGCCCGGTCGAAGGACAGGGCCGGGCCGACCACGTGCTTGCTGTCGCGGACGGCCATGCCGCCGGCTTCGGTGCGGGCGCACTCGACGCAGGCGCCGTTGCCCGATGAGTACGAACTGGTGAACCAGGTGAGCTTGTCCATCACTGTTTCTCCTTCACGCTATCCACGAAGCCGCTGATCAGGCTCTTCGTCTTGGCCGGGCTCAGCGCGATGGCCCGCAGATGATCGAACATCGAGCTGTACAGCCGCAGGTCCTCATCGGCCTCCAGGAACAGGTCGCCCGCCAGCGTGTCGACGTACACCAGGTCCGGGTCGATCGGCTCGCCGAACTCCAGGTAGATGAACGACCCGGGCATGCCAGGATGCGCGCCCACGTCATACGGGATCACCTGCAGCGTGATGCTTGACCTCTTGACCGCGTCGAGCAGGTGCGCGAGCTGGGCGTGCATGACTTTCGACCCGCCAACCTGCCGGTGAATCGACGCCTCGTCCGCGATTGCCCATATCTCAAGCGGCGATTCGCCCGTGAGCCGTTCCTGCCGCTCCATCCGCGCCCGGACGCGGTTCTCCACCTGCTCATCGGTGGCCGTTGGCAGCGACCCCCGGATTGCGGCTCGCGCGTAGTCCTCGGTCTGCAGCAGGCCCGGGATGTACAGCGACTCGTAGTTGCGAACCGAGCGGGCCTCGTTCTCGAAGTTGATGTATGCCGCGTACTCCTCTGGCAACTCCGCCTGGTACGCGCGCAGCCAGCCCTGGCTGTCGGCGTTCCTGGACAGGTCCAGCAGGTCGGCCCGGACTGCCTCGCTGACGCCGTACAGGGTCAGCAGCGTCTTGAGGGTGCGCGGCTGCGGGCGGGACCGGGCGGTCTCGATCCGGTACAGCGTGCCCTCGTTGACCTCGGTCTGCTCCTGGACGTCCTCGCGGGACAAGCCGGCTTCCTCGCGCAGACGGCGCAGCGTGGCCGCCAAGCGCCGCAGTCGCACCGTCGGGGGCTTGGCCTTGTTCGTCGCCACTTGTGACCTCAACATTCGCCTAGATCGTACCCGCTCGGTCCGCGTCCGCCGAAGCAGACACGTGCCTGAGGAATGTTCGCAGAGACTTAAACGACTACCTTGCATTTTTGGCTCAGCGTCTACATACTGGCAAACATACAGGCTCCACGGTGAGGTGGTGATCGGCTTGGACTTCTGTGGTGGTGGCCGCTGCGGGCCGGCGGCTGGCGGGGGAGAGCGAACCCTGCTGAAATGGCGCGGCCAGGAGCCGTCGCCCTACGTGCGCTGGCCGCTCGTCGCCGTCCTGAAGACGGCGGCCCGCCCGGCCGCCGTCCCCTGCGCACGGCAGCACGCGCGCCAGGTGCTGGGCGGCTGGGGCGTGCCGCGCGAGGTGATCGAGGACGCCGAGCTGCTGGCGGCCGAGCTCATCGGCAACGCGGTGACGGCGACGGAAGTCCTCGGCCAGGCCGGCCCGGTCGCGCTGCGGCTGCTGGCCAACCGCGAGCGCCTGGTCATCGAGGCGTGGGACTGCCACCCGGACGTGCCCCAGCCACGAGTGGCGGCCGACGACGACGAGGACGGGCGCGGCCTGGCGATCGTGGCGGGACTGTCGCGCCGGTGGGGGACCCGGCGGCTGAGCGCGCACGTGAAAGCCGTATGGGCGGAACTGCTGCTGCCCGCCGGGACGCACCAGTCAGAAAAGGGGAAGGGTCATGCCTGACGGGAACCAGGAACTCACCACGGCCGACATCGCCGTCATGCCCGTGCTGGAACTGCTCAAGGCCGCGGGCGAGCTGTTCGCCCAGCTCATCGGGGCAACCAACGAGCTGGCGGAAGCGGACTTCGAGCGGGCGCGGATGCTGCGGACCGCCCTGGCCGAGGTCGCGGACCGGGCGGCGCGGCTGTTCCCGGCGTTCCGGCTGCCGCCGTGCACCTGCGCATGCGGGGAGTCCTTCACCACCTTCGATGAGATGGACGAGCACTTCTGGCAGGTGTTCGTGCCGGTGGACGACACCGGCCTCGACGGTCAGCAGCACGCGGAGGTCGTCAGCCGCCAGCCGTCGCCAGGGTGATCTCGGCGCAGGCGATGCAGGGCAGTCCCTCGACCAGGTCGCTGGCGAGCCATGGGCGGACGTCCCGGCGGAACTCCTGCTCGTCGCATCCGTCGCCCCCGCTCAGCCGGACAGCGCGCAGCTCAAGGTCGTCCCCTGAGTAGCGGACCTGAACGTCGACGTCATCAACGCACTCGAGCTCGACCTTGACCTGCCCGTCCGTGGATATCACCAGCTCGGCGACCCCCATCTCCATCGACCGCCCGTCGGCCAGGGCGATCGTGAGGTCGCAGTCCTTGCCGCTGCCCAGCACGATCACCTCGGCGACCGGGACGGGGTCGGACACGACCGTCACCCAGTAGTCCCGCCGCCTCGCTCGTTGCTGATGCTTGCCCATAGCCGACCCTTCTCGAATAGTCGTAGAAATTTGACTATAGTCGACTATAGTGCGCAGCGTGATCGAGTCGCTCAACTGGCAGGAAGGGGCAGGTGGATGGCGGGTTCCCATGTCGTCGGAGCTTCGCATGGTACCGTGAGGCGGTACCAGTGGAGGGGAGTTCCGGTGGCGATCACGGCGAGCGAGGCCCGTAGGAGACTATTTCCGCTGATCAAGCAGGTTAACGACGACCGTGCGCCGGTGGAGATCGTCTCCAACCACGGTCGCGCCTACCTGGTCTCGGCCGAGGACTACGAGTCGATGGCGGAGACCGACTACCTACTTCGTTCGCCTGCCAACGCGGCCCGCCTGCTGGCTGCGGCCGACGACGTGCGCCGGGGCCGGACGCTGATTTCCAAGTCGATGGACGACCTGGCGGCGATGGCGGCCGAGGATGGCCACGGGTGAGGAACGTCGCCTTCCACCCGCAAGGCTGGGAGGACTTCACCCACTGGGCCGAGGCCGACAAGAAGATGCTCCGCCGCATCGTCCGGCTGATTGAGGAAGCCCGGCGAACGCCCTTTGAAGGGGCGGGGAAGCCCGAGTCGCTGCGCCGTAACCTCTCTGGATTCTGGTCACGACGAATCGATGACGAGCATCGCCTGGTTTATGGCGTTACTGATGACGAGTTGATCATCATCCAGGCGCGCCACCACTACGGCAACTAGTGTCCTGCGCCTGAAATCTTAGACAGATATTCGGCCGGTGAGCTGAGGATCTCCCCGGCTGTCTTCGTCCAGGTGAAGGGGCGCGGGTTCTCGTTCCAGCAGTCGATCCAGGCCCGGATGCCGGCTTCGAGGGCCTGGACGGACTTGCGGACCCCACGGCGGATCATCTGGTCGGCGGTAAGGCGGCAATGTCGATGAAGTGCACGTTCACGTATTCGGGGACCCATCCGTAAGCACAGGGGGCCAGATAGGGGCATGAGCTGAACTCGACCTGCCCGGTTCCGCCGCAAGGCACCTGGATCGACGTCGGGATGCTCTGCGGTACTCCGTACTCGGTGAACTTCAGCTCGGTCGGATTGGCGGCGGACGAAGCGGGAACCGGAACGAACCAGCTGTTTACGTTGCTGAACAGCCCGGTGTAGCCGCCTCCGCTGGCTACCTCGGCGACCGACATGGTCTGGCCTCCGGCAACCGGGCCTGTCCGTCCGGCATAGACCGGTCCCGGGCATACCACGTAAACCGCGGGGTCATTGTTGCTGCCGTTAACCAGGCCGAGGAAGTGCTGGTTCGGGCCGATGGGCTCTTGAGCGGCAGCGGAGCCAGCACCCACGCTAAAGAGCGTGACGGCAGCGATTCCGAGGCCCACGATAAATGAACGCACTCGCATTGTGGCTTCCTCCTAAGAACGGGACTACGAATAGTCCTATAACCACAAAAGGAGAGTGTCAACTACCAGAGGGGATGTTTTCTAGTATCCTGCGCCTGAGATCCTGGTCGTAAGTCTGTAGGCTGTTGCCATGTCCGTTCGTGCTGCGCCGCTGGCGCTGTCTGATGAGGACCGGGCTGGGGCTCGGGCGGCTGCTGGCGTCCGGTGACCGGCGGTCGCAGGAGCGGGCGCGGATCATCCTCGCCCCTGGAGGCTCGGCGGGCGGGAACTCCGGGGTGGCTGCTGAGCTGGGGATTTCCGGGGAGACGGTGCGGAAGTGGCGCTCGCGGTTCGCTGAGTCCGGGGTGACCGGGCTCGGCGACGCCGCGACGCGACGTACTGGTCGCGGGCCTCACCTGGACGAAGACAGCCGCAGCTGACGACGACGAGGACGGGCGCGGGCTGGCGATCGTGGAGGGGCTGTCCAGCCGGTGGGGGACCCGGCGGCTGAGCGCGCACGTCAAGGCCGTATGGGCCGAGCTGCTGCTGTTCGCCCAGCTCGTAATGGCACCCAATGAGCCGAGCGACGAGGACTTCGAGCGCGCACGGCTGCTCCGCGTTGTCCTGGCCGAGGTCGGGGACCAAGCCGCCAGGCCCGAGCCGTTCGTCGGCGGCGGGTGATGGCGACGGATGGATTCAGGCGCGTCGCCGCCTACGGCGAGTAATAGGGACCCGCGACTGGCCAAGGCCAAAGCGGTCCGGCGTGGTTTTTGCCCCATATTGCCAGTATGATGCCGCCGTGAGCAAACGCCGGATGCGTGCAGTAATACTGGCAACCTCGACGCTTCTTCTTAGTGGCCTGTTCGCGGGGCAGGCGGCACATTCTGCCCCATAGGTATCAGCGGCCACAATCGCAGCAGGACCCTCGGGCATCGGTCTCGCCCCTGCCGTCCATGGAACGGCGGCCGGGACATTGTCCAGCCAGTCGTACTATAAAAGCCGCCGCCAGTCCGCCACCCCCGGCATTCCCCGTCCCGGCTGGCACCGGCCGGAGGAACTGCTCGACAGCCGGGTATTCGGCGTCGTCCTCGATACCAGCGGATCGATGGACACCCGGCCGCTGGGCAAGGCCCTCGGCGTGATCGCCTCCTACGCGGCCGCCCGCGAGGTCCGCGCCGCCCGGGTCGTCTTCTGCGACGCCGAGGCCCACGACAACGGCTGGATGCATCCCACCGACATCGCCGGCCGCGTCCGCGTCAAGGGCCGCGGCGGCACCGTCCCGCAACCCGGTATCGCCCTGCTGCAAGAGGCAGCGGACTTCCCGCAGGACGGCCCGCTGCTGATCATCACCGACGGCGCCTGCGACCGCCTGACGGTCCGCCGCGACCACGCCTACCTCATCCCGCAGGCCGCGACGCTGCCGTTCAGGCCCCGCGGCCCGGTCTTCCGGCTCCGCTAGCCCAATTGGCATGGGAAACTACGAACATGGACGACGGCGCCCCGAAGACGCTCCCGGCTGACGACCCCGTCGCCGCCCTCCTGACGCTGGCGATCCGCTCGGGCGACCTCGCGACCGTGCGCCGCCTGCTGGAGGACGAGCCCAAGCTGGCCCGGGCGCGGCTAACCGAGCGGGGCGGCACCCGGACGGCGCTGCACGTCGTCACCGACTGGCCTGGCTACTCACCCGGCGGCCCGGAGACGGTCCGGCTGCTGGTCAGCGCGGGCGCCGACCCAAACGCGGTGACCACCCCCGCCCCGGGCGAGACGCCGCTGCACTGGGCCGCCAGCAGCGACGACGCCGACGTGGCGGCCGCCCTCATCGACGGCGGGGCCGGCCTGGAACAGCCTGGCGGCTCGATCGGCACGCCGCTCGACAACGCGATCGGCTACGGCTGCTGGCATGTCGCCCGGCTGCTAGTAGCCCGGGGCGCGACGGTCGGCAAGCTCTGGCACGCGGCCGCCCTCGGGCTGCTCGGCCGGGTCGCGGAGCTGCTAGCCGAAGCCGACGGCAGCGAGGGAAGCGACGCGGTATCGGAGGCGTTCTGGCACGCCTGCGCCGCCGGCCAGCGCCGGACGGCCGAGTACCTGCTCGCCCACGGCGCCGACCTGGCCTGGACCCCCGGCTACGCCGACGGCACCCCCCTGGACGCGGCCAGCTCGATCGGCACCCAGCAGGAGAGCGTCATCGACTGGCTCCGCGAGATCGGCGCCCCCTCCGCCCAGGCTTCTGACTGAGCCAGGCATCGCCTGCTGCCTAGCCCGGCAACGTCCCGGCCTCGCGACGGGTCGTCTCGCTCTGCCAGAATTCAAGTGCCTCAGGCTCGTCCACCCAGTTGACTATCGTGGCGTCAAGGCCGGCCAGCAGCGCGTCCCGGACCTCAGCCGGGGTGACGCGGAAGAACTCGCGGCGCTGGTTGACCAGGTTGACCCGGTGTTCCGTAAACGTATGGTGCAGCCGGGTCTCCAAGCTGACAGCGTCATTGCTGAAGATCATGGCGTGCACGTCATACCGGAACGGGACCGAGGCGTCGCCCAGCTCACGCACGCGGTCCATTGGCTCCAGCCGGCGGGTCATGCCGATCTTCACCATGTCGGGCCCGAACGCGCCGATGTTCGAGATCACGTACACGTAGCCGGCGCGGATGTTCGCCGCGCGGCGGTTGACCCCGTCGAGCGCGTCGCGGATCTCCGCGAGCTTGGCCGCCATGCGCTCGGCGCCCTCGACGTCCCCGTTGGCCTGGAGCGCGGCCAGCGCCGACTCATAGTGCGACTGCTCCTTGCCGAGGCGATCTTGCTCGCGCTGGTACTCGCGGCGGGCGATCTCCTCCTCGCGCAGCCGGGCGCGCTCCTCCTTGGCGCGCTCCTTCTCCTCGGCGACCTTAGCCAGGTAATCGGCCGTGAGCTCAAGCTCCTCGACCCGGAGCCGGTGGTAGGCGTCGGTGACCCGGATATCCATCGTGGCGCCGAGCTTGCTGATGATCTCGCGCGCCTTGTTCAGCCGGGCGACCGATGACTCAAGCGCGTAGGGCTTCATGGACTGCACGGCGTGCTCGGCCTCGTTGTTGTAGGCCCGCAGCATGAGCCGGGAGAACTCGCTCACCATCTTCCGGCCCTGGGCCAGGGAGTTGTTGACCGTCCAGTTCGTCTTGCCCGTGACGGCGGTCTTCGCCTTCACCGCGTCCTTGATCCGCGCCTGCAGGCCGGTGAGCCGGGCCTTGTAGGCAACGGCATCGTTGAGCCGGTGCCGGTACTGATAGATGCCGGCCTCTTGCAGCAGCGAGATCTCGCGGGTCTCGACCAGGCCGCTGGAAAGCTCCGCCTGCTCAACCCGGAGCTTGCCCAGTTCCGCGTCGAGCTTCTCGATCTCGCGCCGCGCGGAGGCCAGGGCATCCCGCTTGACCTGGAGCTTCTCCACGTCCGCCCGCAGGCCGACGACCTGAGCCTGGTAGCCGTTCAGTTGCGCGGCCTCGACGCGGAGGGGCCCGATGGAAGCCCGGAGCGTTGCTTCCTCCTGCCGCATGCGGGGCAAGAGATCGCCAAGCTGGCGGGTCTCGGCGCGCAGCTGATCCAGCTGCCCGATTCCCATGTCATTGACGATCCGCTGCAAGCGCTCCACTTCTGCCTGCAGGTCCCGCTTGCCGCCGAGCAATTTGTGCTTCCGCGCGGGGGCGTTGGCGGCTGTTCGCTCTCCCGGTGGGAGAATGCCTGAAGTCGGTTGAGCTGGTGCTACGGGCGGCGGGACAGTGACCTGCGCCGGCCGGGCGGCCTGCGTTTGATCGGTCCACTGCATTCCGTCCCACCAGCGCACGAATGCTGGATCCTGGTTGTCCGGATACCAGCCAGGTGGGGTCGTAGTCACCGCTTCCCCGCTCCCTATTCCGCCTTCAGGCATGTCGCATCGGCTATAGATCACGAGAGCCTAGTCGCGGGCCACGACGTGCGGTACAAGTTGCGATTTATTGCGCGAATTAGGAAGAGCTAGGGCAGCGTCCCCAGGTGCGCCACCCGGACCTTCTTCGGCACGCACATGCACCAGGCGTCGGTGATGAGCTCGCGCATCTCGGCCGGGCCGAGCTCGCTCATCCGGGCGACGAGCCAGTTGAACCGCTGGTCCGACAGCCGGGGCAGGACGAACTTCGCGGGCTCGCTCGCGATCAGCGCGTCGCGCTCCTCCCTGGGGAAGCCGAATCCCAGCAGCGTCTCGTCCGGCGACACCGACGCGTACACGATCGCCCCGATCCGGAACTTCACGTAGTCGCGGATCAGGTGCTCGGACGTGCGCGGCAGCGGTAGCGCGACCGCGCGCACCTCATCAAGGGTGATCACCGGGCGGCGGCGAGCACCTGTGCCGCCAGCTCCAGCGCCTGGTCAGCCGAGCCCGCCAGGTACATCAAGTCGACGAACACGTGCCCGGCCGACAGTTCCCGCCCGGCCTGCCCGATCGCCGCGACTATATCGGCGACCGGGGTCCCGGCGGGCGCGTTGACCCGCAGGATGAAGTCCGGCTCCGGCCGCCCGGCCTTCGCCGCCTCCTCGCGGATGACCGCCCAGCCGGCGGCGATGCCGGACAGGCTGAGCCCGCTCGTCAGCTGGACGGCGGGCAGCCAGCCGGCGGAGCGGGTGGCGACCCGGCGCATCGCGGTGGGCGCGAATCCCGCCAGGTAGACCGGCGGTCCCGGCCGCTGGACCGGCTTCAGCCCGGAGTGCGACTCGGGAATCGAGAAGTGCCGCCCCTGGTAGGCGACGGTGTCCTGGTTCCAGGATGCTTCCAGGACGTCGAGGCACTCATCCAGCAGCGCGCCGCGCTCGTTCATCGCGACCCCGATCGCCGCGAACTCGTCCGGCGACCAGCCCGTCCCGAACCCGGGAATCAGCCGTCCCCCGCTCAGCACGTCGATCGTCGTCAGCGACCGCGCGAGGACGGCCGGGGAGTAGTACGGCGCGTTCAGCACGCTCGTGCCCAGCAGCGGCGTCGTCGTCACCGCCGCGGCGGCCGCGAGGACGGTGAACGGGTCCAGCGAGCGGCGGAACTCCTCGGGCATCCCCGGCCCGCCGCCGTACCCGATGACCGGCTTGACCGGCGCGAGCAGCCGGTCGCCGGCCCACAGGCTGTCGGCGCCGAGCGCCTCGGCCTCGCGCGCGAAGCGCGCGACCGCCCCCGGCTCGGTCCCCATGGTCCCGTACTGCGGCAGGCAGAACCCAATGCGCACGGCCTATCCTCCTGATGGTTGCGGCTTTCCGGCCCTCGTCACCCTTTATATACAAAGGTTCCCGGCGACTGCCCAGCCGGGGGCGCGCGCTGGCTACGGCCGGGCGCCCGCGCGGCCGTAGCCTTGCCGGTAGCGTTCCCGCCTCCCGGAAGAAGGCCAATGGCACCCACCAGGATCTGGCTCGATGTCCCCTACGCGGAGAAGGACCAGGCCAAGGCCGCGGGCGCCCGCTGGGACGCCGCCGCCCGGCGCTGGTACGCGCCCCGCCCGGGGATGGACGCCCTCGCCGAGTGGACGGCGCTGCCGCCGGTGCCCGACCTCCTGCCGGGCGAGGACCGGAGCTTCGGCCATGGCCTGTTCGTGGACCTGGTGCCCAAGAGCTGCTGGTTCACCAACGTCCGGTCGTGCGTCAGCGAACGGGACTGGGAGCGGCTGCGCCACATGATCACCAGCCGGGCCGGCCAGCGCTGCGAGGCCTGCCGGCGCCCGGCCGACCGGGATACTGGCCGCTGGCTGGAAGCACACGAGCGCTGGTCGTACGACGATGAGACCCGGGTCCAGTCGCTGCGCCGCCTGATCTGCCTGTGCACCGACTGCCACCAGGCCACCCACTACGGCCTGGCGACGGTGCAGGGCACCGACGCCCAGGCCCGGGCGCACCTGCGGGCGGTCACCGGCTTCTCGGCGGCTGACATCGACCTCCTCATCGAGGCCGCGTTCGAGCTGTGGGCGCAGCGCTCCCGCTACGACTGGGCACTGGACCTCAGCATCCTGACCGACGCCGGGGTGACGGTCCGCCGCCCGCCCGCCGCCAGCGAGCGCGCCCGCGCGGCCCAGCGCGAGCTCGGCCGGTAGCGCGCGGCCTGCGGAGCGCGTTGCCGGGGGAGCGCCACCCCACCTGCTGATGGACGGCGCCTCGGTCGAGGTGCTAGAGCTCGTCCCGATGGGCGGGTAAGCACCCGGCGATTGCGGGCGCCCGGCCGCAACGGCGCCTTGGCCTGGAAGCCGAAGACGTTCGCTGGCTCCTGATCGTCCTGCGCGACGCGACCAACGGCGACAGCCGCCCGGCTTAACCGGGCGGCCGTCCGTCAGCGACGAAGCGCGAACTGCTGAAATCTAGAATCACTTGGCCGTGTGCGTCCACAGGACGAGGTTCTTGCCGCCGCAGCACAGGCCCGGCTTGCCCGGGCACAGCGCCACCGAGGGGACGGTCGTGCCCGATTTGGTGTCGACGCTCAGGGCGACCTTGCCGGTCGTGACGCTGAAGACCGAGCCGGTGCCGTCGGCGTTGCCGCTCATGAGCTGGCTGCTGTTGGTCCGGATGGCGATCGACTTGGCGTTGGACTTGGCGTTGGTCAGGGTGTTGATCTTCTTTCCGCTGCCCACGTCCCACAGCGCGACCGTGCCGTCGGCATTGGCGGTGGCGAGCTGCTGCTGGGCGCCGAAGGCCAGCGTCCCGGGGCCGGTGGCGACGCCGGTGAGGGTGGACATGAGCTTGCGGCTGGCGACGTTCCAGACCTCGGCCTTCCCCGCCCCGTCGCTGACGGCCAGCGTCCGCCCGTCGGCGCTGAACGCGAGCGAGGCGGCCGCCGCGCCGCTGGCGAGGCCCTTGGTGGCGACGGCCTTGCGCGAGGCGGTGTCCCACACCGTCACCGTGCTGCCGTGGCTGGTGGCCAGCAGCGCCCCGGTGGGGCTGAACGCGACCGAGTTCGCGGTGCTGGCGGCGGCCGACGGGCTGGCCAGCGTGTCGATCACCTTGCCGGTGGCCGGGTTGAACAACCGGGTCGTGCCGTCGCCGCTCGCGACCGCCAGGGTCTTGCTGTCGGGCGAGAACGCTACCCCGCCGATCGCGGCAGCGCTGGCCCCGTGGTTGAGGGTGGTGATGAGCTTCCCGGTCTTGACCACCCACAAGGTGGTCGTCCCGTTCCCGTTGCCGCTGGCGAGGGTGTGCGCGTCGGGCGAGAACGCGACCGCCTGGGCGCCCCCGTTGGTGCCATGCTGCAAGACGCGCTCGGTGTTGGGCGCGCCCGCCGGGGCCGGGCCCGTCGCGCCGTCATCGGTCGCGCTGGCGGTCGAGCCCGCGCCGCCGGAAGCAGCACTGCCGGAAGCGGGACCCGAGGCGGCCGTCCCGTCGTTGCCGCCCTTGGACAGCTCCAGGCCAACCGGGATGCCGACGGCGGCGACGACGGCGGTCCCGATGCCGGCCAGCAGCAGGGTGCGCCGCCGGGGAGCCGGGCGGCGCGCTGACGTTGTCGGCGAGACGCCGCCGGACGGGGGCGGCGAGCCCTGCCCGGACGAGGCGTGGGCGGCCGTCGAACCGCCCGGGACCGGGAACCCGGCCGGCGCGTACCGGTAGTCGGGGCCGTCCGGGCCCGGCGGCGGGGGCACGAAGCCGGTCCCGTCCGCCGGGGTGTCGCCCCGGTCGGAGCCGGGCGCGGCGGCGCGGCCGTCGCCGGCGAGCCCGATCGCGCTCAGCCCGCCCGGACCGCTCAGCCCGCCCGCGCCCAGGTCCGCCGGGCGGAGGTCGACCCGGGTGCCGTCGTCGGCCCTCCCGCGCCCGGCCTGGTCGCCCCAGCCCTGGTCGCCCCAGCCCTGGTCGGCCCTAGCCTGGTCGGCCCGCGCGTGGTCACCGCTGGCGTGGTCAGCACTGGTCTGGTCGGCGCTAGCGTAGTCGGCCCAGCTCTGGTCAGCGCTGCTATAGCCGGCACTGCGGTGATCGGCACCACCGTCGGCGGCGAGGTCGGCGATGATGGTGGCGAGGGCGGGACGCTGGTCCGCTGCCTGCGCCCGGCACGCGGCGATCACCGCGCGCAGGGCCGCGTCGGTGACGCCGTCGAGCCCGGCCGCGCCGGTCCCGGACGGCGCCCGCCCGGTCGCGGCGAACGCGAGCACCGCGCCGAGCGCGAACACGTCGCTCGCGGGCCGGGCGCTCTCGCCCCGGGCCTGCTCCGGCGACATGTAGGCGACGGTCCCGATGACGGTGCCGACGCTGGTCAGCCCGGCCCCGTGCGCGGACCGGGCGATCCCGAAGTCGATGATGCGCGGGCCGTCGGCCGCGAGGATCACGTTGCTGGGCTTCAGGTCCCGGTGCACCAGCCCGACGTCGTGGATGGCGGCCAGGCCCTCGGCCAGCTGCGCGCCCAGCTCCCGGATCCGGCCGGCGGGCAGCGGCCCGGACCGCTGGACCTGCTCCGCCAGGGTGGGCCCCTCGATGTAGGCGGTCACCATCCACGGCGACGGCGCGTTCGGGTCCGCGTCCACGACCTGGGCGGCGTGGAACCCGCCGACCCGCCGGGCCGCCTCGATCTCGCGGGCGAACCGCTCGCGGAACTTGGGCGCGGCGGCCCAGTCCGGGTTGATGACCTTGATCGCGACCTTGCGCCCGGCCGGCGAGCGGCCCAGGAACACCTGGCCCATTCCCCCCGCCCCGAGCCGGCCAACTACGCGGTAGCTGCCGATCGTCGTGGGATCACCAGGCTGTATCCCGTCCATCGCGTACTGCCCCCAACCTCGTGCCGCGGTCCGGCCACGCCTCAGCCGGCCGCTGGCGACTATCATCCCCCGGCCCGCGCCTTAAGCCCAGGCCTGCGACGTGGCCTTATCCACGGCGCATGCTACCCATAACGACCAGGGGGGCGGCATAGTTCGCGCGATACCGGAATGATGGTAACGAAACGGAAACTGCCCGCACTGAAGGCGCCGTAAAGTGCCCGGTTAATTACAATGCGTCGCGCTGGCTGGTGCCGCAAATTCCAGCCGGGCTTTACGGCGTCGCGGCGGAAAACAGTCAGAGGCAATGGCACTCAGCCACGGAGTGATTACGGGGGCGGGCCGGCCGCCTCAGCGGCGGCGGCGCGGCCCCAGCCGGCGCAGGCTCACCCAGGTCAGCGCGAGGCACAGCGCGCCGATGCCGGCGGTCAGCAGCACGTCGCGTGCCCAGTCGCCGGAGGTCGGGCCCCACAGCGGGTCGGTGTCCGAGCCGGTCTGCGGGGTCAGGAGGTTGAGGTTCACCGTCGAGGCGCCCGCCGCGAAGCCCCAGCGGGCCGGGGCGATCCACGACAGCTGCTCCAGGCCGCCCATCCCCGCCAGCGGCAGCACCCCGCCGGACAAGATGATCTGCCCCATCGTCAGCATCACGAGGAACGGCATCGCCTTCTCCGAGGTGGACACCAGCGCCGACACCAGCAGCCCGAGGCACATCGAGGCGAGGGCGAGGACCGCGATCGCGATCAGGATCTCCAGCAGCGGCGCGCTGCGGAAGACGACCCCGTGCGGGGGCATCCGCCGCCCCGCCAGCCCCAGCAGCACGATGATGAGCGACTGGACGACGCTGATGAACCCCAGCAGCAGCACCTTGGAGAACAGGTAACCGCCCGACGACAGCCCGGCCGCCCGTTCCCGGGTATAGATCGGGCGTTCCTTGACCAGCTCGCGGATCGAGCACGCGGTCCCGGCCAGGCAGGCGCAGGTGACCATGATCTGCAGCAGCTCCGAGGCGAACAGGTTCGTGCCGGGCGCCCCGGCCAGCCCCTCCTTGGCCGGCACGAACCGGATCAGGCCGCCCAGCACCAGCGGCAGCAGCCCCATGAACAGCACGTAGCCCCGGTCGGCGTAGATCACCCGGGCGTACCGGCGGGTCAGGGTCGCGGTCTGCCGCACCCAGCCGCGCCGCTGCGGCGGCGGGGCGACCGGCAGCCTCTCGTTCTCCTGGTCGACCGGGCGCGCGTTGCGCAGCGACACGTACCGCTCGAACAGCGGGGAGGCGGCGAACTCACCCGGCCAGTCGCGGCCCGGGTCGGAGTCGAACCCCTGGAACACGTCGGCCCAGTCGTCGGCCCCGAAGTAGCCCAGCGCGTCGCCGGGCGGCCCGTAGAACGCCATCCGCCCGCCTGGCGCCATGATCAGCAGCCGGTCGCACTCGCCGAGGTTGAGCACGCTGTGGGTGACGACGATGATCGTCCGCCCGTCATGGGCGAGGTCGCGCAGCTGGCGCATGACCGACTTGTCGAGCCCGGGGTCCAGGCCGGAGGTCGGCTCGTCCAGGAACAGCAGCGACGGCCGGGTCAGCAGCTCCTGGGCGACGTTGACCCGCTTGAGCTGGCCGCCCGACAGCCGGTCGGCCCGGGTGTCGGCGTGCCGGGCCAGGCCGAGCTCGTCCATCACCTCGGCGACGCGCTGGTCCCGCTCGGCGGCGGTGGTGTCGGCGGGGAACCGCAGCTCGGCCGAGTACTGCAGGGCGGCCCGGGCGGTGAGCTGGGTGTGCAGGATGTTCTCCTGCGGGACCAGGCCGATCCGGTGCCGCAGCTCCGCGTAGTGCTCGTACAGGTCCCGGTTGTCGTACAGCACCGCCCCGGTCGTCGCCGGGCGCAGCCCGGTCAGCGCCCCGAGCAGGGTGGACTTGCCCGCGCCGCTCGGCCCGATGACGCCCAGGAGGCACTTTTCCGGGATCGGGAACGCGACCCGGTCCAGCAGTACCTTCCCGTCGGCCTTGCCCCCCTTGATCTGGACGACGAGGTCGTGGGCGACGACGGTGACCTCGCCGGAGTCCACGAACTGGCGCAGCTCGCCGCCGCCCAGCCGGAACGTGGAGTGCCCGATGCCGATGACGTCCAGCTCGGTGACCGCGCGGGCGGCGGTGAGCCGCTCGCCGTTGCAGAACGTGCCGTTGTGGCTGCCGAGGTCGGCCAGCTCGTAGCCGCCGCCGGCCGGGCGCAGCTCCGCGTGGTGCCGGGAGACGATGAGGTCATCGAGCACGATGTCGTTGCCGGCCGCGCGCCCGATGCGCAGCGTGGTGGCGGGCAGCTGAATGACCGACGTGGGGTGAGCTCCCGCGCCCGCGGCCCGGCCGGCCGGGGCCGGGGCGCCGAGGGGCGCGAGGTCCCCGGGTGCCAGGCCCGCGAAGGGGGCCAGGTCGCTCCCGGGCAGCAGGCTGGCCGGGATGACGCCCTCGGCCAGCAGCGCCTGCATGTCCGCCCGCATCGTGGGGGCGTCGCGCAGCGGCGCGGGCTGCGGGGAGGGAGCCGGCGGGGCGAGCGCGGTCGTGGCGCCGGCCGCGTCGGCGGCCGTCGCCTGCTGGACGGGGGTGCGCACGGTGAGCGGCTCGGCCGACGGCTGGCGGGCGGCGAGGGGGACCAGGCCCAGCAGCGACCCGTCGTCGCGGTGGCCGAGCCGCAGCATCCGGGCGTCGCCCACCTCGACCCGGTTCACCCGGTCGGGGCCGAGGAAGCTGCCGTTGCGGCTGGCGTTGTCGGTGTAGGTCCAGCTGCCCCCGTCGGAGCGGATCTCCCCGTGCGCCCACGAGACGCGGGGATCGGCGAGGACGACGTGCCCCTGCGGGTCCCGCCCCACGCGGTAGGAGCTGCCCGGGCGCAGCTGGTGCGTGCCCGCCTCGGTGCGGACCAGGAGGTCAGGCAGCGGGACGGCGGGGGCGGTCGCCCGCGGCGCCGCGACGGGCCCGGGCTCCTCAAGGGTCATAACCCGAAGCTTAGGGCGGGCCACCGCGAAGCGGTATGAGCTTAGTTTCCAAGACGATAACGCCCAGGCGACCTGGTTCACGATGGCGCCGAACAGCCATGGCAGGCGCTGCGCGGCCGGGACGATGCGGGCGCCGAGCAGCGGCTGGCCCCGCGACCACAGCAGCGCCCCCGTCATCGCCGCCCCGGCCCTGGTCACCCGCCGGCAGGCCCGCTCGTAGTCCCCCGGCCGCCCGGCCGCCAGGCACGCGGCGAGCACGTCCGCCTGGGCCAGGGCCGCGCCGATCCCCTCCCCGGTGAGCGCGTCGAGGTAGCCCGCCGCGTCCCCCACCAGCAGCACCCGGCCCGCGACCCGCCGCCGCACGTCCTGCCGCAACGGCCCCGCCCCGCGCGCCTCGCTGGCCCCCGGCGCGCCCGCGAGCCGCTCGCGCAGCGCCGGGAACGCCGCCAGGCGCTCGTCGAAGGCGCTGCCCGCCGCGCCGGCCCTGCTCCCATCGCCCAGGGCGGCGCGAGCGCCGCGCGCTGGCCGGATGCTCCCGCGCCTGCCCCCCAGCACGGCGACGCCGATCATGTCAGGGGCGACCGGCGTCACGTAGGCCTCGCCGCCATCGGCGAAGTGCACCTCGACGCGGTCGGTCCACGGCGCCAGCCGGTAGTGCCGCCGCAGCCCGTAGCGGACGTGCCGGGCGGGCGGCGGGTCCAGCCCGAGCGATCGCCGCACCGGGGAGTGCAGCCCGTCGGCCGCGACCAGGTACCGCGCCCGCAGCCGCTCCTGCCGGGTCGCCACGGTCACGCCCGCCTCATCCTGGTCGTGGGCGACGACCCGGTCCGGCACTGCCTTGACCCCGAGCGCCAGCGCCCGCGCGGTGAGCGCCGCGTGCAGCTCGGTCCGCCGCACGCCGAGGCCGTCGCCCCGCCGGAACGGGGCGTCGGCACTGTGTCCCGCATCGAGGTAGCGGATGCCCCGGATCGGCTGCCCGGCCAGGTCGCCCGCGGTGATGCCGAGGGCGGCCAGTCGCGGCAGGGCCCCGGGCATCAGCCCCTCGCCGCACGCCTTGTCGATGGGGGCCGGGCGCGGTTCCGCCACGACGACCGACAGGCCTGCCCGCGCGCACCCGATCGCGGTGGCCAGCCCGGCCGGCCCGCCCCCGGCGACGACCACGTCGATCTCGGGCACCCCGGTCATCCGGGGCGCCGCCGTGTTCCGGGCCTTGCTGTCGCTGCATGCACTGCCGTAATCCCGCGCACTGCCGTCGCGAGCCGGCCCTCGGGCACGCCGGTCACGGCGCCGCCGGCGCGGGCGCAGTACCTGAGGCGGGCGCCGTGCCGGGCGCCCCGGCCGCCAGCGCCCGCGCCTCGCAGCGGATCCGGACCGTCAGCAGCCAGGCGTTGAGCACGGTGAAGGCGATCGCGGTGATCCAGGCCGAGCCGACCAGCGGCAGGGCCATCCCCTCGACGATGACCGCGACGTAGTTCGGGTGCGGGAACCAGCGGTAGGGGCCCGACCGGACCAGCGGCGCGCCCGGCAGCACGATGACCCGGGCCGACCACCGCTCGCCGAGGGTGGCGATGCACCACCAGCGCAGCGCGTTCGCCGCGATGACGACGGCGAGCAGCGGGTACCCGAGGGCGGGCACGAACGCCCGGTGCGCGGCCAGCGGCTCGGTGAGGCAGCCCGCCAGCAGCGCGACGTGCAGCGCGACCATGGCCGGGAAGTGCCCCAGGCCGGACTCGGTCCCGCCCCGCGCCAGCAGGGCGCTCGCGTGCCGCGCGGAGACGGCCAGCTCGGCCAGCCGCTCGACGGCGATGACCCCGAGCAGCACCCAGAACACGATCATCACGCGACCTCCTCCGGCCCCGGCCGCACCTCGGCGCCCGCTACCACTGCATCAAGACCAGCTCGGCGCTGACCCCGGGGCCGAGCCCGATCATCAGCCCGAAGGACCCCGGCGCGGCCTCGCCCGCCGCCGCCGTCAGCTCCAGGACGTGCAGCACCGACGCCGACGACAGGTTGCCGACCGCCGCCAGGGACTGGCGGCTGCTGGCGACCGCGTGCTCGGGCAGCTTGAGGGCGTCGCGGGTCGCGTCGATCACCTTCGGGCCGCCCGGGTGGCAGATCCAGGTCCCGATGTCGTCGATCGTCAGCCCGTGCCCGGCCAGGAAGCCGGTGACGGCCCCGCCCAGCCGCCGCGTGACCACCTCGGCCAGCTCGGTGGTGAGCACGATGCGGAAGCCCCCGGCCCCCAGCTGCCAGCCGAGCGCGTCCTGGCTGTCGGGGAACACCTCGCTGCGGGTCGCCACCACCCGCGGCAGCCGCGGCCCGCCGCTCTCCCCGCGGTGAGCCGGCCCGGCCCAGGCCGACCCGGCGCCGCCGGCCACGAGCGCGGCCGCGCCATCGCCGAACAGGCCGCTGACGACCATGTCGGCCGTGGTGACGCCGGAGACGGGGACGGTCAGCGTGCACAGCTCGACCGACACCAGGGCGGCGACGTGGTCCGGCCAGCCGCGCAGGTAGTCGTGCAGCCGGGCCAGGCCCGCCGCCCCGGCGACGCAGCCGAGGCCGAAGACCGGCAGCCGCTTGACGTCGGCCCGCAGCCCCAGCCGGGGGATCAGCCGGGCGTCGAGCGACGGCACCGCGACGCCGGTCACCGAGGTCAGCATGAGCAGGTCCACGTCGGCCGGGTCGACCCCGCCCGCGGCGAGGGCGTCGCCCAGCGCCCGCTCGGCCAGCGCGGTCGCCTCGGTAATGTAGCGGTCGTTGACCGCCCCCGCGTCGCCGAGCAGCTCGTACTCCTCCAGCGGCAGCACCGTGTGCCGGGTGTCGACTCCCGCGTTGCCCTGCAGCCGCGCCAGCAGCCGCGCCTGCTGGGGCGCGATCCCGATCAGGTCGGCGTACGCGCGGGTGAGCACGTCCTGGGGATAGCGGTGAGCCGGGAAGGCGGACCGTACGGAGAGGATCTGGGTCATGCGGCCCCCGGGTTTCTGCTGAGCGCTGCCTGTGCTGGTGTCGTGCTGCCGTGCCCGGCCCTACGGCCGGCCGGTACTTCCCCGCATTACGTTTCCGCGCCGCCCAGCGGATGGGTCCGTCGTCACGTGAGGGCCGCCACGCCCGCCGCGAACAGCAGCACGTCGACCCCCGCGATGGCGATCGCGGCGATGAACGGCGTCTTGCCCGTACCGCGGGCGCTAATCATCGCCAGCACGCAGGCGGCCCCCAGCCCGGCCAGCGCGGCCCACCGGCGCCCGGGCCGGGCGGCGACGACCAGCGCGACCGAGGCGAGCAGCAGCAGCCCGATCGCGCAGCCGCGGACCGCGGCCGGGCCGAAGCGCGCGGCCACCAGCTGCGGCAGGCCCCGCACGCCCGCCTCGCGGTCCCCGGCCAGGTCCGGCAGCACGTTGGCGAAGTGCGCCCCGAGGCCCACGGCCGCCGCCGCGACCGTCACCCACCAGGCGGGCAGCGGGTGCCCGGGCAGCCAGGTCGTCGCGTAGGCCGGGATCGGCCCGAAGCCGAGCACGTACATCAGCCCCGACGCCGGGGTCGACTTCAGGCCCGCGTTGTACGCCCAGGCCGCGCCGACGACCGGCACCAGCACCAGGAACGTCGCCACGCCGATCGCCAGCGACAGGCCGGCCGCCGCCGCCAGGGCCACGTACGCGGCGATCCACACCGCCCGGGGCGAGATGCGGCCGGCCGCGACCGGCTTGTCGGCCCGCCGCGCGGCGATGTCCAGCGGCGCGTCGAACGCGTCGTTGGACCACCCGACCGATACCTGCCCGGCGAGCATCGCCGGCGCCATGAGGACCGGCCCCGTCCCATGCGGCGCCGCCTGCGCCGCGAGCAGCGTGGCGAGCGCCGTGATGGCCAGGCAGGGCCCTGGATGGCTGGCCGCTACCAGCGCCCGCACGCGGCTCATGGTGTTCATTATGCGGCTTCCGCGACCGCGCGCTATCCCCCGGATGCAGTGACATTGCCCGGCCTGGCAGTGGCCCGGCGGGCACGCGGCCGCGCCCGCGCGGTGCCGTGAGCTCATGCGCGCCGGCGGGCGGGCCTGATGGCAAATGGCCGCGAGGCGGGCTCCATGACGGCGGCACTCGCGCGGTACCGGCATCATCGAACTCATGCGACTCTCCCTGCGCGCCGCGCGGCCGGCCGAATGGATAGCACTGCGGCTGGGCCTCGTCCCGGCGCCCGCCGCCGAGGCCTGGGCCGGGATGGCCCTGTCGGGGACGCTGATCGCGGCCGTCCGGACCGGGATGACCGCGCGGCTGGCGGCCGGGCCGGCGACGCCGGAGGAGATCGCGGCCGGCCTCGGCCTTGACCCGGTGCCATCCGGGCTGCTGCTGGAGTGCCTGCGCGCGTCCGGGCACGCGCGGGCGCGCGGCGGGCGCTACCGGCTCAGCCGTGCGGGGCGGCGCTGGCTCGCCCCCGGCGCCCCGCTGTCGGTCGCCGCGTTCGTGGCGGGCGCCGGCGACTACTGGGACTGGTGGTCGCGCCTGGACGCGGTGACGCGGTCCGGCCGCCCGGTCGGGCACCACGATGCCCCCGAGGGGGACGACTACTGGCGGCGCTACCTGCACGGGCAGCTCGCCCTGGCCCGCCTCAGCGCGCCCGAGGTGGCCCGCAAGCTGCCGCTGCCCGCCGGCGCCCGCTCGGTCCTCGACGTCGGCGGCGGCCACGGCTGGTACTCCGCCCAGCTCTGCCAGCGGCACGACGGGCTGACCGCGACCGTGCTCGACCTGCCCGGCAGCGCCGCGATCGGGCGGGAGATCATCGCGGCGGCGGGCCTGGCCGACCGGGTCCGGCACGTGCCCGGCGACGCCCGGACGGCGGACCTGGGGCGCGGGCACGACGCGGTGCTCTGCTTCAACCTCGTCCACCACCTGACCGCCCCGCAGGCCCGTGACCTGCTCGCCCGCTGCCACGCGGCGCTCGCGCCGGGCGGCGTCCTGGCCGTCATGGACGCCTTCGCCGACCCGGCCGGCCCCCGCGGCGCGTCCGCCCAGGCAAGCTTCCTCGGCCTGTTCACCTACCTGAGCTCGGGGTCGCGGGTGTTCACCCCGGCCGAGCTGCGCGGCTGGCTGGGCGAGGCCGGCTTTCGCGGCCGGGTGCGCCGGGTCCCGGTCGCGCGGATCCCCGGGCAGGCCCTGTACGTCGCGACGCGGGCGGCGTAGCGGGCCGGGCGCTCAGTCGCCCGCCAGCAGGCCCAGGATATGCTCGCCGTACTTCACGAGCTTCGCCTCGCCGACGCCGTTGATGCCCGACAGCCCGCGCAGCGACGCCGGCCGGGCGGCCGCGATCGACCGCAGCGTCGCGTCGTGGAAGACCGTGTAGGCGGGGACGCCCTGCTCGGCCGCGGTCGCCTTGCGCCAGGCCCGCAGCCGCTCGAACAGCGCCTCGTCGGCCGGCGACAGGTCGGCCGCCGCCGGCCGGGCGCCGCTCCCGCCGGCGCTGGCCGCCGCCCGCGCCCGGGCCGCCTTCGGCTGCGGGGTGTCGCGGCGCAGCATCACCGCCCGCTGCCCGCGCAGTACCTCCCCGCTCGCGTCGGTCAGCCCCAGCGTCTGGTACTCGCCCTGCACCGCCAGCAGCCCCTGGGCCAGCAGCTGGCGCACGACCGCGCGCCACTCGCCGTCCTTGAGGTCCTTGCCGATGCCGAACGTGGACAGCGAGTCGTGCTGCTTGTCCCGCACCTTCTCCGTCGCCTTGCCCAGCAGGATGTCGATGAGCTGCCCGGCCCCGTAGCGCTCGTCCCGCTCCCGGGCCAGCCGCACCACCGTCGACAGCATCATCTGGGCGGGCCGGGTGCCGTCCCACACCTCCGGCGGGGCCAGGCACGTGTCGCAGTTGCCGCAGGCGACCGCCGGCTCGGAGAAGTAGGCCAGCAGCTGCGTGCGGCGGCAGTCGGTCGCCTCGCACAGGGCCAGCATCGCGTCGAGGTGGGACTGCATGCGGCGGCGGTGGGCGAGGTCCCCGTCGGAGGAGTCGATCATCCGCCGCTGCTGGACCACGTCGTTCAGCCCGTAGGCCAGCCACGCGGTCGCCGGCTGCCCGTCGCGCCCGGCCCGGCCGGTCTCCTGGTAGTAGCCCTCGACCGACCGGGGCAGGTCCAGGTGGGCGACGAACCGCACGTCGGGCTTGTCGATGCCCATCCCGAACGCGATCGTCGCCACGATCACCAGGCCGTCCTCGCGCACGAAGCGCCCCTGGTGCCGCGCCCGGGTCGCCGCGTCGAGGCCCGCGTGGTAGGGCAGCGCGGGAATGTCGTGCTCGGCCAGGAACGTCGCGATCTTCTCGGTCGAGTCCCGCGACAGGCAGTACACGATGCCCGCGTCGCCCTTGTGCTCCCCCTGCAGCAGGGCCAGCAACTGCCGCTTGGGCTCGTTCTTGGGCACGATCCGGTACTGGATGTTCGGCCGGTCGAACGACGACACGAACAGCTTCGCCCCGGCCAGCTTCAGCCGCAGCGCGATCTCCTCGCGGGTCGCCTGCGTGGCGGTGGCGGTCAGCGCGATGCGCGGCACGTCCGGCCAGCGCTCGTGCAGCACCTGCAGCTCCAGGTAGTCGGGCCGGAAGTCGTGCCCCCACTGCGACACGCAGTGCGCCTCGTCGATCGCGAAGACCGAGATCTTGCCCGCGTCCAGCAGCCGCAGGGTCGCCTCCGACCGCAGCCGCTCCGGCGCGAGGTACAGCACGTCGAGCTCCCCGGCCCGGAACTCCGCCTCCACGACCTGCCGCTCGCCGAAGTCCTGGGTGGAGTTGAGGAACGCCGCGTTCACCCCGAGCTGCCGCAGCGCGTCCACCTGGTCCTGCATCAGCGCGATGAGCGGGGAGATGACGACGCCGGTGCCCCGCCGGACCAGGGCCGGGATCTGGTAGCAGAGCGACTTGCCCCCGCCGGTCGGCATCAGCACGAGCGCGTCGCCGCCCCCGATGACGTGCTCGATGATCTCCTGCTGCTGCCCGCGGAAGGAGTCGTACCCGAACACCTTGTGCAAGATCGTCGCCGCGCGCTCGCCGCCGTTGACGGGAACGCTGTCGGCCATCGTCTCGACGGGCACCGTTCCGGCGGGCGCAGTCTCGAATGGCTCGAAGGGCATCGCATCAGAGGGGGGCACCCGCCAATCCTACGAGCGTTGCGCGGACGCGCGGGCTAGTTCGGTGCCGAGCCGGGTGCGCCCGTACCGGATCTCGTGCCCGTGCCGGGCGGCCGCCACCAGGCCGGCGTCCCGCATCGCGATCAGGTGCCGGGAGGCGCCCGCGGGCGACAGGCCATGGCGCTGGGCGAGGGCGGTGGTCGAGGCCGGGCGGTCCAGCCCCGCCAGCAGGGTCGCCCGGGTCCGCCCCAGCAGCCGCACCAGCGCGTCCGGGGGCGGCGGCGGCTTGCTCCACAGGCCCGTGATGCCCCGGGCCGGGTAGGCGATCGTCGGCTGCCACGGCCCGGAGCTGATCGCGATGAACAGCGGCCACGCGAACGCGCTCGGCATCAGCAGCAGGCCGCGCCCGCCCAGGTCAACGGTCTGGGCGGAGCGGTCATCGAGGTGCACGCCGTCCTCCCGCCACGAGACGGGCGGGCCGATCCCCTCCAGCATGGGCCGCAGCCCCCGGTCCGCGAGCTGCCGCGACCGGTAGGCCACGTCGGCCGTCAGCAACTCGTCGATCCCGGCCCAGAACGGGTCCACCAGCTCGCCCCACGCGAGCTCCACGAGGCGGGCCAGGGCCTCGCGGGCGGCCGCCGGGTCCGGCAGCATCGCGCCGACGATCTCGCGCGCCTGGCCGGCGGCCGAGCGGTAGGTGCGCTCGAGGTCGTCGGCGACGTGCGCGGCCGAGGTGGCCCGGATCTGGCCGAGCTGGTCCCCGATCGACGGCGCGGGCCCCTGTGGCGGCGGGGTGAGGAAGTCCGGGACCCAGCCCCGCAGGGGGTTCAGCGCGAGCAGCGGCGCCAGCTCGCCGATGACGGCCTTGCGCCGCACGGCCGCGTGCCAGGCCCGGTGGTAGGGGCGCCCGCGCTCGTCGGCCAGCAGCCGGATCGCCTGCATCGTCTCCCACACGGGGGAGCGGGCGAACCGGATCGTGCCCAGGTCCTGGGAGCGGGCGGTGAACGTGGTCATGTCCCGGCCCCTGGCCCGCCGCGGCCAGCGCCGGCCACGGCGCTGCCGCTGCTGTTGGCGCTGCTGCTGCCGTCAAGATTCGCTCTCACGTTGATCATTTTGCTCTTTCAAGTCCGTCGGCCATAGTCCTTGACGTGGGTAAACGCGGATATCACGGACAGAAGGCCCCCGGGCGAGAGGGCGCGACCTATGGCGCGGCCCTGGCCAGCGGCCAGTTCCGGGCCGTGTTCGCCGCCGCGGGCCTGTCGGTCTGCGGCAACGTGGTGGCCGACGTGGTCCAGACCGTCTTGATCTACGACCGGACGCGATCGCCGCTGCTGGCGTCCCTGGCCTTCTCGCTCGGCTTCTTGCCCTACCTGGTCACCGGCACGTTGCTGTCGGGAGTGGTCGACCTGGTGTCGCCGCGCCGCCTGCTGGTGACCGGCTACCTCGGCGCGGCGGCGCTGATGGTCGTGATGACGCTGCCGGGGCTGTCGGTCGGGGAACTGCTGGTGCTGGTGACGCTGGCGGGCTTCGCGACCGGGCTGGGCGGCGCGAGCAAGGGCGTCGTCGTGCGGGCGACCGTCAGCCGGGCCGCCTACGTGCCCGCCCAGTCCCTGATGCGGATCTCCTCCCAGGTCGCCCAGGTCGCCGCCAACCCGCTCGGCGGCTTCCTCATCGTGCTGGCCTCGGCCCGCGGCACGTTCCTCGTCGCCGCCGCGATCATGGTCGCGGCGGCCGCCATCGCCCGCCTCGGCCTCGGCGCCCGCACCGGCATCCGCCCGTTGCCCGCCAGCACGGCCAGCACGGCCAGCACGGCCAGCACGGCCAGCACCGGAAGCCCCGCCGCGAGCCCGCCGGCCGCCCAAGCGCCCGGCGCCGTCGAGGGGGCCGGCTCCCCGCCGGCGGGCGCCGGGCTCGCGGGGGCGGACGCCGCCAAGGTCCCTCCGGTCGCGGCCATCACGGACGCGCCCGCCGGCCTACTCGTGCCGGACGCGCCCGCCGCGCTGCTCGGACCACCGACCGCGCCGCCCGCCGCACCCGTGTCGGCCACCCCACCCGCGCCGGCCACCCCACCCGCGGGCTTCAACGACGGTGCGGTGCCGGGCGGCTCCGCGCCCGCTGCCCGCCCGCGCGGCCTGCTCGGTGACTCGCTGAGCGGGATACGGGCGGTGCTCGCCCTGCCCGTGCTGCGCCGCCTGATGCTTCTGGGCTGGGTGATCCCGATGTTCTCGGTGGCGCCGGAGTCGCTCGCGGCGGCCTACGTGGGCCACCACGGCGGGTCCCCGACGCTGGTCGGCTGGTGGCTGACGGCGCTGCCGGTCGGCATCGTGACCGGGGACCTGCTGGGCGTGTGGCTGCTGCGGCCGGCGTTGCAGCGGCGCGTGGTCGGCTTCGCCGCGATCGCGTCGTTCCTGCCCTACCTGGTGTTCTTCGCCAGCCCGCCGGTCTGGGCGTGCCTGCCGCTGCTGGTGGGGTCGGGGATGTGCAGTATGTACTCCCTCGGCCTGGACGCCCGGGTCCGCGACGCCGCCCCCGACGGCCTGTTCGCCCGCATGATGGCGATGAACAACGCGGGCCTGCTCACCATCCAGGCGATCGGCTTCTCGCTGGCGGGCCTCATCGGCGGCCTGGCCGGCCCGGGCCTGGCCGTCGGCATCGCCGGCGTGGCCGGGATCGCCGGAACCGCCCTGCTCTGGCCCCGCCCGGGGCCCCGCGCGGCCGCCGCGGACCGCTAGGCGATCCGGGCAGTGACCGGGGTGCCGATCTCGACCGTGCGGCTGACGGTGCACAGGCGCTCGTGGGACAGCTTGACGACATCGGGCAAGATCGCCCGGGCGGCATCGCCCGCCTCCCCCTCCGGGAACCGGATCGTGAACGTCACCTCGATGTCCCGTAGGTGGTTGCCCTGCCCGTCGCGCACCTTGGCCGCCCCGACCTCGACCCCGAATGAGTCCGGCTCCGCCCGCCGCGAGGTGAGCAGGTCAACGTCGATGGCGGTGCACCCGCCGATGGCCGTCAGCAGCAGCTCGACCGGCGTGAACGCCGCATCGCTGCCGTCGCCGACGCCGATCGTGCCCCCGCGCGCGTTGGTCACCGTGTAGTGGCTGTTGCTGGTCCGGTCGATGCTCACCCGGCGCCGGTCGTCGTCTGTCGTCATGCCCTCTGCAATCGGCGCCGCCCGCCCCTGATTCCCGCCGGGCCGCGCTGGCCCCGGCGCGCGAGCGAAGCTCAGGACTCGTCGGCCTTGACCAGGGTGACGCCCGCGAGGATGAGCGCGCCCCCCGCGAACTGGGTCGCGGCCGGGAGCTGGCCGAGCAGCGCCCAGGCGTACAGGACCGCGAACAAGATCTCGGCCATGCCGATGAAGGAGGCGACCTTCGCGCCGAGGCGCCGGGCCGCGATGATCCCGGTGCTGTAGCCCGCCGCGGTGGCCAGCAGCGCGACCCCGGCGATGGGGACGAAGACCGGCACCGGGTGCCGCAGGAGGGTCACGTCCCGCAGCGACGCCCCGGCCGGCAGCGCGTGCACGAGCAGGAGGAGCCCGATCGTGGCCGCCCCGACCCACATCCCCGCCCACGCCAGGACGATGGGCGGCAAGGCGGCGTCCTCGCCGCCGCCCGCCGCCGCCGGGGTCACGGCCCTCGATGCCACGGCCTCTGATACCACGGCCCCCGATGCCGCGCCCGGCCCGGCTGGGCGGGTGCCCGTGGCCGCGCCCGGCCCGGTCACGGGCAGCACGGTCTCCGGGAGCACGGTCTCCGGGAGCACGGTCTCCGGGGGCACCGCCTCGGGCAGCGGGGCCTGCGGGGTGCCCGCCGGCGGCGGGCCGGCTGAGATCAGGAAGTAGACCGCCATGCTCACGGCGGCCGCGATCGCCCAGGCCAGGCCGAGCGGGCTCAGGCCGGCCGAATCCTGGCCGGAGCCGCCGATCGTGACCATTAGGGCGAGGCCCGCGACCGCCGCCGCCGCGCCCGCGATCGTGAGCCGCCGGGGTCGCTGGCCGTGCCGGAGCCAGAGCCAGGCCACGACCAGGATCGAGCCGGTGTACTCGATGAGCAGCGCGATCCCGACCGGCATGCGCGTGATCGCGTTGAAATAGCACACCTGGCAGCCGGCCACGCCGACGATGCCGTAGCCGATCGCGGTCCCGGCCGACCGGCGCAGCGTCGTCCAGCGGCCGCGCAGCGCGACGAGGGCCGGGATCGTCAGCAGCACGCCGCCGAGCACGATGCGGGCCAGCA
The DNA here is from genome assembly GCA_036276115.1 of Trebonia sp. Classification (GTDB taxonomy): domain Bacteria; phylum Actinomycetota; class Actinomycetes; order Streptosporangiales; family Streptosporangiaceae; genus Trebonia. Next base: position 26,841 of record DATBEM010000045.1, read on the forward strand.
CCGCCGAGGCGGGGGTCCAGCCCGCGTCCAGCAGGGAAGTGCCGAACGTGCCGGAGGTCCCGAACATCGCGGCCGAGGCGACCGCGACCGAGATGCCGCCCCAGGACTGGCCGCGCGACGGCGCGGCGCGGTCGTGCCCGGCCCTTGTCGCCATGCCCGCCGGTGCCGTCGCCATGCCCAACTCCCTGTAAGCGGCAAAAATAGCTTTAGCCCATGACGCTATCGCGGCGGGCATGCTCGCGTACAGCTCGCGGCGTGGTCGGGCCGTGGGCGGGCCCGTGAAGGTGCGGCTCGGCGAGGGATCTCCTAGCGCGGGGCGGGCGCGGCAGCCCGCCAGGCCGCCTCCAGCTCGCCCATGGGCGTGGACGGCGGCGCCTGGACGAACGGCCAGATCTCCTCCGCGATCGCGCGCCAGTCGGCGGTGGCCGACATGTCGCCCAAGATCGCGTACATGCCGAGGTTGATGCGCTGCAGGATGACGTAGGAGCGGGGGATGTTCGCGTAGGCGGCCAGCGGGCTGCCGAAGTCGAAGTAGTGCCGCGTCACCGACGAGGCGTACTCGCGGGTCATGGTGTGCCGGCCGGGCGTGCGGACCGTGTCGTAGAACACGCCCATGTGATCGACGATGTCAGCCGTCGGGATCGGGGCGCCGGGAACGAGGAAGCCCGCCTCCTCCATGGCACGGCGGAACCCTTCCGGGTCGTCGTCCACGCACAGGTAGCGGACCATGGCGATCAGGGGACTGAGCTCGTCCGGGGTGAAGTCCTTGACCAGCCCGTAGTCCAGGAACGTCACCCGGCCGCCCGGGTGGAACAGGTAGTTGCCGGGGTGCGGGTCGCCGTTGAAGGAGTGCATCTCGTACAGGCTGCGGAAGGTGTACCGGTAGATGGTCTCGGCCGCGAGGTCCTTCTCCTCCTGCGACCAGGTCATCATCTCCGCGAACCGCGCGCCGGTCGCGAGCTCGCTGGTGATGACGCGGGCGGTGCACAGGCCGGGGAGGGTGGCGGGGACCTCGATGGTGGGGTGCCCCGCGAAGTAGCCGGCGAACCGCTGCTGGCTCGCGGCCTCGCGCACGTAGTCGAGCTCTTCCTGTATCCGCTCGCGCAGCTCGGCAATCAGGCCGTCGACGTCCTGCCTGGGCGCCGCCACGCGCAGCAGCCGCTTGATCAGCGCGACGTTGCCGAGGTCGGCCTCGATCGTCTCCCGGATGCCGGGATACTGGACCTTGACCGCGACCGCGACGCCGTCGGCGGTGATCGCCCGGTGCACCTGCCCGATGGAGGCGGCCGCGATGGGCTCAGGATCCCACTCGGTGAACACGTCCCCCGGCTCGCCGCCGAGGTCTTCCCGGATCACCTGGGCCGCGAGCTGCGGCGACATCGGCGGCACGCTGTCTTGCAGGCGGCTTAGCGTCCGCCGGACCTGCGGGTTCAGCCCGTCATCGACGAAGCTGGCGAGCTGCCCGATCTTCATCAGGACGCCCTTCATCGACCCGAGCGTGTCCGCGATGTCCTCCGCGGTCCGCAGGGCAAGGTCGTTGCGGAGCTGCTGGCGCTGCTCGCCCGCCGCCGCGAACAGCCGGGGCGCGCTCGCCGCGTACCGCGCTCCGCCCCGGGCCGCCAGCCGGGCGGCGGAAAGGCCCCGGGACAGCCGCAGCCGATTGTTGTCCTTCACGTGTATCCACGGTAGCCGCCGCCGGCGACTCCCCCCGCAGCGCTCCCCCGGCGCTGCTCGCCGGCGGCGACCGCGCCCTGGTGCCTCCTTCCTAGATCGTGGCCCGGTAGCCGAGGCTGAGCACGAGCGGGACCGCCCCGAACGGCATCCGGAACCTGGTCCCCGGCCGGTCGGGCGCCTGCGGCTCGTCGATCGCGGGCCAGCGCATCCGCAGGTGCGCCTCGGTCAGGCCCTCGACCGAGTACGGGAACTCCATTGAGGAAACCCGGTGCTTGCGCAGCAGCCCGCCCCAGCGGAACGCGGCGAACACGTCCGACAGCTCCTGGACCGACATCCGCCGGGGCACCGTCAGGTCAATCCCGTACACGGCGACCGCCAGCTCCACCAGCTCGGCCGCGCACTGGGCGAGCGCGGCCGACTTGGTGGTGTAGACGGTCCCGTCCGGGTTCAGCGTCCCCAGCCGCTCGCCGTGAACCGGCGACAGGTGCGGCTGCGCCTGGCACTGCATCCAGTCGCAGGCAGCGAGCAGCTTCCAGCTGATCCCGACCTGGTTGGCGATGTCCTTGTACATCGGCTCGGCCCGCCCGACCGGGTTCCGGACGGCGTTGACAAGCGCCGCTCGCACCCCGTCCGGCAGCTCCTGGTCGTAGATCCGCGTCGGCCGCGCCTGCGGCCGGCGCGCGGGCCGGGCCCGCTGCGCGAACGCCATCGTGGCAGCGCTTCCCAGCGCCGCCGCGGCCCCGGCCGCCTGCGGCGGCCGCGTCGGCTGCCGCCCGGCCCGCGGGCCTGGTGCCTGCGGGCCTGGTGCCTGCGGGCCTGGTGCCTGCGGCCCCCACGCCTGCGGCCCGGCCGCCCGCGGCCGGGATGCCTGGAACCCGGACGCCTGCGGCCCGGATGGGTAGGCCCCCGTCGCCTGTTGGCCTGGCGTCGGTTGCCCCGTCGCCGGTTGCCCTGGCGGCTGCGGCCCGGCGGGCTGCGGGCGGCCTCGCCGGGGCGCGGCCGGCGGCTGGGCGGCAGGTCGAGGCCGAGAGCGCGGCCGCGGCGACGGCAGCTGGCCCGATGGCGCGCCGTCGGCGCGCGCGCTGCCCTCCGCTCCGGCGGCACCACTCGCCTGTCCCGGCAGCGGCTGGGACTGGCCGGCGTGCGGTTGCGGCGTGTAGTCGGCGGTCAGTCGCGCCTGCGCCGGGCCGCCGCGCGGAACATACCCGGCGGGCGCCCCGTAGCTAGCGTCCATGCCATAGTCAGCCGGCCGGTAGTCGCCGTCCCCGGGCTCATGGCCCGGCCCGGCCCGGTACCCCCCGGTGTCCCCGTAGCCGGCCCTGGGTTCGTGACCGGCACCCGGTTCGAAGTCGCCACTGAGCTCAAAGTCGCCACTGAGCTCAAAGTCGCCACTGAGCTCATAGTCAGCACTGGGCTCGAAGTCGCCACTGAGCTCGAAGTCGGCACCGAGCTCATAGTCGCCGCTGAGTTCAAAGTCAGCACTGGGCTCATAGTCGGCACTGGGCTCATAGTCAGTGGCAGCCTCGTACTCGCTGCCAGCGGCGTAGTCGGCAGCCGGGTCGTACTCCGCGTCCGGCTCCCAGCCAGCAGCGTGGTCATGGTCAGGGCCGGACTCCCAGCCAGCACCGGACTCAAAGCCAGCACCGGACTCAAAGCCAGCACCGTGGCCATGGTCAACGCCGCGGTGGTAGCCAGCGGCCTCGCCGAAGCCGGGGCCGGACTGGTAGTGCGGGGCGGCCGGGAAGGTGCCGACCGCGTCAGCGGCATCGGCGGCGTAGCCTGCGGCCCCGCCGGGATACGGCTCGGGCTCGTAGGCCGCGACGTTGTCGTGGCCCACCTGGTCGTCGTAGCCGGCGGGGCCGTAGTGGCCCGCGGCTTCGCCGTCGTGGGGGCCGGTCTGGAAATGGGGCATGGCGTGGTAGCTCGCGGTTAGCTCGTAGTTGGACGTGGACTGGTAGCCGTCAGCGGCCTCGTGGCCGGCGCCCGGCTCATAGGCGTCCCCCGGCCGGTAGCCGGCGCCGTGCGCATAACGTGCACCCGGGTGGTAGCCATCGGTTCCGTCATGAGCGGGGATGGCCGGGAAGCCGCGCGTGGTCGAGTGGGCTGCTATCCCGGGATTGCCTCCTCCGTAGCCAGGGGTGCTGATGGGGGCCGGGTGCTTGCCCCGGGCGGCAGGGAAGCCACCGCCCGGGGCAGGCTGGCGACCGGGCACCGGTCGGCTGGCAGCGACCGCGGGGTGGCCGCCGGCCCCGCGGTCGGCCGGGCCCGACTGGCTGCCGGTGATCGGGGCGCCGCCCGCCAAGGGGTACGGGCCTGGGACAGGAGCCGGGCCCGGGGCCGCCCGGCGGGCACGGGCTGGCCGGATCCCGGCAGCCGCGAGAGTCACGGCGCTGGCCGCCACGTCCGCGACGGCCGGGGCGGGCTGGCCGTCGGCGGTGGCGAAGAAGCCGGAGGCGTGATCGCAGGCCGGGGAGGTGTGGTCGCACGCCGCCGGCGGGCGGCGGCTACCCGGCGCCTGGCTCGCGGAGGTGGCCGGGAAGTCCGGCCGGGCCGGGGGAGCGGAAACCGCCTGGCCTGCCGCGATGCTGCCATCGGCGGGCACGTCGTACCGACTGGTGGTGACGTAGCTGATCGTCGTGGCCGGGGGGATGCTCGCATCGCGGGCCGTGGCGGCGGCCACGGGCTGACGGGCGCCCGCGCGGGAGCCGGGCGACGGGTACGCGCTCAGCGCGGCCGGGATGCCGGGAATCGACACGCCGCCCGCTGCCCCGGGCTGCGCGGTGGGCAGGGCGGAGGGCGTGGCGGCGGGCTGCGGATGCTGCTGCGTTCCCTGCGGCTGGGCGGCCGGGTGCCGAGCAGGGGACGGGCTGGCCTGCGCGGCCGGGCGGGCGGGCGCCGCGGCCTGCTGGTGGGCGGGGCTGGTGGCGGAGCCCGTGGGCGACGCCGCCCCGGTCGGCTGGCTGGTCCCGGGGGCGGGGACCAGGCCGGGGATCGACGGCTGGCCGTGCGCGGGCGCGGTGGGCGCCGCCTGCGACGGGGACGGAGATGGGGACGGGGAGGCCGGCGAGGCCGGCTTGGCGGACGGGGCCGGCGCCGGGCTACCCGACGGCGCGGGCGAGGTCGCGGGGCCGCTCGGCGTCCCGGCTGGCGCAGGGGTGGCCGTGGGAGCAGGGGTGGCCGTGGGAGCAGGAGTGGCCGGGGCGCTGGCGCGGGAGCCGCTCGCGGCGGTGTCGTACTGGTAGAGGTTGTACAGCTTCATCAAGCCGATGAGGTTGGCGCCGTAGTTCGGGTCGGTGGCATAGACGCCGGTGAGGTCGTTCGCGAACGCGTCGGGGACAGCGCGGTCGGCCATCGCCCGCTTGTAGTAGCTACTGGTGGCCAGCAGCTCGGCATGGTCGGAGATGGACTCGGCGTCGTTGTGGTACACCCGGAAGGCCGCGTCGATCGTGATCCAGTGGCCGCCCTCGAACTCCTGCGTCGGCAGCAGGACCGACCCGGCCGGCCCGGTCCCCTTGATGCCGAACAGGTTGTGGTACCTCGCGGCGAGGCTGCTTTGCCCCCAGCCCGATTCCTCGATCGCCTGCGCGATCGTGACCGCGGCGGGCACCCCCCAGCGCTGCTGGGCGGCGGTCGCCCCGGGGGCGACGGCCGCGATGAAGCCCGCGTGCGAGGTCGTCGCGGGGGCCTGCGAACTAGCCGGGGCCGAGTTGCGGGCATACGGCTTGGTGGCCGATGGCTTGGGTGTCGCGGGCTTGGGTGCCGCGGACGGCTTCGGCGCGGCGGGCTTGGCAGCGGGCCGCGCAGTGGCGGCCGGCTTGGTCGTGGCGGGGGCCGACGGCTTGCCCGGGGATGACTGGCTGGCGGCCGGACTGCTGGCAGCGGAACCGGACGCCGACGCCGGCGCCCCGGAGGAGCCGGCCGGGCGCGCGGGCCCGGGGCCGGCCGGGGCTGCCTCGTTCCCCGGCGTGACCAGCCCGGGAATCTCCGCCTGGCCGCCCGTCGGCTTGCTCGCGGCCGGGCTGCCGCTGGCGCCGGCCGGCTGGCGTTGCCCGGCCGTGGGCTCACCCGGGATCGCCGCCTGCCCTCCCGCCGTGGGCTGGCCGCTTGCGGCGGGCTTGCCGTTGGTGGCCGGGCGGCCGGGCGTGGCCGGCTCGCCCTTCGGCTTCGCCGTGGACGCCGGCGTGCCCGCGACGGGCGCGGGAGTGGCGGGCGCGGTCCCGGTCGGCTTCGGGGTGGCGGCAGGCTTCGGGGCCGCGGGAGTACCGGTCGCGGACGGCGCGGAGGCCGGGGCCGGGCTGCTGGCGCTGCCCGTTCCGCTGCTGCCCGCACTGGTCCCCCTGCTCCCGGCGCCGCTCGCGCCGGCGGAGCCGGACGAGCTCCCCGGCGCGCTCGCGGTCGCCGTGGCCAGGTGGCCGTTGTCGACGAAGCCCTCGACGCCGTGGCTTTCCAGCGACCCCGAGAACGCGTGCGCGTTGACGGTGTAGTTCGGCAGTGAGTTCGCGCCGATCGTGTGCAGGACCCCGTCGGCGTAGGACGTGACGACCTCGACGTGCTCATCGAACATGACCCAGTCGCCGGGCATCGGGGTGTAACCGTCGCCGGCCGCGTGCCACCGGTCGTGGGCGCGGGCGTCCTGCAGGACTGACGTGATCGCCATCGAGGCGGGGTTCGGGTCCACCCGGGGGTCGGCCCAGGCGGGCAGCGGCCACGGGTAGGTGTCGCCGCCCGACACCCAGCTCTGCTGGCCCACCGCCTGGGCCGCCAGCTCCAGCGTCAGGCTCGCGAACGCCGCGCAGGTCGGCCCGTGGTCGGCGCCATCGGTGCTGACGGACCCCCAGATCAGCGCCTCGACCTCGGCCGGGGTCTTGCCCTGGGCGACCTGCAGGTAGTGCCGGGCGATGTTCACGATCGCCGGCCGGAGCGTGCCGTCCCCGGTGGCGGGGGTGCCGCCCAGGTCGCCCCGGGCGGCCATGTCCATGGCCAGCAGGTGGACGGGCAGCCCGCTCGGCGAGGTCATCGCCGCGGGCGAGCCGGGGGCGAAGTTCAGCCCGGTGATCACGCCGCCGGTGCTCACGGTCACCAGGGCCGTGGCTTGCTGCCACCAGGGCCGCGGCTTGCGGCCGGAGTTCACGGACATCCCTGACGCCCCCTTCCTGGCGCGTGGTTTCCAGGCGATGGCGCCCGGGAAGCTGACCTGAGTGCGGCGGGGTTACCGGCCGGCGCCGGCCAGGCTGCGCAAGATCGCCTGGACGCGCGCGTTCCCGGGGTTGCCGGCGTTGCTGAACAGCGTCGCCGCGTTGGCGGCCTCCTGCGACGGCGCGCCCACCATCCACCTGCCGTACACATCGGACACGAGCGCCGCCTCGCCCGCGGTCGTGACCGGCTTCGCGCACACCGACGGGAACCCGGTCCGGGTGATGAGCGCTGCCGACCCCGTGTAGCGAGCGCAGTTCCCGGCCGTGCTCTCCAGGCCCGGCTGAACCACCTGCGCCCCGTTCTGGCCCGTCACTGTCGCCCCGCCGATGATGTTGTTGATCGCGCGGGCCGCGACGGCCAGGCTGTCGGTCGCACTAGCCGGGTTGTAGGGGTGGTGCAGGTTCAGCAGCAGGGCCACGTTCCCGCCCTGGGCGGGCGTGATCGGCTCCAGCCCCACCCGGCCGGTGGCCGAGTCGCTGTAGTGCGGGTTGTCGCCGCTGGTCAGCAGGGCGAAGACCCACAAGACCTGGTTCGCTTCCTTGGCGCAGGCGAAGTTCACCTGGCCCGGGTCAGACGCGATGTCGGGGTTCTGGCACGCGGCCTGGATCTGCTGCTTCACGACCGCCACGCTGGCGGGCCAGGACGCGCCCGGCCCGGGCAGCACGATCGCGAGCACGACGCCCAGCACGAGCGCGGCCGCGCCGACGACGATCAGGTGGCGGCGGCTGAGCTTGCCGGCCTTGCCCGGCGGCCGGGGGATGACCGGGTGCCCGCCCGGCGAAGGTCGCGGGCCGGTGAAGCCAGGGGCGTCCACGAAGCCGGGACCGGTCCCGCCGCCCGCTCCGCCCGGGCGCCGCGCGGCGCCAGCCCTACCAGTCGTGCCAGCCGTCCCCGCCGAAGCCGGGGCGCTCGCCGCGACCCCGGCCAGCAGCCCGGCCGGGAGGTGACGGGGACTGAACCGCGCGCTGGCGACCCGCCGGGCGGCTGCCCGGCGGCCCTTGAGCTTGCTCCTGGGAGCCGAGGGCCGCCCGCGGGTGATGAGAGCCTCGGTCCGGTTGGCCGGCTCGGCCCAGCCCGAGCCGGCGACCCAGTCGTCATAGTCGTAGTCTGCCTCTGCGTCCCCGTTTTCAGGAGAGCCAGGCCATTCGTCGTCCGTATAGGTCACATATTCGAATTCATTGCTCATGTTGCACCCCTCTCACGCCTGGCCTGTGCCTGGAAGCCGCCGGCCAGCCTGGCTGACGGCGGGGCCTGCCGCCCGCGAGGCGACTGGCATACGTACTGCTGACGAGCATGCTGGCGCAAGCCAGCTAGCGTGCCGGGCGGTGGACGCCGACAGCAAGCGGGTCGGGCAACCGGCGCCCGCGGGGCGCCGGGACTAGCGTCTGACGGTCAGCCCCCCGGCGGGGCGGCCATCCCATCGTTCACTCCCATGCAAGTATTAGAACAGGCGTGCGACTACCTTGTCAATTCGAACGCCTGATCGTTTATAGCTTCGCCTGGTGGCCGGCCCGGCGCGCGTGGTGATCGGTCCGGCCGGGCCCAGCGCGCGCGGTTCTGCTCGTCCCGCGCGCCCCGCCTGGCCGCTCATGACAGGATGACCCGCGTGACAACCCCCTGGCTAGACCGGTACCAGCCCCGCGACCCGGCCGAGGCGGCCGACGTGGAGCGCGTCCGCCGGCTCGTGGCCGGGGCGGCCGACCCGTGGGCGCGCTCGACCCCGCTCCACCTCACCGCGTCGGCGCTGGTCGTCCACCCCCCGACCGGCCGGGTGCTGCTGCGCTGGCACCAGCGGCAAGGCAACTGGCTCCAGGTCGGCGGGCACGGCGACCCGGGGGAGAGCGACCCGCTGGCGATCTCGCTGCGCGAGGCGCGCGAGGAGACCGGCCTGCCCGACCTGGCCCCGTGGCCCGACGCGCGCCTGCGCCACGTCGTCATCTGCGCCGTCCTCCCGGGCAAGGGCGAGCCGGCCCACGAGCACGCCGACCTGCGCTACCTGTTCGCGACGGCGCGGCCGGACGAGATCCGCCCGGAGGACCCGCAGTCCCCGCTGCGCTGGCTGGCGATGGCCGAGGCCCGCGACCTCGTCGGCGCCAACAACCTCCAGGTCACCCTCGATCGCGCCGAGCAGGCCCTGGGCGGCCGCCCGGGGCGGAGCGGGGCCTGCTTAACGCCCTAGGAGGCTTCCTTGGCCTGCTGGTCGTCCAGCGCCGCCTGCGGGCAGCCGCGCGCGTCGTAGTCCTCGCGGGCGGCCGTGACCTCGCCGGCGTGCTCATCGGCCCAGGAGACTAGTTGCCCGATCGTGTTCAGCAGCGTCAGCCCGAGCGGGGTGAGCTCGTAGTCGACCCGGGGCGGCACCGCGGCGTGCACCGTGCGGGTGATGATCCCGTCGCGTTCCAGCCCGCGCAGGGTCACCGTCAGCATGCGGCCGGTGATACCGTCGATGCCCCGGTGCAGCTCAGAGAACCGTCGTGGCCCCTCGCCGAGCCGGTCGACGACGTAGATGGCCCACTTATCGCCAATACGCTCCAGGATCGTGCGAACCCGGCAGACCGATGTGGAGGGGGTCATGTACTCCAGGCTACGCGCCGGGCGTCCGCACGGGTAGTGGTTGACACTTCAACCATTTCCGGTTACTATTCAGAACTAACGCACTGACGCATACCCATATCCCTGGAGGAATCATGACGGAGATCCCCGGCTACGTCGCCGGCACGTGGGAGATCGACCCGGTCCACTCGGAGGTCAGCTTCACGGTCCGTCACATGGCGGTAAGCAAGGTCCGCGGGCGCTTCGACAAGTTCGCGGGCACCTTCGTGACCGCTGAGGACCCGCTGGCCTCCACCGTCAACGTGACGGTCGACGCGAACTCGATCAACACCAACAACGAGCAGCGCGACGGGCACGTTCGCAGCGCCGACTTCTTCGAGGTCGAGAACCACCCCACCTGGACGTTCGTCTCCACCGGGATCAAGCCCGACGGTGACGACTACCTGCTTGAGGGTGACCTGACGATCCGCGGCATCACCAAGCCGGCCACGTTCAAGCTCGAGTTCGGCGGCATCGGCCCCGACGCCTACGGCGGCACCCGGGCCGGCTTCACCGCCTCGACCGAGATCACCCGCAAGGACTACGGCGTCAGCTTCAACGGCCCGATCCCGGGCCTGCCGGGCCACACCATCCTCAGCGAGAAGGTGGGCGTCAACCTCGAGATCGAGGCCGTCCTGCAGGCCTAAGGCCCTCCTGGAACGGCAAGACGAGCGCGGCGCGGCCACGGGGGGCCGCGCCGCGCTCGTCGTCCTCCGGGGTTCGGGAGCCGGTCAGTGCTGGTGCTTGCGCAGGTAGTCCAGGTACAGCGGGCGCAGCGCCTCCGCCTCGGCGCCGGTGCCCGACCCGAGCGCGTCGTCGATCAGGGCCGAGACCTGCGTCAGGTCGTGCGCCGCGTCCTCGGGGTTGCCCTCGGCCTCGGCCGCGACCGGCAGGGTGCGCAGCAGCTGCCACAGGAAGCGCACGTCGCCGTGCCGCCGGGCGTGGTGCATCGCCATGTCGTGCAGCTCGCGGGAGGTCTTCTCGTCTAGCTCGTCGCTGGTCATCGCGCGCCCCCTTACTGCCGGATCGCCCGGACGACGGCAGTGACCAGCGGCAGCGAGAATTGCCCGGCTGCGGTCTCCGGCCGGGCGGCCAGGTAGTCGCGGACCTGGGCCAGCAGCGCGCCGCGCTGCCCCTCGGGCATCACCAGGAACTGCGAGTGGGTGCCCATCAGCGCCAGCAGCGAATCGGCCGTGTGCGGCTGCTCGTGCTCGAACTCGGCCCGCTCGACCGCCCCGAACAGCTGGGTGCCGAACTGGCGGGGGTCGAAGCTGGCGAGCTCGGACCGCCGCCGCGACAGCGCGGGCGCGCTGGCCCCCCGGCTGCGCTCGTGCAGCCCGCTGACCCACTCCGCCCGGTCGTCGTCGGCGTTCCACAGCCCCGCGACCGGTCCGCCCGGCACCAGCACGCGGGCGATCTCCGGTACCGCGCGGTCCATGTCGAACCAGTGCATCGCCTGCCCGCACACGACCGCGTCGACCGAGGCGTCCGGCAGCCCGATGGCCTCGGCGCTGCCGCTGGCCGTCTCGACCCCCGGGTACAGCCGCCGCAGCTCGGCCAGCATGCTCGCGTCCGGCTCGACGGCGGTCACCGTCGCCCCCAGCGCGGTCAGCGCGGCCGTCAGCTTGCCGGTCCCGGCCCCGAGGTCCAGGACCCGCAGCCCGGCCGGGTCGGCTCCGGCCAGCGCCCACCGCACCGCGGCCTGGGGGTAGCCGGGCCGCAGTTGCTCGTACGCCTGCGCGACCGCCCCGAACGACGAGCCGCGTCGCAGCCTCTCATCCTCATCCACGCCGCCCAGCCTAACGGGTCTACCCTTGGCGGCATGCAGGCCGTCGACACCAGCAGCCCCAGCCTCGCCCGGGTCTACGACCACCTGCTGGGCGGGCGGGCGAACTTCGCCGCCGACCGCGCCCTGGCCGCCCGCCTGCAGCCGCTCTACCCGCAGATGGCTGATGTCCTTGCCTTTTCCCGCACGTATACGGCCGCTCGCATCGCCGAACTGCCGCCCGGCGGCGTCTGCCAGTTCATTGACGTAGGCTGCGGCCTGCCGACCCGCCCGTCGGTCCACGAGGCGGCGCTGCGCGCCCGCCCGGACGCCCGCGTGGTCTGCGTCGACCGCGACCCGGCGGTGGTGGCGCACGCGGCCGCCCTCGTCCCGTCCGCGCTGCGCCCCCCGGCCTCGGTCCGGGTCATCGAGGCCGACCTCATGGAGCCAGAGGCGCTGGTGTGGACCCTCGGCCCCCTGCTCGACCTGACCCGGCCCGCCTGCCTGGTCCTCGCCCTGGTCGTCCAGGCGCTGCCGGACGCCGGGCTGGCCCGCGCGCTGACCGAGGTGCTCATCCGCGCCCTCGCCCCCGGTAGCTACGTCATCCTCACCGTCCCGGCCGGGCAGGAGGCCCGCCTGCCCGACGCGGCCACCGGCACCGGCTTCGGCCCCGCCGACATGGAGTCCTTCCTGGCCGGCCTGGACCTGCTGCCCCCCGGGGTGACGGCCGGCCCGGCCTTGTGCGCGACGGCCCGCAAGCCATGACGGCCCCCGCGGCCACGGCCGGCTGGCAGCCGCCGCGTGAGATCGCGCCCGGCGTCCTGGTGGCGACGAGCGAGCCGTACACGACGACGACCACGGTGGTCCTCGGGGCAGGCGGCTGCCTCCTGATCGACCCCGCCCTGCACGTCGCCCACCTGCGCGGCCTGGGGGAGTGGCTCGCCGGGCACGGCTTGCGCCCGGTCGTCGCCTGGTCCACCCACGCCCACTGGGACCACGTCCTGTGGAGCAGCGCTCTTGACGGCAGGGGCGCTCTTGACAGCACTGCCCTGGAGCCGGCCGTCACCGGCAGCGGGACCGGACAGCCCGGTGGCGGGAGCGTGCCACGGTACGCGACGGCGCGAGCGGCCGCCGCCTGCGCGCGGGACCGCGCGGCGATGACCGCCGAGCTGCTAGCCGAGTCCGAGGGGCATGAACTGGCCCTGTTCGCCCAGGTGACGCCGCTGCCGGGCCCCGGGACGGCGATCGCCTGGGACGGACCGCCGGCGCTGGTCGTCGCCCACGACGCCCACACGCCCGGCCATGGCGCGCTCTACCTGCCGCACGCGGGCGTTCTCGTGGCGGGGGACATGCTGTCGGACATCGAGATCCCGCTGCCCGGCCTGCCCGGCGAGCATCCCCCGGACGCGGGCGACCCGTTTGGCGATTATCGCGCGGGCCTGGGACTGCTGGCAGCGGCGGGCGCGCGCGGGCTACGGCACGTCGTGCCCGGGCATGGCCACGTCGGCGACACGGCCGAGTTCCGCCGCCGGGTCGCGGCCGACTTCGGCTACCTGGACCGCGTCGAGACTGGCCGCGACCCGGCCGATCCCCGCCTCGACGGCGCCCCCGCCCGGTGGCTTCGCGACCGCCACGCCGACCTCGCCCGCCTGGCCCAGCGCGCGCTTGCTGAGGGGAACCAGCCATGAGAACCGCGCGGGGCCACCGCGGGCCGTGCCACCGCGCGGGAAGTCCGGCGGAGCCGCCTAGCTGGCGGGTGGCTCGAGGATGAAGACCGGGATCAGGCGCTCGGTCTTGCGCTGGTAGTCGGCGTAGGGCGGGAAGGCCGCGACCGAGCGCTCCCACCAGGCATCGCGCTCGGCGCCGGTGACCTCGCGGGCGATCATGTCTTGCCTGCTGGCGCCGTCCTGCAGCTCGACCTGTGGATTGGCCCGCAGGTTGGCTACCCACAGCGGGTCCTCGGGCGCCCCGCCCTTGGAGCCGATCGCGGCGTACTTGCCGTCGTGCTCGACCCGCATCAGCGGCGTCTTGCGGACCTTACCGGTCTTCGCGCCGAGGTTCGTGACCACGACGACCGGCAGGCCCGTGTCGCGCAGCGTCAGCCCGCGCGTCCCGCCCGAGCCTTCGTACTCCTCGACCTGGTCCCGGACCCACGCGGCCGTACTCGGCTCGTACTCTCCCTGGAGTGGCATGGTCCTACCTTAACGACGGGCAAGCGGGCGGGCCCACGGGGTGGGCGGGGCTAGCCCCGCCCCCGGCCTCAGCGAATGAGGCCGGTGAACACCCCGTTGGTCTCGTTGCGGGCCGGCGTCGTCGGCCTTACCGCCGTTGACGTGGCGTGCGCGGACGAGGCGGCACTGGCCGTCGGCGACGAGGACTTGGCCGCCTTCTTCTCGGCTTTCTTCTCTGCCTTGGCCGCCTTCTTGGCGGCCTTCGGCTTCAGCCCGCTGGCGGCCTTCGCCGCAGTCGGCTTAGCCGCGGCCGGCCCGGCCGCCGCGGGCCGCGACGTCCCGGTCCGGGCGCTCGAGCCGGAGCCGGCGCTCCGGGCGCTCGCCGGCCGCGCGGCCGGCGACGTGGCGCCGCCGGCTCTGCCAGAGCTCGGCTTGGCAGCCGAGCTGCGGGTCGCCGAGCCCTTCGACGCGGCGGCGCGCGACGCCGACGAGCGGGCGCTGCCCGACCGGGCGGTCGTGCTCGTGGCGGGCTTGGCCGCGGTGCTGCGGCTGGCCGATGAGCTCCGCGCGGCGGTCGCGCCGGAGGCTGGCCGGCGGGCGGCGGGCCGGGCGGCGGGCCGGGCCGTGGTGCTCCGGGCCGTGGTGCTCCGGCTAGCGGAGGCCCTGGCGGCGGGGCGCACGGTCCGGGCGGTGGACGCCGGGCTGGCCTTGGTGGCGGCGGTCGACATGGCCTTGGCGGCATCGGTGAGCGACTTGACCGCCGTCTCCATTGCCTTGGTAGCCGTGCTGATCGCCTGCAGGGCCGTCGTCATCGTCTTCGCCGACGAGGTCGCCTTGGACGCGGCGGTGTTCAGCTTCGTGGCGGCACTGGTGACCTTCGTCGCGGCGGCCGACACGGCCCGCGGCATCCCGGGCGCCGATGAGCTCGGCCGCCGGGCGCTGGTCGACGCGCTGCTGCGCGCGGCGCTGCTGCTTGACCCGCTGCTGCTTGACCCGCTGCTGCTCGGCCGGGTGCTGCTCGATGCCGTGCCGCGCTTGGCGGTGCTCGCCTTAGCCGCTGTCGACGAGCCGCTCCGGCTGCTGGCCGACCTGGTGGCCGGCGTGCGCGGCCGGGTCGCGGCGCCGTCGGCCGCGGTGCGCGACGCCGTCGTCTTGGCCGTGCTGCTCTTGGCCGTGCTGTTCTTGGCGGTGCTGTTCTTGGCGGTGCTCGCCTTGGCCGCACTCGGCCGGGCGGCGGTTGACCTAGCGGCGGTTGACCTAGCGGCGCTGGACTTGGCGGAGCTCGGCTTGGCGGAGCTCGGCTTGGCCGAGGCCGGCCGCGCCGTACTCGGCCGCGTGGTCGCGCGCTTAGTGATGTCTGTGGGCACTGATCTATCCCCCCGATGTTGACCAGATACGGGGAGTCTCATTCCACTCACGCACAGCTTTACACATCGTTGTCCCTGAACCGCACACCGTAGAACACCGGAACCTCCACCCTCACCGGCACTTCAGCCCCGACCCCCCACTCCGAAAAAAGCCCCGCGAAAGGCAGTGGTGGAGTCCCCATAGCCGGAATGCTGTGCGGAAAAGGCCCCCGAGGCGGTCGGCTAGCAGCCCGCCCGGCCGCCGGCAGGCATGAAGTGCCGGAGGGCAGGGCCCGCCCTTGGGGACCGCCAGCGCCGGCTATCCCGGCGCATGCGTCCCTCACGCCGCAGCTGTCGCCCTTTTTTCGGTAAGAAATTACGGTTGTGAAGGATTTTCCACGCTATAGCGTCGAAAATCCTTCACAACCGGGAAACTCTTCACGATAACCCGGGACGCTGGCCGCTGGTGGCGGACGACGGACTGCGCCCTGGCCACCCGCCGGCCTTATGGTCCAGGCCGGCTGCCGGACCCGAGTTGAGCGGGGGAATCCCAGCCCCCGGCAAGCGATGCAAGCCCCAAGGCAGCGAGCCACAGGGCCGGGGTCCAGGGCGGGTGCCGGCCTCAGTTGAGCGCGGGAACCAAGCCCGGAGCAAGCGATGCGAGCCCGCGGGCAGCAATCCGCAGGGCCTCGTCCGGGCTGATGCCGGGCTCGGTTTGAGCGGGGGCGCCCCAGCCCCAGCCCCAGCCAGCGATGCAAGGCCCCCAGGCAGCGAACAGTAGGAGCCGGATGCCGGCCTCGGTTGAGCGGGGGAACGCCACCCCCGAACGAGCGGTGCAATCCCCAAGGCAGCGAGCCACAGGGGCCGGGGTCCAGGGCGGGTGCCGGCCTCGGTTGAGCGGGGAACCCCAGCCCAGAGCAAGCGGTGCAATCCCCCAGGCGGCGAGCCGCAGGAGGCTGGGTCCGGGCGGGTGCCGGCCTTGGTTGAGCGGGGAACGCCACCCCCGGACGAGCGGTGCAAGCCCGCAGGCGGCGAGCCGCAGGAGGCTGGGTCCGGGCGGGTGCCGGGGTCGGGTTGAGCGGGGGAGGCCCAGCCCCAGCAAGCGATGCAAGCCCGCAAGCAGCAAGCCGCAGGGATCTGAGTCGGGGGTCCGGGGGGCGCCCCCGGAGGATACAAAGGTGATGCCCCCTCGGTGCGCAAGCACCGAGGGGGCATCAAATCATCGCTATCGGGACGGGGAGATTCGAACTCCCGATCTCTAGACCCCCAGTCTAGCGCCCTAAACCAAGCTAGGCCACGTCCCGCCGCCGGCCCGAAAGGCGACCAGCACCGATACCTTAGCGCATCCGGGGCACCAGTTCGTAACGACTTTCGTGACGAGACCACGTAACCGGGACGCCCGTCGTCACGTTGTTACGTAATGGGGAACCCGCGCGCGGCGATGGCCGCTGGTGGGTAGACCGTGTTCTGAGCGGGGGCGCGGCTGGCGGATGAGGCCAGCCCGGACGGGAGGGGCTGCGGATGGCGCGACGCGGGCAGGGGAACTCGCGCGGCCTTGACGGCGACGATCCGTACGAGGCGGGCGCGCGCGGCGCGCGGGACCCGTTCGGGCCGGGGGAGCCGTTCGGGCCGCGAGGCCCGGTCGAGGGCCAGCGCTTCCGGGACGAGCGCTTCCGGGACGAGCGCTTCCGGGACGAGCGCTACCAAGACGAGCGCTACCAAGACCGGCCGTCGCGGGATCAGGGCTTCGAGCACCCGGGCTTCGAGCCTCCGGGCCGGGCGGGTCAGGGTTTCGCGGCCCAGGGTTTCGCGGCCCAGGGTTTCGCAGGCCAGGGTTTCGCAGGCCAGGGTTTCGCCGGCTGGTCCGGTGCCGATGACCCCGCGGCGGCCGAGACCACGCAGCCGTTGCCGGCCGTCCCGGCCGATGGTGGCCGGCCGGGACGGCCGGGCCGGTCGCGCGGGCCGGGCCGGCGGCGGCTGCGGAGGTTCGCCTACCGGGCCACGCTCACGATCGCGACGCTGCTCGCGTGCCTGGCGCTCGCGTTCGGCCTGCTGCTGGCGGACACGCCCTCGGCCGGGCAGGCGACCCAGATCGCGGCCCGCCTCGCGGCCGAGCGCGGCATCGCCTACCCGGGGCCGCCGCCGCCCGCGAGCTTCGTGCGCCCGCTGGTGGCGACCGAGGACCACCGGTTCTACACCGACATCGGCGGACTGGACCTGCTGGCGCTGGCGCACAGCGCGGCCGCCAGCGTGACCGGCCGCTCGGTCCGGGCCGGGGCGACGATCGACCTGCAGCTGGCGAAGCTGCTCTACATCGGGGACAACTCGCCCCGCCATGACACCTGGAAGGGGAACCTCACCCAGGCCGCGCTGGCGGTCAAGCTGGACGCGATGTACACCAAGCCGGAGATCTTGCAGATGTACGCCGAGGTCGCCTACTACGGGCACGGCTACTACGGCCTGGAGGCGGCCAGCTGCGGCTACTTCGGCCACCCGGCGGCGAAGCTGACGGTCACCCAGGGCGCGATGCTGGCGGGAGTGGTCAACGCGCCTGACTTCGACGACCCGGCCGACCACCCGCAGCAGGCGCACGCGCGGCTGGCGCACGTGATCGGGCGGATGGTCGCGGTCGGCCAGCTGACGCCGGCCCAGGGGGCGGCGGCGCTGTCGGCGCCGCTCGGCCTGACCCCGGGCCACTCGCCGGCCTGCTAGCGGGACATCCTGCCAGCAGGAGGCGTCCGTCGCGGCCCGGGGAGCACGGGAGCGGGCTTAGCGCGTGTCCTGGCGATCTTCGGCGGCCGGCTGCGCCGCCGCGCCGGCGCGGCCGGGCGCGGGAGCCGGCACGACGGGCCAGTGCCGCCCGTTCTCCCCGGCGCCTCGCCTGGCCCTCGCGGCCCTTGCGTCACGCGGTTGCGTGGAGGATTTTCCGGTTCCGGAAGATTTTCCCGCCCTGGCGGGGGAAATCTTCCAGGATCTTCGCCAGGAGGCCAGCGCCTGCCAGCATCTACCGCGCCATCCTGGCCACCATCACCTGGCTGCCATGATCGACCCGACAAGCCCTAGGCCGCGGCTTCCGGCTCGAGCTCCTCCAGCGCCGCGCCCGACGGCGTGGCGGGGCGGAAGACGAACGTGCGGTAGGCGAACAAGCGGAACAGCGTCGCGATGCCGATGCCGAACGCGGTGGCGACGTTGTAGGAGATCCCGTCGCGCAGGTCGAAGCCGTAGGTCACGACGGCCTGCAGCCCGAGCTGGATCCCCAGCCCGATCAGGCACATGACAATGAACAGCACGGACTCGCGGACCATCTCGCGGCCGTGGCTGCGGCGGTCCCGGTAAGTCCAGTACCGGTTGCCGATGAAGGTCAAGATGATGCCGCCGATGATCCCGACGAACTCCGCGCTCAGCGCGCCCACGCCCAGCTTGAAGTGCAGGTAGTTCTGCACCACGAACTGGACGATGGCGCCGAGGCCGCCCACGATGCCGAACTTGGCGACCTCATGCACAAGATGGCGAAAACGACTGTACAGATCTCGGATGAGACTCAACTGGCTATGTCCTCTCGCAGGGTCAGCGTCTCGCCGGTGGACCGGGCGGTGACCTGGCGGGTGTACTCTACCTTCGCAGCCCCATTTGTACCCTCAGTCTCAGTAAACTGTTCGGAAACTGTGAGGTAGTCTCCATCGGGTGCCTGAGGTTCTGGTCCGCGCCCGCGGTCTCACGAAGCGGTTCGGGGGCTTCACCGCCGTTGACGGGATTGACTTCGAGCTGTACCAAGGGGAGGCCTTCGGGTTCCTAGGGCCCAACGGTGCAGGCAAGTCGTCCACGATGCGGATGATTAGCTGCGTATCCCCGCCTTCCGGGGGCGAGCTTACCATCTTCGGCCTTGACCCTCGGCGCAGTGGTGCGGATATCCGGGCCCGGCTCGGGGTCGTCCCGCAGGACGACACCCTCGACATCGAGCTCACGGTGCGCGAGAACCTCCTTGTCTACGGTCGCTACTTCGGCCTTCCCCGGCCGCTGATCCGTGAGCGGGCCGGCCAGCTGCTGGACTTCGTCCAGCTCACCGACCGGGCCGACGACATGGTCGAGCCGTTGTCGGGCGGCATGAAGCGCCGCCTGACGATCGCCCGCTCGCTCATCAACGACCCGGAGATCCTGATTCTCGACGAGCCGACCACCGGGCTGGACCCCCAGGCCAGGCACGTGGTGTGGGACCGGCTGTTCCGGCTCAAGCAGCGTGGGGTCACGCTGATCCTCACCACGCACTACATGGACGAGGCCGAGCAGCTCTGCGACCGTATCGTCGTCATGGACCATGCCCGCATCGCCGCGATGGGAACCCCCCGCGAGCTGCTCGCCCGCTTCACCACCCCTGAGGTGCTCGAACTGCGCTTCCAGCCGGACATCCAGGACGAGGCGGCCAAGAAAGTCCAGGGACTTTTCGCGACAGAACGTACAGAACTGCTTGCGGATCGTATCCTCATGTACGTGCCTGATGGTGATGCCGCGCTGGCCGGCGTGCTCGACGGGGGCCTGGAGCCGGTCGCCACGCTCGTTCGCCGGTCCACCCTGGAGGACGTGTTCCTGCGGCTGACCGGCCGGAGCCTGGTGGAGTGACGGCGAGCCAGCCGCACGTCACGCGGGGGGCGGCCATCGCCGGGACGCCGTACGTCCTGCGGGCGCTGCTCGTCTGGCTGACGGTCTACCGGCGGATCTGGCGCTCGTCCGCCTTCTCCAGCATCCTCGGCCCGCTGTTCTACCTCGGGGCGCTGGGATTCGGCCTCGGCTCGCTGGTCGACCGGCACCAGGGCGGCCTCGGCGGCGTCCCGTACCTCGCCTACGTCGCCCCGGCCATCCTCGCCGTCCAGGCGATGCAGTCGGCCCTGCAGGAGGCGACGTTCCCGGTCTACGGCGGGATCAAGTGGAACCCGCGCTACCTCGCCGCCCGGGCCACCCCGCTGCGCCCGGCCGACATCTACCGGGGGCACCTGCTGTTCATCACCCTGCGGCTGGCGATGAACTCGGCCGTCTTCCTCGCGATCGCGGCCGCGTTCGGCTCGGTCCGCTCGCCCTGGGCGGTGGCGGCGCTGCCCGCCGCCGTCCTGACCGGCCTGGCGTTCGCCGCCCCGGTCGCCGCCTGGGCGGTCACGGTCGAGCGGGACACCGCGTTCAACTACATGTTCCGCTTCGGGATGACCCCGCTCATGCTGTTCTCGGGCACGTTCTTCCCGCTGTCGCAACTGCCTGCCTGGATCCGCCCAGTCGCCTACGCGACCCCGCTGTGGCACGGCGTTGCCCTGTGCCGCGCCCTCACGCTGGGCACCATCGACCCCGGTAGCCTCGCCGTCCACCTCGCCTACCTGGTCGCGCTCGCCTGCGCGGGGCTGGCGGCGGGCACCCGCACCTACACCCGGCGGCTGTATGTCTAGCCGCCCGGGGACGCAGGTGCCGCTGCTGCGGGTGCTGCCCCCGGCCAGGTGGCTGCGCCGGGCGGCCGCGCACGCGGGCGGCAGTATCGGTGGCACCATCGGCGGGGCGGGCGGGGCGCACGTCATGGAGCGCAACGCCCGCGCCTACGGCCACGCGTGGCTGCTGCTGGTGTCCGGGGTCGCCGAGCCGTTGTTCTACCTGCTGTCGCTCGGCGTCGGGCTCGGCCCGCTGGTCGGGCACGTGGCCGGCCCGGGCGGCACCCCGGTGCCCTACCGGGAGTTCGTCGCCCCGGCCCTGCTGGGCGTCTCGGCGATGAACGGGGCGGTCTACGACTCGACGTTCAACGTCTACTCAAAGCTCAAGTTCTTCAAGATCTACGAGGCGATGCTCACCACCCCGATGCGGCCGTCGGAGCTCGCCCTCGGCGAGATCGGCTGGGCGCTGGCGCGCGGGGGCATGTACGCGTTCGCGTTCACCTGCGTGATGGCGGCCCTGGGCCTGGTCCAGTCGCCGTGGGCGCTGCTGGCGGTCCCGGCCGCGCTGCTGATCGGGTTCGCGTTCAGCGCCGTCGGCATGGCCTGCACGACGTTCATGCGCAGCTGGCAGGACTTCGACTACGTGCTGCTGGTATCGCTGCCGCTGTTCCTGTTCTCGGCGACCTTCTACCCGCTGTCGGTCTACCCGCGCGCGGTGGCCGTCATCGTCGAGTGGACGCCGCTCTACCAGGGCGTCGTCCTGCTGCGGGGCCTGGTGCTGGGCTACGTCGGGCCGGGGCTGGCCGCGCGGGCCGCCTACCTGCTCGCGCTGGGGGTGGCGGGGCTGGTGATCGCCGGCCGCCGGATCGGTCACCTGCTGCTCACCTAACGAGGTATCTTGCAGGGGATGCTGGAAGAGCGCCGTCACGGTCCCGGGCGCAGCAATGACGACGACGCCGCACCGGACCAGGCTCCCGCCCCCGCCGAGGCTGCGTCCGTCGAGGCTGAGCCCGTCGAGGCTGTGCCCGGTCAGGCCCGGCCCGGCCCGGCCTGGTCGCCGTGGCGCGACCGGCCGGCCTGGCTGATCGCCGCCCTCGTCCTCGGCGTCTACCTCGTCATCTCGCTCTACAAGCTGGTGCAGCTCCAGCCGTCCTCCTGGGACCTGGGGATCTACACCGAGTACGTCAAGCAGTACGCCGACCTGCACGGCCCGGTCGTGGACGTCCGCGGCCCCGGGTTCAACCTGCTCGGCGACCACTTCCAGGTGATCGTGGCGCTGATCGCCCCGTTCTTCCGGGTGTTCCCGTCCCCCGCGACCCTGCTGGTCGCCCAGGCCGTCCTGACCGCGGTCTCGGTGTTCCCGGTCATCTCGGCGGCCTCGGAGCTGCTCGGGCGCGGGACCGGCCGGGCGATCGGGTTCGCCTACGGCTTCTCCTGGGGCCTGCAGCAGATGATCAACTTCGACTTCCACGAGATCGCGTTCGCGGTCCCGCTGCTGGCGTTCTCCCTGTCGGCCTTCGTCCGCGGCCGGGCCCGGCCGACGATCTTCTGGGCGCTGCCGCTGGTCTTCGTCAAGGAGGACCAGGGCTTCACCGTCGCCGCGCTCGGCATCCTCATGTGGGTCGCCAGCCTCCGGCTCAGTCGTCTCCCGGGGGAGCGACCCCCCGTACCCTCCGGTCGTCTCCCGGGGGAGCGACCCCCCGTACGCCCCGGTGCGTCCCCGGCGGAACGGCAAGGATACCGGGGACGCGGGCAGATCGCGGCCAGCGGGGTCGGCGGGACGGTCTTGTTCTGCTGGGGGCTGGGGTGGTCGCTGCTGGAGATCGCGTGGATCATCCCGCACTTCAGCGCGACCCACAAGTACGCCTACTGGAGCCTGGGCGGGGTGGTCGGCGGCGGCCCGGCGTTCTCCCTCGGCGGGCTGCTGCACCAGGTGGGGCACGCCTACCCGGTGAAGCTGGAGACGCTCGTCATGCTGGCCCTGCCGACGGCGTTCATCGCGCTGGGCTCCCCGCTGGCGGCGATAGTCATCCCGTCGCTGCTGCTGCGGTTCATCTCCACCAACGACTACTACTGGGGGACGCTGTGGCACTACAACGCCACGGCGATGCCGATCTTGTTCCTGGCCGCGATCGAGGCGATGAGCCGCTGGCGGGAAGCCCCCGACCCGCCCTGGGTGACCGCGCGGGCGCAGGCCGTGCCCCTGGTAAAGAGCTGGAACCTGGCCAGGAGGGCGGCCAGCCGGCACGGCGCGGCCATGATGGGCGCGATCGCGGTGGCCCTCGCCTTCCAGTTCCCGGTCGCGAACCTGTGGAACGGGCAGACCTACCAGATCGGCCCGCACGTGGTGGCTGACCGGGCCGCGATGGCGGTCGTCCCCAGCGGGGCGAGCGTGACGACGACGCTGAACCTCCTGGCCCCCCTGGGCGCCCGCTGCGACACGTACTGGGTCGGCAACAACGGCAACCCCGACACCCAGTACATCGTGTTCGACGGCCCCAACAGCGGCTACTCACCCGCCGTGACCGACGTCCCCGCCTTCATCGCCCAGCTCTACCCCAAGGCCGGCTACCAGCAGGTCTTCTCCCAAGACAGCGTGTACGTGTTCAGGCTGCCCTAGCCGGCGGCCCCCCGTTAGCCGTTCTGGCGCTTGACGCGGCGAATCATAAGGAGAACCACATGCCACAGCGAATCGCCGTCGTGACCGGGTCTGCCCGGGGCATCGGGGCGGGCACCGCCCGGCGGCTGGCGGCCGACGGGATGGCCGTCGCGGTCCTGGACCTGCAGGAGGAGGCCGGCGCGCAGACCGTCGCCGCCATCGAGGCGGCCGGGGGCACGGCGATCGCGGTGGGCGCCGACGTGAGCGACGCCGGCCAGGTGCAGGCGGCCATCGAGCAGGTTGTCGCCCGCCTCGGCGAGCCGACCGTCCTGGTCAACAACGCCGGCGTGACCCGTGACAACCTGCTGTTCAAGATGTCGGAGGCCGACTGGGACACCGTCATCGGCATCCACCTCAAGGGCACGTTCCTGATGTCGCGGGCCGTCCAGCAGTACATGGTCGCGGCCAAGTGGGGCCGCATCGTCAACCTGTCGTCCTCGTCCGCCGTCGGCAACCGCGGCCAGGTCAACTACTCCGCCGCCAAGGCCGGCCTGCAGGGCATGACCAAGACGCTGGCGATCGAGCTGGGCAAGTTCGGCATCACCGTCAACGCGGTCGCGCCGGGCTTCGTCGCCACCGACATGACCGCCGCCACCGCCGCCCGCCTGGGCATGTCGTTCGAGGACTTCAAGCAGGCGGCGGCCAGCCAGATCCCGGTCGCCCGGGTCGGCGAGGTCGAGGACATCGCCGCGGTGATCTCCTTCTTCGCCCGGGAGGAGGCCGGGTTCGTGACCGGCCAGGTCCTGTACGCGACCGGCGGCCCGGTGAGCTGAAAGGCCCGCCGCCCCGGTGCACCCGGGGCGGCCGGGCTGACACAATGGGACTGTGCCCGATGAAGACGCAGTGCTCAACGAAGACACGGGGCTCAACGAAGACACGGGGCTCAACGGCGAGACTGAGCTGGCCGCCGACGGCGAGCTGCGCACGCGGGTGCGCGCGTTCCTCGCCGCGCACCCCCCGGGCCAGGTGGCTCGCCCGGACTTCCTGAACGCCCGCTTCGACGCGGGCCTGGCCTACGTCCACTACCCGCCGGGCGCCGGCGGGCTCGGCCTGCCGCGCCCGCTCCAGCCGGTCCTCGACGACCTGCTCGCGCAGGCGGGGGCGCCCGACATCGACGTGCGGGCGAACGTGATCGGGCTGGGCATGGCCGCGCCGACGATCATCGCCTGCGCCTCGCCCGACCAGCGGTCGCGGTGGCTGCGCCCGCTGTGGACCGGGGCCGAGGTCTGGTGCCAGCTGTTCTCCGAGCCCGGCGCCGGCAGTGACCTGGCCGCGCTCGCCACCCGGGCGGTCCGCGACGGCGATGACTGGGTGGTGACCGGGCAGAAGGTCTGGACGTCGCTCGCTCACCACGCCGACCGGGCCCTCCTGCTGGCCCGGACCGACCCCGGCGTCCCCAAGCACGCCGGCCTGACCTACTTCGCGCTGGACATGCGCGCGCCCGGGGTCGAGGTCCGGCCGCTGCGCCAGCTGACCGGCGAGGCCGAGTTCAACGAGGTGTTCATCACCGGGGCGCGGATCCCCGATGCCGACCGGATCGGCGCGGTCGGCGACGGCTGGAAGGTCGCCATGGCAACGCTGATGAACGAGCGCGTCGCGATCGGCTCGTCCCGCGCGGTGCCCCGCGAGGAGGGCGCCATCGGCTACGCGGCCGACGCCTGGCGCCGCCAGCCCGGCGCCCGCACCCACGAGCTGCACCAGCGGCTGCTGGCGCTCTGGGCCCGGGCCGAGATCGCCCGGCTAGCGGGGGAGCGGCTGCGCCAGCAGATCGCCGCTGGCCACCCCGGCCCCGAAGGCTCGGCCGGCAAGCTGGTGTTCGCGCTGCTGAACCAGGAGATCTCCGGCTGGGAGGTCGAGTTCGCGGGGGCCGAGGGCCTGCGCTACGACGACTGGTCCATGCGCCGCGACGATTCCAGCGACGTCGCCCGCGGCCCCGGCTACCGCTACCTGCGGGCCAAGGGCAACTCGATCGAGGGCGGCACCTCCGAGATCTTGCGCAACATCATCGCCGAGCGGGTGCTGGGCCTGCCGCCCGAGCCGCGCGCCGACAAGGACATCGCCTGGAAGGACCTGCCCCGGTGACCACCGTCGACCTGCAGTACTCCGACGCCGAGCAGTCGCTCGCGGGTGCCCTGGACGACCTGCTGGCGTCCCGGGCGGGCGCCGGGGCGCTCATCGCCCGCACCGAGCAGCCCGAGACCGCCGACCTGGCCCTGTGGAAGTCGGTGGCGACCGGCATCGGGGTCGCCGGCCTGCTGGTCCCGGAGGAGCTCGGCGGCGCCGGCGCCTCCTACCGGGAGCTGGCGGCGGCCGCCGAGCGGCTCGGCGCGCACCTCGCGCCGGTTCCCTACCTGGGCAGCGCCGGCGTCGCCACCGCGGTCGCGCTGGCGGCGGCGCGGTCGGCCGCGGCCGAGGATGCCGCGGCGCCGCCGGGCGGCAGCGCCGCCGCGCGGATGCTGGCCGCCAAGATGCGCGCCCTGTCCGGCGACAATGCCCCCGCGAGGGCCGGGAGCCAGTCAGCGCGGCCGGCCGCTACCGCCGGGGCCGCCGCCAGCCTGCTGCGCCAGCTCGCGGCGGGCAGCGCGACCGCCGCGCTCGCCCTCCCGGCCTCGGCTGGCCCGGGCGCCATCGCGCCCGGCGCGCTCTCATCGGACGCGGTCGCGTCCCGGGCGGCATTCCCGGCCGGGGCCCGGCTGGGCGCGCCCCAGCCCGGCGACAGCGCTGGGGGGACCTTCCGGCTGCGGGGCACCATCGCCTCGGTCGCCGACGCGCTGGCGGCCGACGTGCTGCTGGTGCCGGCCGAGGGCGTGCCGAACGCGCTGTACCTGGTGGACGCGGCCGCCCCCGGTGTCCACCGGGCGCCGGTGACATCGCTGGACATGACCCGCCAGCTGTGCGACCTCTCGTTCGACGGGGCGCCCGCCCGGCCGCTGGTGACCGGGGCGGCCGCGTTCGCCGCGGTGGAGGCGGGCCTGGTGGCCGGGGCGGTGATCATCGCCGCCGAGCAGCTCGGGGTGGCCCAGCGGGCGCTGGACATGACGGTCGCCTACGTCAAGGAGCGCCGCCAGTTCGCCCGCCCGGTCGGCTCGTTCCAGGCCCTCAAGCACCGCCTGGCCGACCTGTGGGCGACGATCGCCCAGGCCCGGGCCGCCGCCCGGTACGCGGCGGCGTGCCTGGCGGCCGGCGACCCGGACACGGCGGTCGCGGTGGCGCTGGCCAAGTCGGCCTGCTGCGACGCCGCCGTCGCCGCCGCCCAGGAGTGCGTGCAGCTGCACGGCGGGATCGGGTTCACCTGGGAGCACCCGGCGCACCTGTACCTCAAGCGCGCGAAGGCCGCCTCGGTGGCGTTCGGGACGCCCGGCGCCCACCGCGCGGCCCTCGCGGGCCTCGTCAGCCTGCCCGCGCCGCGGTGACCCGCAGGCCCGGGTGACCCGCAGGCCCGGGGCGACGCTGCCCCCGGTGACCGGGGGCACTGCCTAGCGCTCGCGCCGTGGCGGGGCGCCCTCGTCGGTGGCGGACTGTCGCTGCGGGGGCGTCCGCGCGGTCCACTGGACCCCAGGATCGTCAGTGCTTGTCTCCATGTCAGCTTTCTCCGCGCCGGGCGGTCGGGTCGGGGGATGCCCGGCGGGCCCTCGCGGAAGGGATGAGGGGTCCGCCGGGACTGGCTCCGCGTGCCGGGGGCTGGGCACCGGGGTCGAGTCGTCCCTGGTGGCCGCCGTGTCAGATCCTGCCGTGTCAGATCCTGTTGCGTCAGGTCCTGTCGTGTCAGATCCTGTCGTGTTAGACCGTGGTTCCGCAACCGCTTCCGGTGCAATGCCCGCCCCAGCGTGATCTCCGGCGGGCATCTGCGCTGTTTGCCCGGGGATGACCGTGCCCAGCGGGTCCCGCCGGGCGACGGCGCCCAGCTCGCTCCCGCCTCCCCGGTACCGCCGGCGTGGCGCCGGCCCCGGCCGCGGGGCAATGCCGACCACCATGATGAGCCAGAAGGCCAGGCCCGCCACCGCGACGACCGCGATGATCCACATCTCGCCCGTAGTGGCGGTTGTCCGTCCATCTGCCAGGTACATTGTCGGCTCCCCTCAGCAGCACCATCTGCTGTATCGTCCCTACCCGGTCGCCGCTGCCCCGCACCGCGCGCCCTAACCGCCCCAAAACGGAATGAATGACGACATGGCACTGCATCACGTCGAGCTCTGGGTCCCCGACCTCGCCGGCGGCCCGCACGAGCGCCGCCGCCCGGGCCTGAACCACCTGGCGTTCGCGATGAGCGCGGCCGGCCCGGCCAGCGCCCGGGCGCGGGTCGACGCGCTGGCCGCGGCGGCCCCGGGCCACGGCTAGGCCCCGCTGTTCCCCGGCCGCTACCCGCGGGCGGGCGGCCCCGGGCACTACGCCGCTTACCTGGAGAACCGGGACGGCTTCGAGGCTGAGGTCGTCGCGCACGGCTAGTCCCGTTAGTCCCGTTAATGCCGGAAACGTCCGCGAAACACGCGCACGCCCGCGGCCTGGGACGTTACCGGCCGCGTAACAAACGGGAAATCCAGCAGAAACCCGTGCATGGGAAACATAAACCGTTGCAGCAAGCAAGAATCGGCGCCGGCGGTGGGGCGAGCGTCCGCGACCCTGAGCGGGCCGTCCCTGCCTCCCGGGCGGTCCCTTTACTGGCGATCCCTGGAGGAGTGTAAATACTGTGAGTCCGTATCCATACTGGATGGTAGGGAGCGGTGACAACGCCTGGCAGCTGACGGCGGGAACGCTGGTCGGGCTTATGTCCATCCCTGCCCTCGCCGTGCTCTACGGCGGCCTGGTGCAAAAGAAGTGGATCATGAACACCATGATGATGGTGTTCACCACTTTCTGCATGGTTCTGATCGTCTGGGTTCTGTGGGGTTTCAAGCTCGGCTTTGGCACCCCGCTCATCAGCACCTTCATCGGTGACCCGCGCACCATCCTCGGCGCGAACGCCCTGACCGGCCAGGCGAGCATCCCGCTGGTGAACCCGGCCATGCCCACGTCGCTGTTCAAGAGCGGTACCGGCTTCAACATGCCCGGCGCCACGATCGAGTACTTCCAGTTCGTGTTCGCGGCGATTACGCCGATCCTGTTCATCGGCAGCGTCCTGGGCCGCATCAGCTTCAAGGTCTGGCTGATCTTCGTCCCGCTGTGGATCACCTTCGCCTACTGCGTCAACGCCTTCCTCGTCTGGGGCGGTGGCTACTGGGCGGGCAAGGGCGCCCTGGACTTCTCCGGTGGCTACGTCATCCACCTCGCGGCCGGCACCTCCGGCTTCGTGGCCGCGGCGATCGTCGGCCCCCGGCTGAAGAAGGACCGGGACAAGGCCATCCCGAGCAACCTGATGATGGTGGCGGTCGGCGCCGGCCTCTTGTGGCTCGGCTGGAACGGCTTCAACGGCGGTGACCCCTACTACGCGTCGACCGACGCCGCCGCCGCGGTCGTGAACACCAACCTCGCCACCGCCGTCGCCATGATGGTCTGGATCCTCATGGACTGGAACTTCTCCCGGGAGAAGAAGCCCACGTTCCTCGGCGGCCTCAACGGCATGATCTGCGGCCTGGTTGGCATCACCCCGTCCGCGGGCTACGTCAACGGCATGGGCGCGATCGTGATCGGCCTGGTCTGCCCGCTCGTCGTCTGGATCGCCTGGTACACGCTGCCGAAGTACGTCTGGCCGTTCAACAAGGTGGACGACGCGCTCGGCGTGGTCTACACGCACGGCATCGCGGGCCTGCTCGGCGGCCTGCTGTGCGGTGTCCTGGCCGACCCGAACATGATCGTCTACTTCGGCCCGAAGGGCACCTCGACGGGGGCGTTCTCCGGCACCGGCCTCGCCTACGGCCACCCGCACCAGCTCCTGGTCCAGTTCGAGACGGCGATCACGATCATCATCTGGGACGCCATCGTCACCGCCGTGATCTTGTACTTCATCAAGTACGTGCTCCGGCTGAAACTGCGCATGGACGACGACATCCTGGAGGTGGGCGACGTCGCGATCCACGGCGAGGAGGCGTTCCCGGACGGGGCGTTCCTGTCCTCGACGGCCACGGCCGAGGCCTCGCCCTCGACCGAGCAACCAGTCCGGGTATCGGCCGAGGAATGACCGCGCCGCGCTCCCGCGCTCACGCGTGACCGGGGGCGCGGCGTAACCGGGGCCGCGCGTCCCGCCCACCCTCGCGGTGGCCGGGATGCGCGGCCCTTCGCATGGGCGACCTATGCTTATATCGACCCCTGGACATGGATGGAGCATGGTGAGACCTGTCGTTACGACCCGCACGCTGGTCACCCAGGACGGCGTGCCCATCGACGCCGTCCACCTCCCGGCCTCCGGCGGCCCGGCCGCGGGCGCTGCGTCGCTGGGGATCGTCATGGCCCACGGGTTCACCCAGTCGTGGCAGAACCCGCTCGTCTGGCGCATCGCCCAGCGGTTCAACGCCCACGCGGGCGTCGTTTGCTTCGACTTTCGCGGCCACGGCCGTTCCGGAGGCCTGTCGACGCTGGGCGACAAGGAGATCTACGACCTGGACGTGGCCGTCCGCTATGCCCGCGAGCTCGGCTACCAGCGGGTCGCCACGGCCGGGTTCTCCATGGGCGGCTCGGTCGTGCTGCGGCAGGGCGGGCTGCTCGGCGGGGTCGACGCGGTCGTGTCGGTCAGCGGCCCGGGCCACTGGTACTTCCGTGGCACCGAGGCGATGCGCAAGGTGCACTTCGCGGCCGAGCGGCGGCTGGGCCGCCTGTTCGCCCGCCAGGTCCTCAAGACCCGCATCGCCGCCGCCGGCTGGAACCCGGTGCCCATGCAGCCGGCCGAGGCAGCGGGCAGGATCTCCCCGGCCCCGGTGCTCATCATCCACGGGGACCTGGACCCCTACTTCCCGCCCGACCACGGTCGCGAGCTCTACGACGGGGCCCGCGAGCCGAAGGAGATCTGGGAGCTGGCAGGCTTTGGCCACGCCGAGCGGGCCACCGACGACGCCCTCACCGACCGCATCGCCGCCTGGATGGCCGCCGCGGTCGGCACCTCCCGCGGCACTGCCCAGGGCGCGACCGCGGCCGGCCAGGCGGCCGGGTAGGCCCTTTCCTCGTGCCCTTACCATTCAGGGGTTCAGGCGCCTGCGGCCACGCCGGCGCCCGGCCCGGGGCCTGCTTACCAGCTCGTCGCGACCGGCATCCCCTCGGTGTAGCCGGACGCGCTCTGCACGCCGATGACCGCGTTGCCCGCGAACGAGGGCAGGTCGCGCGCCCCGGCGTAGGTGCACGAGCTACGGACCCCGGCCACGATCATGTCGAGCAGGTCCTCCACGCCGGGCCGGGCCGGGTCCAGGTACATCCGGGCCGAGGAGATCCCCTCCTCGAAGAGGGCCTTGCGCGCCCGCTCGTAGGCCGAGTCGCCCGCTGAGCGAAGCCGTACCGCCCGGGCCGAGGCCATGCCGAAGCTCTCCTTGTACAGCTTGCCGCCGGCGTCGCGGAACGCGTCGCCGGGTGACTCGAACGTCCCCGCGAACCACGAGCCGATCATCACGCTCGACGCCCCTGCCGCCAGGGCCAGGGCCACGTCGCGCGGGTAGCGGACCCCGCCGTCGGCCCAGGCGTGCGCGCCCAGCCGGGCCGCCTCGGTCGCGCACTCCACCACCGCCGAGAACTGCGGGCGGCCCACCCCGGTCATCATCCGGGTGGTGCACATGGCGCCCGGCCCGACGCCGACCTTGACGATGTCGGCTCCCGCCTCGACCAGGTCCGCCACCCCGGCCGCGGTCACGACGTTGCCCGCCACCACGGGGACCGCGGGCGACAGCGCCCGCACCGCCCGCAGCGCGGCGACCATCTTCTCCTGGTGCCCGTGGGCGGTGTCGACCACGAGGACGTCGGCCCCCGCGTCCAGCAGCAGCTTGGCCTTCCTGGCGACGTCGCCGTTCACCCCGACGGCCGCGCCGACCCGCAGCCGCCCCTGGCCGTCGACGGCGGGGGAGTACAAGGTGGCGCGCAGCGCCCCGGTCCGGGTCAGGATGCCGGCGCACTCCCCGCCGGGGGAGACCACTGGCGCGAGCCGGTGACGGCCCTCGTGCAGCAGGTCGAACGCCGCCGCCGGGGGCGTTCCGGCCGCCAGCGTGACCGGGTCGGCTGACATCACCGTGTGCAGCTGGGCGAACCGGTCCACCCCGGCGCAGTCGGCCTCGGTGACCACGCCGACCGGCGCCCGCTGGCCGTCGACCACCACGACCGCGCCGTGCGCCCGCTTGGGCAGCAGCGCCAGCGCGTCGCCGACGGTGTCGGTCGGGGACAGCGTGATCGCGGTGTCCACGACCAGGTCGCGCGTCTTCACCCAGGCGATCACGTCGGCGACCACGTCGCCCGGGATGTCCTGCGGCAAGATGGCCAGGCCGCCCCGGCGGGCGATGGTCTCGGCCATCCGCCGCCCGGACACGGCGGTCATGTTCGCGGCGATGACGGGGATAGTGGCCCCGCTGCCGTCCCGCGTCGAGAGGTCGACCTCCAGCCGGGAGCCGATCGAGGACCGGCTCGGGACCATGAAGACGTCGCTGTAAGTCAGATCAGTGGACGGGTCGACCCCGTGGAGAAAACGCACTGAATCTATGTTACCGCTGCGTCAGCCAGCCAACCTATCTCCCGGGGCTGGCGCGGTTGTGGAGGAGGGCGCCTCGCGCCGCCTGGACTGAGCCGGAGCGACCGAGGGAGGAGGGAGCGGAGGCGAGGGAAGGCGGCGCGCCGAAAGGCGCCCGGATCGGGGGCCTACGGGGGTCGCCCCCCGTAAAGAAGCAGCAAGCCCGAAGGCGGCTGCGCCGAGAGCGTGCCCGGGGCGATCCTCAGCCTTGCCCTGCGCCCCGTACCCCGGCCCGGATCGTGGAAGATTTACCACGCCAGAGCGGGAAAATCTTCCACGACCGGAAAGTTCTCCACGCTACCGAGTGGCGCGAGTGGCGCCCGGTGCAAGTGGCGCGAGGCGCCCTTCTAACACCGCGTCTATAACTAAGAAGCGCTCAAGCCGAAGGCGGCGAACATGATGTCGGCGATGCGGTCGGCCATTTCCTCGGTCGGGAGCTGGACCTCGGTGCTGAGCACGAAGTTGACTCGCTCCAGCATCATCAGGCACGCGAACGCGGTGAGCTCGGGTTGCTCCTGGTGCCGGCCGGCCGCCGCGGCCGATGCCGTCATGCCGGTCGTCATCGCCTCGGTGAGGCTGAAGAACAGCTGCAGGCCGTCGGAGAACACTTCCCCGGGCGCGTTGGCCGAGCTCAGCGTCCGCAGCACGGTCGAGTGAGTGGAGTAGGCGGCGAAGAACTGCCGCACCCACTGCCGCAGCACCCGCAGGCCGGTCTCGTCGCTGGTGACGATGGGGAAGTCGCCCGCCACGATCTCCATGTCGTGCAGCACGTCCCGCTGCAGCGCCTGGAACAGGTCTTCCTTGTTCGCGAAGTACAGGTAGAACGTCCCGTGGGAGATCCCCGCCCGGCGGACCACGTCATCGACCCGCACCCCGCTGAACCCGCGCTCCTCGAACTCGACGAGGCCGGCCTCCAGCAGCTTGCGGACGGTCTCGCGGCCCTGCGCCCGCAGCTCCCGGTCCTTGGCGGGGGTGCCGCCGCCGAGGGAGGGACGGGCCTGTGCCTTGCGCCCGCCGCGCCCGCCGCGGCCGCTCCCGCTCGCCTGCCCGCTGGCGACCGGGGTCGTGGTAGCGTGAATGGGGCCGGGCATGACTGGCTGTCTCGCGGGCCGGGGGCCCGCGCCGGTGCCAGCTTGCGCGGAGGTCCGGTCGGCGTCCTGCGTCATGCGGCAAGCCTAGTGCACTAACCCGCGCGTGCCCTCCGACTTTGCCCGCCGCCCGCGTGATCCCGTGCCGCCCGTTCCACTGTTCCTTTCTGCTGAGCGCACCGTGCCGTCCCGCTGAGTGGGCTGTTCCGTCCCGCTGAGTGCACCGGCCGTCCCGCTCATTGCGCTGTGCCGTCCCGCTCATTGCGCTGTGCCGTCCCGCTCAGCGCACCGTGGCGGCTGCCTGCCCGGCGGAGTTATCCCGTACAGTTGAGGAACTGTGAGGCGCGTGACCATCCGCCGAGGATCGCTCCCTGCCGTCATCGGCGTCGGGGCGGTCGCCGTGAGCATCGCGGTAGCCGTCTTCCTCGCGGCGGCCAGCGGCGGGGACCAGGGCAGCGCGAGTGCCCCGGGCGCAGCCGTGGCCGCCGCCAGCGCGGCGGCCGGCCCGGGCACGACCGGGCAGCCGGGCGGCGCCAGCGTTGACTCGGCTGGCCTGGCGGTGACCCTGCCCGCGGCCGGCTCGCACGTCGCCGCGGGCACCGCCCCGTGGGCGTCCGGCGCGAGCGCGAGCACCGACCCGTCCTCCGCGGCCGGGACGGGAACCGCCGCGGCCGGCGGCCCGCCGCTGGCGAGCACCACCGAGCCGGGATCGCCGCCCCGGCAGCTGATCGTGCCCGACGTGATCGCCGCCGTCCCCGGCGGCATCAGCGCCGCCGAGGTGGCCCGCATCGCCCACCTGGCCCAGGTCCGGTCGGTCCTGCCGGTGGCCGGGGCGCGGATCTCGGTCAACGGCCAGCCCGTCAACGTCCTCGCCGCCCCGGCCAGCACCCTGCGCCCGTGGACCCCGCCCGCCACCGCCGCTGCCGCCGGCGTGTGGGACGACTTCGCCCAGGGCGACCTCATCACCTCCAGTCAGGCCGCGGCCGGCCTGCACCTGCGGGCGGGCCAGGGCTACCCGGTGACCGCTGCCCGGCAGGGCCAGCTGACCTTCGGCGGCCAGGCGCTGCTGGGGGTGCCCGGGGTGGATGCGATCGTGAACGAGGCGACCGCCGGCAACCTGGGCCTCGTCCCGGGCGTCGCGGTCCTCATCAACGCCCCCGCCGCCAGGGTGGACGTCCTCGTCAGCCAGGTCAAGGCCATCGTCGGGGGCGGCGGCCAGGTCGTGCGGCTGGTCCCCGAGGCCGTGACCACCCAGCTCCCGATCGCGACCCACGTGCCCACCGGCAAGCCCGCGAACTACCTGGAGCTGTACCAGGAGTCGGCCGCCCAGTACTGCCCGGGCCTGTCCTGGACGGTGCTCGCCGCGATCGGCGAGATCGAGAGCAACAACGGCCAGGACGTGGGCCCCTCCAGCGCCGGCGCCCTCGGCCCGATGCAGTTCCTCCCGTCCACCTGGGCGGTCTGGGGGACCGGCGGCTTCGGGGACGCCGGCGCGCCGGACATCATGAACCCGTTCGACGCGGTGCCGTCGGCCGCCCGCATGCTCTGCTCCGACGGCGCGGGCAAGGGCGGCCAGTCGCTCTACAACGCGATCTTCGCCTACAACCACGCCGACTGGTACGTCAACGAGGTGCTCACCCTGGCGGCCGAGTACGCCCGCGAGTACTAGGCGGTAGCGGTCAGGCCGAGCGCAGGCTCCGGGTGAAGGTGGCGCCGGCCAGGGCCACCGCGAGGGTGGCGACGCCGCATGAGGCGGCGAAGCCGTAGCCCCAGCGGGGGCCGAGGGCGTCAAGGATGAACCCGGCCGCCGTCGAGCCGCAGGCGACGCCGATGCCGATGCCGGTCGACAGCCACGACATGGCCTCGGTCGTCCGGCCCGGCCGCGCGGTTGACTCGATGATGCTGTAGCCGGCGATCAGCGTCGGCGCGATCGTCATCCCGCACAGGTAGATCAGCACCGTCAGCAGCACCAGGTTCGGCATCGCCCAGAACGTGCAGACCCCGGCCACGGTCAGGGCGAGCGTCACCGTGAACCGCCGGGACGCCGGCTGGCGCCACGTGCGCGAGCCGTACCACAGGCCCCCGGTCGCGCTGCCCAGCGCGTACACCCCGAGGATCAGGCCCGACAGCGGCTTGTGCCCCAGCGCGGTGGCGAACGCGACCGTGCTCAGGTCGACCGCCACGAACATCGAGCCGAGGAACAAGTAGGCCGGGACGATCACCACCAGCGCCGGCGCGGCCAGCCGCCCCGCCCAGCGCCCGCCCGCCGCGGGGGCCGGGCCAGCCCGGCCGACGCCCGCGGTATCAGTGCCCGCGGTATCGATGGCCGCAGCATCCGCGCCCGCTGGCGCTGCCGCCGCCCCGCCCGCGTTCGTGCCCGCCCCGGTGACCGTCTCCGGGGCTAGCCCGGCCAGCGGCGGCTCGGTCGCCCGCTGGGCGGAGAACCACATCGTACCGGCCAGGCCCAAGACCGCCGCCGCGCCGATCCCGGCGGCCGGGTGCACCTGGGTCGACAAGATCGTGACGGCGGCCGGGCCGACCACGAAGCACACCTCGTCCGCGACGGACTCCAGCGAGAACGCCGCGTGCAGCCGGGGCGAGCCGGCCAGCAGCGCGCTCCACCGCGCCCGCGACATCGGGCCGAGCGACGGCATGGTGGCGCCCGCGAGGGTCCCGGGCAGGAACCACGTCCAGTCCGGCGCCCGCAGCGTCACCGCGAGGACCAGCCCGATCACGCTCACCGCGTAGCCCGCCGCGATCGGCGGCAGCACCCGCCCCTGGCCGTACCGGTCGGTCAGCCGCGCGACCTGGGGCGCGCAGGCCGCCACGCCGAGCGCGGAGGCCGCCGACACGCTGCCCGCTACCCCGTAGTGGCCGGTGGAGGCGGAGACCAGCAGCACGATGCCCAGGCCGCCCATCGACATCGGCATCCGCCCGATGATCCCGGCGACAGAGAACCGCCACGCCCGGGGGATGCGGAAGATCTCGGCGTACGGCAGCAGGAACCGCGTGGCCCGCGATGTCGTGCCCGCCTCACCGGCACTCGTCATCGCGTCCGCGGTCCCATGGCCACGACGATATCGGAGCGTTCAAGCGGTTTATAGCGCTGCGTACGGTTCGCGACCGGTCCTCCGCTCCGGGGAACGGGCGGGGCGGCGGGGCCGCCCCGCCCGCCGCGGTACGCCCACGTAGGGTTGGGAGCCATGTCCGCATCCGAGTATGACGCCTTCCTGCTGCTGTCGTTCGGTGGCCCCGAGGGGCCCGACGACGTGCTGCCGTTCCTGCGCAACGTCACCCGCGGCCGGGGCGTCCCCGACGAGCGGCTCGCCGACGTGGCCGGGCACTACCAGGCGTTCGGCGGCGTCAGCCCGATCAACGCCCAGTGCCGGGAGCTGCTGGCCGCCGTGGGCGCGGACTTCCGGCAGCGCGGCATTACCTTGCCGCTGTACTGGGGGAACCGCAACTGGCAGCCCTACCTGGCGGACACCGTCGCGCGGATGGCGGCCGACGGGGTCCGGCGCGCGGTCGCGTTCGTGACCTCCGCCTACAGCTCCTACTCCGCGTGCCGCCAGTACCGCGATGACATCGAGCGCGCCCGGGCGGCGGTCGGCCCGCATGCCCCCCGGATCGACAAGGTCCGGCCCTACTTCAACCACCCTGGCTTCGTCACGGCGTTCGCCGACGCCACGACGGCCGCCCTGGCGCGCGTGCCCGCTGGCTCGCACCTGGTCTTCACCGCCCACAGCGTCCCGGTGGCGATGGCCGCCACCAGCGGCAGCCCCGCGACCGGGACGGCCCGCCCCAGCCTCGCCGGCGGCCGCTACGCGGCCGAGCTGGCCGAGGCCGCCCGGCTCATCACCGAGCGGGCCGCCCCCGGCGCCCCGTCCGCCCTGGTGTACCAGAGCCGCAGCGGCTCGCCCAGCGTGCCCTGGCTGGAGCCGGACGTCAGCGAGCACCTGGCCGCCATTGCCCGGCAGGGCGCCCCGGGGGCCGTCCTGGTGCCGGCCGGCTTCACCAGCGACCACATGGAGGTCATCCACGACCTCGACGTGGAGGCGGCCGGCGTCGCCCGCGAGCTCGGCCTGCCGCTCGCCCGGGCGGCGGCGCCGATGGCCGACCCCCGCTTCACCGCGATGGTCACCGACCTGGTGCTCGAGCGCCAGGCCGGCACCGCCCCGGCCTGGCTCGGCGGCTTCGGCCCGGCCGCCGGGGACTGCCCGGCCGACTGCTGCCGCTACCAGGCGCCATCCCGCCCCGGCCACCCGGCCGCGACCAAGGAGACCCAGTGAGCGACCGCACGAGCAGGTCCGCCGTCGAGGAGCGCCCGCTAAGCTGGCGGTTTTTGCCCAGCGGGCGCGGATCGGGGATACGGGGGGTCGCCCCCCGGGAGACAACCGCGGGCGCGCGAATGCGGCCGACGAGCGCCAGCGAGGAGGGCTCATGAGCACGCCCGCGCGGCTGCTCGAGCTGGCCGTGACGGTGGCCCGCGAGGCCGGGGAGCTGCTGCTGCCCGGCGCCCAGCGGGTCGAGGTCGCGGCCACCAAGTCCAGCCCGACCGACGTCGTGACCGAGATGGACCGGCGCTCGGAGGAGCTGATCGCCCAGCGGCTGCTCGCCGCCCGCCCGGGCGACGTGATCCTCGGCGAGGAGGGCGGCGCCAGCGGCGACGGGACCGTCCCGGCGGGCGCCATCCGCTGGGTCGTCGACCCGCTCGACGGCACCGTCAACTACCTGTACGGGCTGCCCGACTGGGCGGTGTCGATCGCCGCCGAGGCCGAGGGCGAGATCGTGGCCGGGGTGGTGCACGCGCCCCGCCGGGGCGAGACGTACACCGCCACCGCCGGCGGGGGCGCCTACGTTGCCGGCGGCCCGGGCACCGCCCCGGTCCGGCTGGCGACCCGGCCCGGGCCGCCCCTGGCGCGGGCGCTCGTCGGGACCGGCTTCGGCTACCTGGCGGCCCGGCGCAAGGTCCAGGGCGAGGTCGCCGCCGCCTTGCTGCCGCGCGTGCGCGACATCCGCCGCAGCGGCTCGGCCTCGGTCGACCTGTGCTCGGTGGCGGCCGGGCGGCTGGATGCCTACTACGAGCGCGGCCTCAACTACTGGGACTACGCCGCCGGCGCGCTGGTCGCGGCCGAGGCGGGCGCCGTCGTCGCGGGCCTGTCCGGGCCGCCCAGCGGGTCCATGACGATCGCCGCCGCCCAGCCGTTGTTCGTGGAACTGAGCGCCGTCCTGGCGGCCCTGCGGCCCGAGCGAGATGAGTAAGGGGCGCAAGTTAGCGAACGGGCTACGGCTGGGTACGGGTAACGGTATCCTCGCGCGGAATACCAGGCCGGTATGGGAGGTTTACCTGCGGCCAAGCACGGTCCCGGGGGGACACGGCGGCCGCGAATCGTGAGTTGCGTGCACGCACGGGCGGAACGTGGCAGAATTCCCCGCCGGAATCGGGCACAACTACGGCTTCCCGAGCGTTACACCCGCGCAGCCACCGCGCATCACATACGGAGGGGGATGGGTCACCCAGATGGCTACTGACTATGACAGCCCACGCAAGACCGACGACGACCTGACAGAGGACAGCCTCCAGGAGTTGCAGGCTCGTCGGATGGATAAGTCGTCGAGCACGATCGACCTTGATCCAGACGACGTCGCCGAGTCCCTGGACCTGCCCGGGGCGGACCTGTCGAACGAGGAACTCTCGATTCGCGTGATCCCGCGCCAGGCGGACGAGTTCACCTGTTCACGCTGCTTCTTGGTGCACCACCGCAGCCAGCTAGCGGAGGAGCGAGGCGGGCAGCTTATCTGCCGCGAGTGCGCACTCTGATGGCCCGGTTCCGGGAGCGCTCACGGGGACCTCAGGGGGCTTTTCCCCTGGGCCAGGGTCCCGCGCTCCCGCACCGGGGCCCCCGGGTCGCGCGATCACCGGGCACAGGGAGTCGTCCTGGCGAGGGGCAGCCCTCGGGGGACGCGGGGGCCCGGTCCCGCGCGAGGCGGCCGCGGGGCAGCGGGGGCGTCGTCCCCGGGCCGCGCGGCGTCCCAGGGAGCCGCCCGCCCTGCCCGCTGCGGCCTTGCGGGCGGCTAGCCCGCTAGGAGCCGGCCACGTCGGCGGCGTCCGCCGCCGCCAGCTCCCGGCGCCCCGTGAGGCGGGCCGTCAGGAACTTGGTCGCCTCGACGCTCACCCCGGCCACGATCGCCCAGCCGACGACCTCCAGCAGGCGGACCTGCGGGTCGGCCGGGTTCGGCGGGGTCTTGCCGGTCGCCCGGCGCCAGCCGACCGTGAGCAGCTTGCGCACGGCGAAGACCGCGGCGGCCGACGCTAGCGCCGCCACGAGCTTCTTATTGCCGTCTGCGTCCTTCTTCCCCATCTTCTCTCCTCGTCCCGCGCTCACCTGGCTGTAACAGGCGCCATCATCCCACGGGCGCCGGGCGGCTCGTGAGCGCCGCTGCCAGCTCGTCCGGGTGGCGGCTGGCGACCAGCCAGTACGGGACGCCGGCGTCCGGGCCGGCCAGCCCGATATAGACCGCCTGCTTCAGGTAGGGGCGCAGCAGCAGGCGCGCCGCCGGGTCCGCCCGCGGCCCGCTCAGCGCCTTCGTCTGCGCGGGATCGAGCGCGATCGCCTCGCCGATCCGCGTCAGCGGCAGCTCGTCCGGGCCCGCCCGCAGCACCTCGTCCGCCACCTCGACCCGTACCCGGCCCCACGCGAGCAGGAAGCCGCCCACCACGACGGCGAAGACCGCGTAGACGCCTGCCGCCACCGCGACGCTGAACCCCACGAACACCTCGGCCCCGAGCAGCGCGATGACCACCACCGATAGCACCCAGTAGGCGACCGGTACCCAGAGCCGCTCGTGGTACCGGGTATCGCGCGCCTGTTCGCGGTTAGAGCCCATGCACTCCACCGTAGTTGGTTCAATGGACCCATGGTGTGGCGGGGAGCCGGGAGCACGCGCCCGGGCTGGCTGGCCTGGCCGCGGGCCACGGCCGGGGGCAGCCGCGCTCCCGGTGAGGGCGGCGCTGCCGGTGAGGGCGGCGCCCCGGGGACCCTGCCGCTGCCGGAGGGGGCTTCGATCGAGGACACCGTCTCGCCCGAGAGCCGGGGGGACGTGCCCCGATGGCTGCGGACCGGCGCCGCCTGGGGCTGGCGCCTGCTGCTGCTCGCCGTCATCGTCTACATCCTGGCCCGGATCGCCGGCGTGCTCTACATCGTCGTGGTCCCCTGCGCGGCGTCCTTGCTGCTCACCGCGCTGCTGCACCCCCTGGAGGCCCGGCTGCGGCGGCGCGGCCTGCCCGCCCTCGCCTCGACCTGGTGCACCCTGCTGCTGGCGGTGGTGGTGCTGGCCGGGGCCACCGCCCTCGCGACCGCCCGCGTCCAGGCCGAGTACCCGGCCCTGGTCGCCCAGTGGCGGCACACGACCGGGCAGATCCAGTCCTGGCTGGCCGGGCCGCCGTTCCACCTGAAGACCGGGAACCTTGGCACCGCCTCCGGCGGCATCGTGAAGTACCTCGGCCAGCACCAGTCCATCGTCGAGGGCACCGTGCTGACCGGTGGCCGGATCGCGGCCGAGGCGCTCGCCGGCGCCGTGCTCTTCCTGTTCGTGACGTTCTTCCTGCTGAAGGACGGCCGCCAGATCTGGCTCTTCCTCATCCACCGGATGCGCCCGGCCAACCGGGTGCGGGTCGACCGGGCCGGGCAGGCCGCCTGGACCTCGGTCGAGTACTACGTCCGGGGCACGGTCGCGGTCGCGGCCATCCACGCGGTCGTGATGGGCGTGACGCTCACGATCATGAGCGCGCCGCTGGCCGTCCCGATCGCCCTGTTCATGTTCCTGGCCGCGTTCATCCCGCTGGTCGGCGT
Organism: Trebonia sp.; assembly: GCA_036276115.1. Lineage (GTDB taxonomy): Bacteria > Actinomycetota > Actinomycetes > Streptosporangiales > Streptosporangiaceae > Trebonia. The sequence goes on from DATBEM010000045.1 coordinate 67,219, forward strand.
GCTCATCGCCGGGGCGGTCGCGGTCGTGGTGACGCTGGCGGCCAAGGGGGTCGTGGCGGCCCTGATCGTGCTCGGCGTCCTCGTCCTCATGAACCAGCTCGAGGGCCACCTGCTGCAGCCGCAGATCGTGGGCAAGATGGTCCACCTCCACCCGCTGGCGGTCATCCTCGTCCTGGCCGTCGGCGGCGTGGTCGCCGGGATCGCCGGCGCCGTCGTCGCGGTCCCGATCACCGCCGCCCTCGCCCGCTTCATCCCCGCCCTCCGGCAGTCCGCCGAGGTTCCGCCGGACCCGCCGGTGCCCATCGGCGAGCCCCCGGGCCCGCCCGCGCCCGATGCCGAGCCGCCGGGCCCGCCCGGCCAGGAAGGACCGTGACCCGCCCGTGGACATCCTCATCACCCGGCTGGACCCGGGCGTGCCGCTGCCGGCCTACGCCCATCCCGGCGACGCCGGCGCCGACCTGGTGACGACCCAGGACGTGGAGCTGGCCCCGGGCGAGCGGGCCCTCGTGCCGACCGGCATCGCGGTCGCGCTGCCCGACGGCTACGCCGCCTTCGTCCATCCCCGGTCCGGCCTGGCGGCCCGGCACGGCGTGACGGTGGTCAACGCGCCGGGTACTGTCGATGCCGGGTACCGTGGCGAGATAAAGGTCACCTTGCTTAACACCGACGCCCGGCACGCGGTCTCGTTCCGGCGCGGGGACAGGATCGCCCAGCTCGTCATCCAGCGCGTGGAATGCGTATCGTTCGTCGAGGTGGATTCCCTGCCCGGGTCCGTGCGGGGCGCGGGCGGCTTTGGGTCAACCGGCGGTCACGCCGGAGTGGAGGAGATGAGCAGTGTTCGGTCGGCGACGTAGCGGGAGCCACAGGCAGGGCCGGGGCGACCGGTCCGTGGAGGCGCCGGGCCCGGAGACGGCCGACGACCTGGACCCGGCCGCCGCCAGCGCGGACGGCCCCGAGCTGGGCCGCGGTCCCTACGACGCGGGCGACTCCTACCCGGACATCCCCCGCGTTGACCTGGGCAGCCTGCTGGTCCCGGTGACCCCGGACTACGAGATCCAGCTGGTGCTGGCCGAGCAGCAGGGCGCCTGGGTGCTCGTCCGCCACGGCGGCAGCGAGCTGCAGCTGCAGGCGTTCGCGGCCCCTCGCCGGGAGTCGGTCTGGGATGAGGTCCGCGAGGGGATCGTCGGGGAGCTGGAAGGCGTCGGCGGCCGCAGCGAGGAGCGCGAGGGCTCGTTCGGGACCGAGCTCCTAGTGCAGGTCCCTGCCCAGCCCGGCCAGCCCGGGGCGGGCATCGTCCCGGTCCGCTTCGCCGGCGTCGACGGGCCCCGCTGGTTCCTGCGCTGCCTGTTCCAGGGGCCCGCCAGCATCGACCCGGCCGCCGCGGCCCCCCTGGAGGCGGTCGTCCGCGAGGTCGTCGTCGTCCGCGGTGACCACCCGATGCCGCCCAAGGACCTCCTGGAGCTGCGACTGCCCGCCGAGGCGCAGCAGGCCATGGCCGAGCAGCAGGCCAAGGCGGCCGAGGAGCAAAACCAGCAGCCCAGCGAGTTCAACCCGTTCGAGCGCGGCCCCGAGATCACCGAGACCCGCTAGGACGCCGGCGGCCCCGCCCGGGAGCTTCCCCGGCGGGGCCGGTCGGCCACCGCACCGTGCTGTCTACCGCGCCGTGCTGTCTACCGCACCGTGCCGTTTACCGCACTGTGCTGGCTAGTGAGCTGTGCCGCCTACTGAGCGGGGCGCTCGTCGAACAGCCGCGCCAGGTCGCCCTCCACGTCCTCGGTCGTGACGAAGAACAGCTCGTCGCCGCCCTGCAGCGGGTCCTCGGCCTGCGGGACGAGGACCCGTCCCTCGCGCAAGATCGCCACCAGGGCCGCGTCGGCCGGCCAGGAGATCGCGCCGACCTGCTGGCCCGCCAGCGGCGCGTCGGCCGGCATCGTCAGCTCGACCAGGCTGGCCTCGCTCTGGCCGAAGGTCATCAGCTTGACCAGGTCGCCCACGCTGACCGCCTCCTCCACCAGGGCCGACAGCAGCCGGGGAGTGGAGACGGCCACGTCGACGCCCCACGACTCGTTGTACAGCCACTCGTTGCCCGGGTGGTTGACCCGCGCCACGACCCGCGGCACCCCGTACTCGGTCTTGGCCAGCAGCGCCACGACCAGGTTGACCTTGTCGTCGCCGGTCGCCGCGACGACCACGTCGCACCGGTCCAGGCCCGCGTCGTCCAGCGAGCTGATCTCGCACGCGTCGGCCAGCAGCCACTCGGCCCGGGGCACGCTGTCCACCTTGATCGCCCGCGGCGACTGGTCGATCAGCAGCACCTCGTGGCCGTTTTCCAGCAGTTCCCGCGCGATGGACCGGCCGACCGCGCCCGCCCCGGCAATCGCCACCCGCATTAGTGAGCACCCCTCTCGCGCGACGCGCAGGCCCGCGCGACCTTGTCCAGCTCGCCCGCCATGGCGATGACGTGCACCACGTCGCCTTCCTGCAAGACGGTGGAGTAATGCGGGACCACGGGCTGGCCCATCCGGTCCAGGAACGCCACCCGCACCCCGGCCGCGATCTCCAGCGCCTTGATCGGCTCCCCGATCCACGTGGGGCCGACGTTCACCTGGGTCAGGACCACCTTGCCGCTGGCGTCCCGCCACAGCGGCTCCGAGCCGTCGGGCAGCAGCTTGCGCAGCATCTGGTCGGCCGTCCAGCGGACCGTGGCGACGGTCGGGATGCCGAGCCGCTCGTAGACCTCGGCCCGGCGCGAGTCGTAGATGCGGGCCGCGACCTTCTCCACCCCGAACGTCTCGCGGGCGACCCGGGCCGCGATGATGTTCGAGTTGTCGCCGCTGCTGACCGCGGCGAAGCCGTCCGCCCGCTCGATCCCGGCCCGCGCGAGGACCTCCCGGTCGAAGCCCATGCCCGTGATCCGGTCGCCCTTGAACGCTGGGCGCAGCCTGCGGAACGCATCCGGATCCCGGTCAACCACGGCGACCGAGTTACCCCGGTCCTCCAGGATGTGCGCGAGCGTCGAGCCGACCCGCCCGCAGCCCATGATCACGATATGCACGACCAGTCCTTTCGCGATCTGTCAAAGTTCGCCGTGTATGAACGTACGCGGTGTGAAAGCAAGCCCGTGGCGGCGTCTGATCCGACGCCTCGCCAAAGGTATGCCCTTAGATGGGAGAATGCGACCCAAGATCAAGGAGGGACCATCTGGTGACTTTTACCCCTGGCGAGCTCGTGGAGCTTCGGTGCGAGGGCGTTGCTCACGGCGGCTGGTGCGTCGCTAGGCCACCCGGGCTGCCGGTGGTGTTCGTGCGGCACGCGCTGCCCGGTGAGCTGGTCCGGGCACGGGTGACTGAAGTCACGAGCGCGCTCGCCCGGGCCGAGGCGGTCGAGATCCTGGACGCCTCACCGGACCGGGTCGAGCCGCCGTGCCCGAGCGCGCGCCCTGGGGGCTGCGGCGGCTGCGACTGGCAGCACGCCACCCTGCCCGCGCAGCGCGCGCTCAAGGCGGCCGTCGTCAGCGAGCAGCTGCGCCGCCTGGCGGGCGTCGACCGCGCCGTCACCGTCGAGGCCCTGCCGCCCGACGGCCAGGACGCCGGCCCGGCCGCGGCCGGCGAGGACGCGGCGGGCGAGGACGCCACTTCGGGCGAGGAGGCGGCCGGGCTCGGCTGGCGGACCCGGGTCCAGTTCGCGGTCGGCCCCGACGGGCTGGCCGGCCTGCGGGCGCACCGCTCGCACGAGGTCATCGACATCGGCGACTGCCTCATCGCCCACCCCGGCCTGCGCGACCTGGGCATCCCGCGCCGCCGCTGGCCCGGCGCCACCTCGGTCGAGGCGGCCGTCGCGCCCGCGATTCCAGCTGAGCCGGGCGACCCGGCCGCGGCCGGCTGGCCGGAGGAGGGCGGTGCGGAGGAGGGCGGTGCGGATGCGGGCGGTGCGGCCGGCGTTCCCGAGACCGCGGTGATCGTCGTGCGCGGCGGCCACGAGCGGCGTGGCCGCGAGCGGCCTGGCCGCGGTGGGCCCGGGACCGGCCGCGAGGCGGCCCCGGGCCGGGGGAGGACCCGTGAAGAAGCGGCAATCCAGGAGCAGGTGGCGGGGCTGCCCGCCGGCTCCGTCCTGGCCCGCGATGGCCGTAAGCTCACGCCCGTCCGTGGTCGGCCCTACCTGACCCAGCGGGCGGCCGGACGGGACTGGCGCGTCAGCGCCGGGGCGTTCTGGCAGGTGCACCCGGCCGCGGCCGACACCCTGACGGCGGCGGTGCTGGCGGCCCTGGAGCCGAAGCCGGGCGACAGCGTGCTCGACCTGTACTGCGGGGCCGGGCTGTTCGCGGGCGCCCTGGCGGCCGCCGTCGGTCCGCAGGGCACCGTCATCGGGCTGGAGTCCGACGAGGCGGCCGTCCGCGACGCCCGGCATAACCTGCGCGAGTACCGCTGGGCGCGGGTGCACCGGGGCGACGTGGCCACCGCCGCCCGCGCGGCCGGGGGACGCGGGCGCGAGTCCGGCCAGGCCGGGCTGCCGCCGGCCCGGCTGGTCGTCGCCGACCCGCCTCGCACCGGCCTGGACCGGGCCGTCATCGGGTACCTGTCAGCGGGCGAGTCGGGCGTGGAGCGATTCGCTTACGTCTCCTGCGACCCGGCCACCCTCGCCCGCGACATCGGCCTGCTGCTCGCCCGGGGCTGGTCCCTGGACGGGCTGCGCGCGTTCGACGCGTTCCCGATGACCCATCACGTGGAATGCGTCGCCGTCTTGGCCAGGTAGCGGCGCGTCTGCGCCTCGTCGGGGTAGGCCGTCCACGCCCCGGCTGCCAGGCCCTGGTCCAGCCCGGGGAAGCCAGGCGGGACGTAGGCCGCCAGGTGGGCCACGTTCGGCCTGCTGGCTGGCAGGTAGCCGAACTCGGTCGTGTAGCTGACGGGCGTGCCCCCGGTGGGCAGCGGCTTGCGCTGCGCGGCCGGCAGCGCCACCATCAGCATGATGGGCAGGCTGCCGGCCGCGCTGATCCACAGCGTCCCGCCGACTTTGTCGCTGACCTTGACGGCGGCGGTCCCCCCGACGTGCTGCCCGTAGCTGGCCGTGAGGCCCGGGCAGCCCAGGAGCTGGCTGGCGTCGGGGTGGCCCGCGAACGTGACGCTGGCCAGGCCCTGGCTGGCCGCGACGGTGCAGGGAGCCTGGTCGCCCGCGGCGGCCATGGCCCTCGCCACCGTCACCGCGGACCAGGTCCGGGTGGCGTAGTCGACCGTGGTCCGCAGGGAGGCCCCGGCGGGGGCGGGGCCGGCCGTCAGCGTGTAGCCGGTGTCCTGGTACGGGGTGCCGCTTGGCTCGTAGGCGATGACGCGCTGGGTCGAGCCGAAGGTGAACGTGCTGGTGACCGCGCTGTAGCGGGCCGGGGTGGCCTGATAGGCCGTCCGCGCCCACGTGATCTCCTGGGTGGCCACGGCCGCGGTCAGGCTGTTGGCGGGCGCGGCCGGGCGGGCGGACGCCAGCGGCACGTCGTAGCTGGACAGCACGGTCCCCGGTCCCCCGGCGACCGGGGCGGCGGTGCGGGTGGTGGCCAGCGCGGCCACGGTGCCGCTGGCCGCCACCACCGCCGCCGCGGCGACGGCGGCGACCGAGCGGGAGATCGCCCGGTGCCGGCGATGCGCCCGGTAGGCCACCTGGGCCAGGTCAGGGCGCAGGCGCACCGAGACCCGGCCCATTTGTGACTTCAGGTGCTCCTCGATGCCGGTGTCGATGGTCATGACGCCCTCCCTGTCGCCTGCGGGGTGCCGTTGATGGAGTCGTGCTCGCCCAGCTCCCGCAATCGTTGCAGGCCGCGCGAGACGGCGGACTTGACGGTGCCGGGGGAGCAGCCCATGAGCCGCGCGGCCTCGGCCTCGCTCAGCTCCTCCCAGTAGCGCAAGACGATCGCGGTGCGCTGGCGGGGCGGAAGCTCGCGCAGCAGCCGCAGCAACTGGTCGCGGCGGTCGATGATGGCCGTCTCATCGGGCTGGGCCTCGGGCTGGCTGAGGAGGCCGAGCTTGGCCCGCAGCTTCCCCTTGCGCCGCCAGCCGTCGGCCGCGAGGTTGTAGAGGGTCTGGCGCAGGTACCCCTCGGGGTCACCGTCGATGCGGCGCCAGTGCCGGTAGACGCGCTCGAGGGCGGCTTGCAGCAGGTCCTCGCCGTCGGCGTGGCTGCCGGCGAGCAGGACCGCGGCGTGCAGCAGCCGGTCGCCGCGGGTGGCGAGCAGGTGCTCGAGCACCGCGACCGGCTGCGGGTCGGGCCCGCCGCCCGCGTCTTCCATCCCGGTCCTCCCGTCTGCGTCCCCCCTTCAAGTACGAACGAAGGGAGCGGAAGGTTGATGGCGGTTTGGGCGGCCTTGGCCAGGCGGGGGCCGGGCAGGCCGTCCGCGGGTACGCCGGAAGTCCCCGCGGCCCCGCCCCCTGATCGGGGACGCGCAGCGGGGACTGGCCCGGCGCCGTTGGCGCGTAACGTATTAAGGAAGGAAGAGCGACCGGTCAGGCGCCGTCGGCGCTGCCCTTGGCCGGGTTCTCCGGCTTCGGGTCACCGGGGCTGCCCGCTACGTAGTAGCCGAGGCCGGGGTACCTGATGAGCAGGCCCTCGTCCACCAGCAGGCGCAGCGCCTTGGCGCAAGTCTGCCGGGCATGCCCGTGGTCCTGGGTCAGCGTGGTGATCGACGGGGTGGGGCTGCCCGCGGGCAGCTTGCCCTCCTCGATCTGCTTCCGGAGCTCCGCGGCGAGGCGTATGTACGCTCTTGGGTCCGTTTCGTCACCTATCGACACGCTTGTACCCTACTCGATGCGCACTAGTCGCCATCGCACCGCTACGACGATGGTCGGCTTCTATCGACGGCAAGCCGGAGCGCGCGGGCGGGGCGGGCCAAGGATGGTGGGCATGAGACTGCGGATCTTCACCGAGCCCCAGCAGGGCGCCTCCTACGCCACCTTGCGCCGCGTCGCCAAGGCGGCCGAGGACCTCGGCTTCGACGCCTTCTTCCGCTCCGACCACTTCCTGAAGATGGGGCCGGGGCCGGGCGAGCCGGGCCCGACCGACTCCTGGGCGACCCTGGCCGCGCTCGCGGTCGAGACGTCCCGCATCCGGCTGGGCACGCTGGTGACGTCGGCCACGTTCCGGCTGCCGGGCCCGCTGGCCGTCACCGTCGCCCAGGTGGACGAGATGAGCGGCGGCCGGGTGGAGCTCGGCCTCGGGGCAGGCTGGTTCGAGGCCGAGCACCAGGCCTACGGCGTGCCGTTCCCCGGGGTGCGCGAGCGGTTCGACCGGCTGGCGGAGCAGCTCGCGATCATCACCGGCCTGTGGGCCACCGAGCCGGGGTCGACCTTCTCCTACGACGGGCAGTTCTACCAGGTCACTGACTCGCCCGCGCTGCCCCGGCCGGTCCAGCGGCCGCGCCCGCCGGTCATCATCGGCGGCAGCGGCCGCACGCGGACCCCGGCCCTGGCGGCCCGCTACGCCGACGAGTTCAACGCGAACTTCTCCACCCCGGCCGACTCGGCCGTGAAGTACGCGCGCGTCCGCGCGGCGTGCACGGCGGCGGGCCGGGACCCGTCGTCCCTGACGCTCAGCGCCGCCCAGGTCGCCTGCTGCGGCAAGGACCCGGCCGCGCTGTCGCGCCGGGCCGAGGCGATCGGCCGCGACCTCGGCGAGCTGCGCGCGAGCGGCCTGGCCGGCTCGCCCGCCGAGCTGGTGGACAAGATCGGCGCCTTCGCCGCCGAGGGCACCGCGGTCATCTACCTCCAGGTCCTGGACCTCGCCGACCTCGACCACCTGGACCTCCTCGCCTCCGAGGTCCTCGCCCAGGTCTGACCCCGGCCCCAGGCGTGACCCCGGCCCCGTTGCTGGCCGCGCCGCCTTGTCATCACGATGAGTAGCCATGACGGCGCGCAACGCGGTGAATAGTGCCTTCTCGTCACGTTCGGGACCCGGAGTCGCGAGGCTGGCTTACGCTTCCTAGGTAGGACAGGACGCGGGGGAGGGGCCAGCCATGCCTGAAGCCGCTGTCAGGGCAAGCACGATAGACCGGTTCAGCCCGGCGGGGAAGGCGGGCGGGACGGCAATGGACGGGACGTCGACCGAAGAGATCGCAGCGGGCGCGATGCCGGCCAGCATTATGTCAGCCGGCACTAGGTGGAAGAAAAGCACCGGATACGGTGCAAGTCTTCCAGCTAATGCAAATTCTCCACGCAACTCAGCGGCCGAGCCGCTGTTCTTGATCGCCAGGACAGACCTTAACCCGGGGCGGCGCCGTCTGGCCCGCCCGCCGGGGCGGGGGGCGACATGACGGCCGGCCCCGAGAGCGGCGTCCCGGACGGCCCGGCGGCCGGTCCCGCCAGCGGCGCGGCGACCGCGCCGGCCGCTGGCGACGCGATGGCAGCCGGCCTGGCGGCGGGCCAGTGGCCCGGGCAGGCCTACCCGCCGCCGGGATCCTGGTCGTATGACCCAGCCCAGGCCGCTCAGTCCCCGTACGGGGCGCCGCAGCCCGCGCAGTCCCCGTACGGGCAGCCGCAGTACGAGGCTCAGCCGGGCGCCTGGCAGCAGCCGCAGTACCCGCCCGCCCAGTTCCCGCCCGGCCCGTACCCGCAGGCCCAGCCATCGCCCGGCCAGCCGCTGCCCGGCCAGCCCGTGCCCGGCCCGTACTCGCCTGCACCGCACCAGCAGGCACCGCTCCAGCAGGCACCGCACCAGCAGGCACCGCACCAGCAGGGGCAGCCGCCGCCAGGGCAGTACGGGCAAGCCTCGTACCCGCAGGCTCAGTACCCGGCCGGCCAGTACCCGCCGGGGCAGTTCCAGCAGGCGCAGTACGCGCCTGGCCAGTTCACGCCGGCCCAGCTCGCGCAGATCCAGCTCCAGCAGGCCCAGGCCCTGCACGCCCAGGCCGTCCACGCGCAGCTGCAGGCGCAGGCCCAGATGCAGCAGGCCCCGGCGGGCGCGCAGCACCCCCAGCAGGCGCCCGCTTATCCCCCGGCCCAGCCGGGCGCCTGGCCGCAGGCGCAGCCCGGACAGCCGATGGGCGGCCCCGGCCAGTGGCCGCCCGCCCCCGGGCAACCGGGTGACGGGCAGCCCGGACTCGGGGCCGCCGGGCAGGCAGGCCCGGACCTGGGCGCGCACCCGGGCTACGCCGGACCGGTCCACAACGGCCAGGTACCGCCGGGCCCGGCTGGCTACTGGCTGAACGGGCAATGGCAGCCAGCCGCCGGCGCCGACCAGTACCAAGCCGCTCAGCAGTACCAGGCAGCTCAGCTGCATCAAGCGGCTCAGCATCAAGCAGCACAGCAGCAGGCGGCACAGCAGCAGGCGGCACAGCAGCAAGCGGCACAGCATCAAGCGGCACAGCAGTACCAGGCAGGCCTGCAATACCAGGCAGCGCAGCAGTACCAGGCAAGCCAGCAGCACCAGATGGCGCACCCGGCCGGGCAGCCCTTCCCGGGGCAGGGCTACCCCGTCGCGGATCCCGGCGCGGTCCCGGGGTACCCGCCTGAGCCCTACCTGCCGGGAGCAGGCCCCGGTGCCATGCCCCCGGGCGCCGCCCCCCACGACCCGGGCATGTTCCCCCCGGGCGCGCCGGGGCCGGGCCCGCTCCCGGGCCAGCCCGCGCCCGGCCCCTATCCGCCCGGCCCGCAGCCGGGCCTGCCGCCCAATCCCCCGGCGGCGGCCGCCTACGGTGCCGCCGCCCCGGGCTACGGGGCGGGCGCCGCGCCGGCGGCCGGAGCCTACGGCGCCCCCTATGGCGGCAGCCCGTACGGGGCCGATCCCGGCAACGCCGGCTACGCCGCCACCCCGTACGGCCCGGCTGGTCCCTATGCTCCGGCGGGCCCGGGAGGCCCGGCCGCCGGGCCGCCCTCCGGCGCTCCCGGCCAGCCCGGGACCGGCCAGCCCGAGGCGCCGTCGGCCGCTGCCAGCACGATGCCCCCACGGACGCCGCCGTCCGCCGGCGCGCCGGGCGGGGAAAGCGACCCCGACGGTGACGATGGCGTCATCACGCCCAGCCTTATCTACGCCCCGGGCCAGCTGATCGACGCCTCCGGCGAGGCCGGCGCTGGCCCGGCCGCGCCCGCGGACCAGCCTGGCTACCCAGCCGACGGCTACCCGCCCGGAGCCGCCTACGCCGCCCCGGGCTATCCCGGGCCGGGCGGCTACCCGGGCTACGGCCCCGCCCCGGGCGCTCCCGGCTACGGGGCCCCGTACGACGCCGAGTACTGGCAGGCGGCCCAGGCGGCCTACCCGCCGGGTTACGGCTACCCCGGTGAGCAGGGCTACCCCAACGGCTATCCCGCCAGCGGCGGCCAGTACCCCGGCGGTGCCTACCCTGGCAGCGCCCACCCCGGCAGCGCCCACCCCGGCAGTGGCGCCTACCAGGCCGAGCAGCCCTACCCCGGCGGCGGCGCCTACCCCCATGGCGCCGCCTACCCCGGCGGCGAGGGCTACGGCGGCCAGCCGTTCCCCGGCGACGCCTCCTACCCCGGCGACGCCTCCTACCCCGGCGGCCCGGGCGGCTACGGCCCGGGCCACCCGCCCGGGTACCCGGCGGCGGCGGAGGCGTACGCCCAGCCGCCCTACGGGCCGGACGCCCAGGCCCAGGCCGCCTACCTTCAGGGGCAGTACCCCGGCGGCCATCCCGGCCAGGGTTACCCGGGGTCGCCGCAGGCCCCCTCGGGCTGGTACGCGGGGGCGGCCTACCCGGCGCCGGACCCCGCCCCGGCCTACCCGAAGCTGGATGACCAGGATGAGTCGGTCAATGGCGGCAGCTACGCCTACGTCATCCGCGAGGAGGGCCCGTCCCGCCCGGCCGCGCCGTCCCGCCCGCCCGGGCCGCTGGCCGCCACGGCCCCGGAGCCGCCCGCGGAGGGCGACGCGGTGGCCACCGCCGGCGAGCCGGCGACCGCGCCGGCCGGCCACGTTCCCGCGACCCCGGTGGCGCCGGCTGCCAGCCGCGACAACGCCCCGGCGGGCTCGTCCGCGACCGCTTCGGCGCCCGCCCCGGCCGCGACCATGCCCGCCGATGCGGGGTCGGCCCCGGCCTCGTCGGGGACCGATCCCGCGCCCGCCCCGGCCGCCGCCCCCGCGTCCGCGCAGGCCAGCGGCGAGGTACTAGCGGAGGCCGAGGAGCCGCCCGCGAGCGGCCCCGCCCCCGAGCCCGCCCGGGGCGCCTTCGAGCCGCCCCCGGACCAGCATCCCGAGCTCGCCGGGCTGCTGCACATCGACTACGACCTGCTGGCCGGCGACGGGACCGACTCGCTGGCGCGGCTCAAGGACCTCTACGAGACCGCCGAGGCCATCGGCGGCGCTGGCCTTGACCGGCACTTCGAGGAGCTCCTGGAAAGGCAGCGGAAGCTGATCAGCGCCTACTTCGACGAGCTCAGGACCGACCTCACCACCCGGACCGGGCTCACCGCCCGCCCCGCCGCCCCGGCCCCCGCGCCCGCGCCCGCCAAGGCCGACGCCGCCGCCGGGAGTGCCCGATGACCGCCCGCCCAGACGGCCGTGCCCCGGACGAGGGTGCCCTGGACGACACCGCCCCCGGTAGCACCAGCCCGGGCAGCACCGCCCCGGGTAGCACCAGCCCGGATAGCACCAGCCCGGGCAGCAGTGCCTCAGGCGGCACCGCCCCGGCGGCCGCGGCCCCCGTCATCGCCGTCCTCGGGCTGGGCGAGGCGGGCTCGCTGCTCGCCCGTGACCTGCTGGCGGCCGGCGCCACCGTCCGCGGCTACGACCCGGCGATCGCGCGCCCGGCGGGCCTGGCCGGCGCGCCCGGCTTCACCACGGCCGGCAGCGAGGCGGAGGCGGCCACCGGGGCGGGCCTCGTCCTCAGCGTGAACAGCGCCAAGGCCGCCCTCAGCGCGCTCGCGGCCGCCGCCGGGGCCATCGAGGGCGGCCGCGCCCGCTGGGCCGACCTCAACACCGCCTCGCCCGGCGTCAAGCAGCAGCTCGCCGCGCTGGGCGAGCGCCATGGCATCGCGGTCACCGACATCGCGATGATGTCCCCCGTCCCCGGGCAGGGCATCAGGGTCCCGATGCTGGCCAGCGGCGGCGCCGCCGCCGAGGTGGCCGGGCAGCTCACCGCGCTCGGCGCCCGGGTCGAGGTGCTCGACGGCCCGGCTGGCCTGGCCGCCACCCGCAAGCTGCTGCGCAGCGTGTTCTACAAGGGCATGGCCGCGTCGATCGTGGAGGCTCTCGAGGCCGCCCGCGCGGCTGGCCTCGAGGACTGGCTGCGCGAGCACATCGGGCAGGAGCTGGCCCGCTCAGGTGCCGAGACGGTGGACCGGGTGGCGTCCGGCACCCGCCAGCACGCCGTCCGCCGGGGCGCGGAGATGGGCGCCGCCGCCGCGATGCTCACCGAGCTGGGCGTCCCGCCCCTGATGGCCGACGCCAGCCGCGCCCTGCACGAAAGGCTCCAGCAGGCAACGTCATCGTCACCGGCCCGGCCGCCTCGCCCGAACGCGGGCCCGCGCTAGGCGAGTGGCTCCACCACGGCCGACAGCCGCGCGAGGAGCTCCGGCTCCGCGTGCAGCGGCAGCCCCAGGCTAATCAGGTCGGCCCCGGCGCCCTGCCAGGTGGCAACCGTCTCCGCCAGGCCGCTGAGGTCCCCGTCGTCGCCGATCAAGACCATGGCCGAGCAGGTGATCTCGCCGAAGTCGCGGCCCACGTCGGCGCAGTGGCCGCGCAGCACCTCCTTCAGCTCGGCGTACTCGGCCGGGTCGCGGGTGGCGCCGTTCCACTCGGCCGCGAACCGGGCGGCCGTGCGCAAGGTGCGCTTGCGCCCCTTGCCGCCGATGGTGATCGGCGGGTAGGGCCGCTGCACCGGCTTCGGCTCGCACCGGGCGCCGGCCAGCTGGACGTACTGCCCGTCGTAGTCCGTCACCGTCTGCGAGAGCAGCGCGGTGATCGCCTCCACGCCCTCGTCGAACCGGTCGAAGCGCTCCTTCAGCGGCGGCAGCGGGATGCCGTAGGCGGCCGTTTCCATTTCATTCCAGCCCGCGCCCAGGCCCAGGTGCAGGCGGCCGCCGGAGATGATGTCGACGGTGGCGGCCATGTTCGCCAGCACCGCCGGGTGCCGGTACGGCATGCCGGTGACCTGGCAGCCGATCCGGATCCGGTGCGTCGCCTGCGCCATCGCGGCCAGCATCGTCCAGCCCTCGAAGTTCGGCCCGGTCAGGTCGCCGGTCAGCGGGTAGAAGTGGTCCCAGTTCCAGATCGACTCGAAGGCCGGGTAGTCATCGGCGGCGACCCAGATGTCGCGCAGCTCATCCCAGGTCTGGTGCTCGGGCCGTGTCTTCAGGGCGAAACGCATGCCTGACCTGCCTTCGTTCGTCGTTCCGGGCCGATTGCGGCCCGCCCGTAGCCTACGGACGGCGCCTTGCCTGGACAGTACAGCTAGCGTGGGCCGGGTGATCACCTGGCGGGTTCGGCCGGGGACGTCGTCGCCCTTCGGGTGCCGCTAGCCTCGTCGCATGGCAACGCGGCTGGTGCAGGTCAACATGAAGGCGCGCGACGACGCCGCGCTGGGTGCTTTCTGGGCGCGGGCACTCGGCTGGGAAGCCGCCAGCGAGGGGCCGGGCGTGACCAACCTCGAGCCGCCCGGCTTTCACTACCCTGACCCGGTCGCCGTCGTCCTGGACCTCGTCGCCTCGCCCGAGCCGAAGACGGCGAAGAACCGGGTGCACCTCGACCTCGCCGCCCGCTCCGCCGGCCACCAGGCGGAACTGGTCGCCCGGCTGCGCGACCTCGGCGCGGCCCCGGCCGACATCGGCCAGGGCGACGTGCCGTGGACGGTCCTGGCCGACCCCGAGGGCAACGAGTTCTGCGTGCTGGACAGCCTCTACCCCGACACCGGGCCGGTCGCCTCGGTCGTGGTCGACTGCGCCGACCCGCGGGCGATGGCCCGCTTCTGGGGCCAGGCGATGGACTGGACCGTCGGCAAGGTGGCCGACGACCACGCGGTCCTGCGCTCGGCGGCCGGCGTCGGCCCGTACCTGCAGTTCCTGCGCACCCCGGACCGCAAGGCCGGGTGGAACCGCGTCCACCTCGACGTCCGCCCCTACCCCGGCGACGACCCGGCGGCCGAGCAGGCCCGGCTGCAGGCGCTCGGCGCCACCCTGGTCGACCTCAGCCCGGCGCAGGTCCCGTGGACGGTCCTGGCCGACCCCGAGGGCAGCGAGTTCTGCCTCCTGTCCCCCGGCTGACCTGAGCGGGCGCCCGGCTCTCCGGCAGGTGACAGCCTCGCGGGCTGGCCGGGCCGGGGCGCCCGCGGCGGTCAGCGGTCGCGGGCGAGCGCGGCGGTGACGTAGGCGCCCATGGCGCCGGGGAGGCTCGCCGGGTGGCGGGCCGCGGCCGCCCGGCTGACCAGGGTGAGCACGCTCGCGCACGCGCGGGCGGCCGCCCGCAAGGCGGCGAGGTCCAGGCCGGCCACCGTCGCCTCGATGCCGGGCGGGAGGTCGGCCGGGTCCTGGTCGAGGACCTGCGACAGCCCGTGCCAGGGGTACATCGCGCCCCGGGCGGCCGCCCACAGCGCCCAGACGTGGTTCCGGGCCTCCTCCAGCCGCGCGTGCGCCTCCCACGCCGACCCCCGCCGCAGGTACTTGTCGGCGTCGATCAGCGCGCACCAGCCGAGGAACGCCCACTCCCGGACCTGCTCGCCGGTGACCGCGTAGGCGACCCTCGCGTCGTCGGCTACCGGGCCGCCCGCCGCCAGGCCGTCCCCGGCGACGCCGTCCGCCCGGTAGAGCCAGACGAAGTCGGGCGCGCCGCCGCCCGCGTGCCGCGCCTCAATGCCGGCCAGGGCCAAGATCGCCAGGTCCAGCTGGGTACCGTCGGCGAACTGGGCGAAGACCCGCCGGATGTGCTGGCCGGGCCGCTCCACCTGGTGCCGCAGCACGTCGACGACCGGGCCGAGCTCCGGCAAGGCGGCGGCCACCCGGGCCTCCATCATCCCCACGGTCGCGGCGCCAGCCTCGCCGGGCGGGGCGTCCAGGCCGAGGGCGCCGTCGATGTCGGACAGCGCGTCCGCCGCGCCGCGCCCCAGCGAGCAGCCGACCGCCAGCGCCAGCGCCAGCGGCCAGCCTTCGCACCAGCGGGCCAGCTCGGCCAGGGCCCGCCGCTGCCGGCCCAGCTCGGCCGGCAGCGCGGCCAGCCACGCATGGTTAGTCGCCATGCCGCCTCACCCGCCCCGGATACGTTTCATCGCCCCATCGTCGCAGCGATCGGGGGCGGTGGCCACCTGGCCGCAGTGCCGCCGGCCCGACCTGACTGACGAGATGGCTGCTCAACGCCCCGGACCGGGCGGCTGCTGCACGCGGACGTCGAGCGGGAACTAGGCCGCCGCGAACGCGGCCGCGATCTGGGCCCGGGTGGCGCCCGCCGCCAGCAGGGCGTGCAGCAGCAGCCGGGCCTTGGGCGGGTCGAGGAACCCGGCGCTGATCAGCCCCCGGGCCAGCAGGTCCTGCTCCGAGCCGGGGTAGCCGTAGGTCGCTTCCAGGATCGCGCCCGCCCCGGTGCGGGACGCCAGCACCACCGGCACCGTCGCCGCCAGCGCGGCCAGCGCCGGGACGGTGGCCGCGGGCACGTGGCCGGCCCCGAACGCGGCGACGACCAGCCCGTCGAAGCGGCCCGCGGCCGCCCGCAGCAACTCCCCGTCGTCGCCCAGGACCACCGGCACCACGGCCGTGCGCACCGGCCGCGACGGCCCGCCCTCCGACAGCTCTGCCTCCGACGGCTCTGCCTCCGACCGCCCGGCCTCGGACCGCCCGGCTCCGGACAGCGCGGCCCCGGAGAATCCCGCGCCGGCCAGGGTGAACCGGCGGGCGGGGCGGGTCAGCAGCCGCAGCTGGCCCTCGGTCACCCGGCCGAGCGGGCCGGCCGCCGGGGACGTGAACGCCGCCACCGACGTGGTGTCGGCCTTGCGGACGAACCGGGCGGCGTGGATCTCGTCCGCGAACGCCACCACGCAGCCGAGGCCCCGCAGCTGCGGGCTGGCGGCGGCCTGCACGGCGGCGAGGATGTTGGCCGGGCCGTCCGCCCCGGCCGCCGCCGGGGTGCGCATGGCCCCGGTCACGACCACCGGCTCGTCGCCCGCGTGCAGCAGGTCCAGCAGGTAGGCGGTCTCCTCCAGGGTGTCGGTGCCCTGGACCACGACCGCGCCGCCGGCGCCGCCGGCCAGCGCGGCCCCGATCGCGCCGGCCAGCTCGGCCACGTCGGCCAGCGCGAGCGAGCCGCTGGCCACCGCGCGGAAGTCGTGCAGCTCCACGGTGGCGGCCGCCTCGGCCAGGCCGGGCACCGCCGCCAGCAGCTGCCGCCCGCCCAGGGCGGGGGTCACCCCGCCGCCGCCGGGCGGCCGGGACATGGCGATGGTGCCGCCGAGGGTGAACACGGCCACGCGCGGGAGAGAGGAATGCGAGCTGGTCATCGGGCTTCTTCGGTTACGGGCACAAGGCGCACGGCAGTATCGCGCCCAGGGTAATCCCTCCCGCCGCACCCACCCGCACCTGATAACAGCAAGAGGCGCGCCGCGCTCGCGGCCGTCCCCGGGCGAGCGGCCGGGCTCGTGATGGAATCGTCGCCCGGAAGAGGGTTTACGCACGCCCGAGGTTGCCCCCGGCGCAGTACCTTGATATCGAGATACTGTAGGTTGTGGCGGGGACGAAGGACGGGGCGCAACACCACGATGGGCGAGGAGGCTCAGATTCGATGACTGCCAACAGCTTCGGGAGCCGCGCGACGCTAGCGGCGGGCGGCAAGGACTACGAGATCTACCGGCTGGACGCGGTCCCTGGGTCCGCCAGCCTGCCCTACAGCCTCAAGGTCTTGCTGGAGAACCTGCTCCGCAACGAGGACGGCGCGAACATCACCGCCGCGCACATCACCGCCCTCGGCAACTGGGACCCGGATGCCCAGCCGGACACCGAGATCCAGTTCACCCCCGCCCGGGTGATCCTGCAGGACCTCACCGGCGTGCCCGCGGTCGTGGACCTGGCCGCGATGCGCGAGGCCATGCAGGCCCTTGGCGGCGACCCGACCAAGATCAACCCGCTCATCCCGGCCGAGCTCGTCATCGACCACTCGGTCGTGGCGGACGTCTTCGGGCGCCCCGACGCGTTCGAGCGGAACGTGGCCCTGGAGTTCGAGCGCAACGTCGAGCGGTTCCAGTTCCTGCGCTGGGGCCAGCAGGCGTTCGACGGCTTCCGGGTCGTGCCGCCCGGCACCGGCATCGTCCACCAGGTCAACATCGAGCACCTGGCCCGGGTCGTCATGGTGGCGGCCGACGGGTCGGCCGCCTACCCCGACACCTGCGTCGGGACCGACTCGCACACCACGATGCAAAACGGCCTGGGCATCCTCGGCTGGGGCGTCGGCGGCATCGAGGCCGAGGCGGCCATGCTCGGCCAGCCGATCTCCATGCTGATCCCCCGGGTCGTCGGCTTCAAGCTGACCGGCACCCTGCCGCAGACCACGACGGCCACCGACCTGGTGCTGACGATCACCGAGATGCTGCGCAAGCACGGCGTGGTCGGGAAGTTCGTGGAGTTCCACGGCGACGGCGTCAGCGCGGTCCCGGTCGCGAACCGGGCGACGATCGGCAACATGAGCCCTGAGTTCGGCTCCACCTGCGCGATCTTCCCGATCGACGACGCCACGCTGGAGTACCTGCGGCTGACCGGCCGCCCGGCTGAGCAGGTCGAGCTGGTCGAGGCGTACGCCAGGGCGCAAGGCCTGTGGCACGAGCCGGCCCGCGAGCTGAAGTTCTCCGAGGAGCTCACCCTCGACCTGTCGACCGTCGTGCCGTCCATCGCCGGGCCCAAGCGCCCGCAGGACCGCATCGAGCTGGCCAACGCCAAGCCGGCGTTCCGTGACGCGCTGCCCGCCTACACCGGCGCGTCCAACGGCTCGTTCCCGGCCTCGGACCCCGAGACCCCGGACGAGTCCCGCGCCACCCACCCGGTCCGGGTGACGATGGAGGACGGCCCCGAGGTGACCCTCGACCACGGGCACGTCGTCATCGCCGCGATTACCTCCTGCACCAACACGTCTAACCCGTTCGTGATGATCGGCGCCGCCCTGCTGGCCAAGAAGGCGGTCGAGAAGGGCCTGGCCCGCAAGCCGTGGGTCAAGACCACCCTCGCGCCCGGGTCCAAGGTGGTGATGGACTACTACGAGCGGGCCGGCCTGCTGCCCTACCTGGACAAGCTCGGCTTCAACCTGGTCGGCTACGGCTGCACCACCTGCATCGGCAACTCCGGGCCGCTGCCGGCCGAGATCAGCGCCGCCGTCAACGACAATGACCTCACCGTCGTGTCGGTGCTGTCCGGCAACCGGAACTTCGAGGGGCGCATCAACCCCGACGTCAAGATGAACTACCTCGCGTCGCCGCCCCTGGTGGTCGCCTACGCGCTGGCCGGGACGATGGACATCGACCTGGACCGCGAGCCGCTCGGCACCGACGCCGAGGGCAAGCCGGTGCTGTTGGCTGACATCTGGCCGTCGCCGGAGGAGGTGACCGCGGTCGTCGCCGACTCGGTGAAGGCCGACATGTTCACCCGCGACTACGCCGACGTGTTCGCCGGCGACGATAACTGGCGCGGGCTGTCGGTTCCCGACGGCGACACTTATCCCTGGGCCGACTCCTCCACCTACGTGCGGCACCCCCCGTACTTCGAGGGGATGCCGGCCGAGCCGGCTCCGGTGACCGACATCGCCGGCGCCCGGGTGCTGGCCAAGCTGGGCGACTCGGTGACCACCGACCACATCTCGCCCGCCGGCGCGATCAAGGCCACCGCCCCGGCCGGGGTGTACCTCACTGAGCACGGCATCGAGCGGTCGGACTTCAACTCCTACGGGTCCCGGCGCGGCAACCACGAGGTGATGATCCGCGGCACGTTCGCCAACATCCGGCTGCGCAACCAGCTCGCGCCCGGCACCGAGGGCGGCGTCACCGTCAAGGACGGCCAGGAGATGTCGATCTACGACGCCTCCCGCGCCTACATCGCCGACGGCACGCCGCTGGTCATCCTCGGCGGCAAGGAGTACGGGTCCGGCTCGTCGCGCGACTGGGCGGCCAAGGGTACCGCCCTGCTGGGCGTGCGGGCGGTCCTGGTCGAGTCGTTCGAGCGCATCCACCGCTCCAACCTCATCGGCATGGGCGTGCTCCCGCTGCAGTTCAAGCCGGGGGAGTCGGCCGAGTCGCTCGGCCTCACCGGCACCGAGGAGTTCTCCGTTGCCGGCATCGAGGAGCTCAACTCCGGGACGACGCCGGCCGAGGTGACCGTCACCGCCGGCGGCAAGTCCTTCCAGGCGGTCGTCCGGATCGACACCCCCGGCGAGGCGGACTACTACCGGCACGGCGGCATCATGCAGTACGTGCTGCGCTCGCTGCGCGCCCAGGGCTGAGCGGCCCGCTCCCGCGTGCACGGCGCTGGCGCCGCGGCGACCCCCGGCGGTCGCCCCGGCGCCAGCGCCAAATTGTTAACGTGCTCCCATCCGGTTGGCAGGCCGGGGAACCCGCAGGCCACTAGGCTTTCCGGACATGGCGGGATATGCGGGTAACGAGGTCACCGGCGCGGGAACGGCGATCCTCGCCGACGCGCTCAGCGCCAGCGAGCAGGAGGACGTCGACCGCTGGCTCATCGCCCACAACCCGATGCTGACCGCCGGCGACTTCGGCACGTTCCCGCATCCCCGGGGCGCCGCCCCGGGCGACGCCCGCCGGGCGCTGCGGCTGCCCGCCCGGCTGCCCGGCGTCCTGCTGCCCCCGGCGGCCGGCCTCGCCGCGGTGGCCCGCACCGCGCCGCTGGCGGTCCTGGCCGCCCGGCTGTCGCAGTGGACCTCCGGCGGCTGCCCGCTGGCCCGGGGCGAGGAACTGCCCTCCGGCGCGCTGGGGGAGGCGGCGGACTGGCTCGGCGTCCCGGTCCCGGCCGCCGG